>JAFUUL010000167.1 GCA_017483805.1 Prevotella sp.
AGAATTAAGAATTAAGAATTAAGAATTACAATGGGAGCAAGAAAACATATTAAGGCTGAAGAGAGAAAAGCAGCACTTAAGACACAGTATTTTGCAAAACTGAAAGGCTGTCCTTCTTCTCCGCGCAAGATGCGCTATGTCGTCGACATGATTCGCGGCATGGAGGTGAACCGTGCACTCGGTGTGCTGCGCTTCTCGAAGAAGGCTGCTGCTGCTGACGTGGAGAAACTTCTCCGCTCGGCCATCAACAACTGGGAGCAGAAGAACGATCGCAAGGCTGAGGCCGGCGAACTGTTCATTACCCGCATCTTCGTTGACGAAGGTGTTACACTGAAGCGAATGAGACCGGCACCTCAGGGTCGTGGCTATCGTATCCGTAAGCGTTCGAACCACGTGACTCTGTTCGTTGACGCTAAAACTAATGACGTAAAAGAATAAGTATGGGACAGAAAGTAAATCCAATTAGCAACCGTCTGGGTATCGTAAGAGGTTGGGATTCAAATTGGTTCGGAGGCAAGGACTTCGGAGATAACCTGGTAGAGGATCAGAAAATCCGCAAGTACCTGAACGAGCGCCTGGCCAAGGCCAGCGTTTCGAAGATTGTCATCGAGCGCACTTTGAAACTGGTTACCATTACTATTTGCACGGCTCGTCCGGGTATCGTCATTGGTAAGGGTGGACAGGATGTCGACAATCTGAAGGACGAGTTGAAGAAACTCTTCGACAAGGAAGTTCAGATCAATATCTTTGAGGTGAAGCGTCCGGAACTCGACGCTACGATCGTTGCCACTAACATCGCTCGCCAGATTGAGGGCAAGATCGCTTACCGTCGCGCTATCAAGCAGGCCATCGCTAACACGATGCGCGCTGGTGCCGAGGGTATCAAGGTTCAAATTTCGGGACGTCTGAATGGCGCTGAAATCGCACGCAGTGAGATGCTCAAGGAAGGCCGTACACCGCTGCACACCTTCCGTGCTGACATCGATTTCTGCCAGGCAGAGGCTCTTACCAAGGTAGGACTGCTGGGTATCAAGGTCTGGATTTGCCGCGGAGAAATCTACGGTAAGGTTGACCTCGCCCCCAACTTCTCGCAGGAGAAGCAGGCCCCCCGCGGTAACGGCGGTAACAGAGATGGCCGTAAGTTCCGTAATAAGAAGAAGTAATAAACAGTAAAAAAGATCTATCATGTTACAGCCTAAGAGAGTAAGATATAGAAGGCCTCAAGACGGACGTGGCAACAAAGGCAACGCCCACAGAGGCACGACGCTGGCTTTCGGATCCTTCGGCATCAAGACATTGGACGCCAAGTGGATCGACAGCCGTCAGATTGAGGCAGCACGTGTTGCCATCAACCGTTACATGAACCGTGAAGGTCAGGTTTGGATCCGCATCTTCCCCGACAAACCCATCACCCGCAAGCCTGCTGACGTGCGAATGGGTAAAGGTAAGGGTGATCCCGCGGGATGGGTTGCACCTGTCACTCCCGGTCGTATCCTCTTCGAAGTAGAGGGCGTTCCTTTCGACGTGGCCAAGGAGGCTCTGCGCCTCGGTGCCCAGAAACTGCCCGTGAAGACCAAGTTTGTTGTAAGACGTGACTACGATAAAAACGCTTAATTAGAGAGTATGAAGACGAAGGAAATTAAGGAACTCGAGACCAAAGACCTGGCCGAGCGCATTGAGGAGTCGGTTGCCAAGTACAACCAGATGAAGTTCAATCACAACGTCACTCCGCTGGAGAATCCATCCCTGATTAAGGCTGCACGTCGTGACATTGCACGTATGAAGACGGAACTCCGTCAGAGAGAACTTAACAAATAACAGTGGTCCAGATGGAAACAAGAAATTTAAGAAAGACAAGACAGGGTGTTGTCGTTAGCAACAAGATGGAGAAGACCATTGTTGTAGCCGCTAAGTTCAAGGAGAAGCACCCGATTTATGGTAAGTTCGTGCAGAAGACGAAGAAGTACCATGCACATGATGAGAAGAATGAGTGCCAGGTAGGCGATACCGTGCTCATTATGGAAACCCGCCCTCTGTCGAAGACAAAGCGCTGGAGACTAGTACAAATCGTTGAAAAAGCTAAGTAATTATGATACAGACAGAATCAAGACTTACAGTAGCTGATAACAGCGGTGCACGTGAGGCTCTCTGCATCCGTGTGCTGGGCGGTACCCGCCGCCGTTATGCCAGCGTGGGCGACGTCATCGTCGTAGCCATCAAGAATGCTATTCCCACGAGTGACGTGAAAAAGGGTGCAGTTTCGAAGGCTCTGATTGTTCGCACCAAGAAGGAGATCCGTCGCGCCGATGGCTCGTACATCCGTTTCGACGACAACGCTTGCGTGCTGCTGAACAACGCCGGTGAACTCCGCGGCAGCCGTATCTTCGGCCCCGTGGCCCGTGAGTTGCGTGCAGTCAACATGAAGGTCGTTTCTTTGGCACCTGAGGTTCTTTAACATTAAAAGATTAAGAAGTAATGAGCAAGTTACATATCAAGAAAAACGATACCGTCATCGTCCTGGCCGGTGAGGACAAGGGCAAGACTGGTAAGGTGCTGAAGGTCTTGGTAGACAAGGAGCGTGCCATCGTTGAGGGAGTGAACTTCGTCAACAAGAGCACAAAGCCCAATGCCAAGAATCCTCAGGGCGGCTTCGAGAAGGTCGAGGCTCCCATCCATATTTCTAATTTAAGTCTGATCGATCCGAAGAGCGGCAAGGCCACCCGTGTTTCTATCAAGCACGAGGGCAAGAACGTCATTCGTGTCGCCAAAAAGTCAGGGGAGGAGATTGAGTAATGGCAAATACAGCACAACTTAAGAAGACGTATGCCGAGCAGATTGCACCGGCATTGATGAAGCAGTTCAACTACAGTTCTGCTATGGAGATTCCCGTCCTGAAGAAGATTGTGGTCAACCAGGGTCTGGGCGACGCTACTCAGGACAAGAAGATTATCGAGGTGGCTATCAACGAGATTACCGCCATCACCGGTCAGAAGGCTGTGGCTACCTACTCTAAGAAGGATATCGCCAACTTCAAACTGCGTAAGAAGATGCCCATCGGTGTGATGGTCACTCTGCGCCGTGAGCGTATGTACGAGTTCCTGGAGAAACTGGTTCGCATCGCCCTGCCCCGTATCCGCGACTTCAAGGGTATCGAGAGCAAGTTCGACGGACGTGGTAACTACACACTGGGTGTCCAGGAGCAGATTATCTTCCCCGAGATCAATATCGATTCAGTTGACCGCATTCAGGGTATGAACATCACCTTCGTCACGACGGCTAAGACCGACGAGGAGGGCTTCGCACTGCTGAAGGCTTTCGGTCTCCCATTCAAGAACGCTAAAAACGACTAAGAGATATGGCAAAAGAATCAATGAAGGCCCGCGAGGTGAAGCGCGCCAAACTCGTTGCCCGCTATGCTGAGAAGCGCGCCGCACTGAAGAAGATCATCGCTACGGCTGATGTGACCACCGACGAAGGTGCTATGGCTGCCTATGAGGCTGCCCGCAAACTGCAGGCCATTCCCCGCAACGCCAACCCCATCCGTCTGCACAACCGCTGCAAGATCACGGGTCGTCCCAAGGGTTACATGCGCCAGTTCGGTCTTTCTCGTATCCAGTTCCGTGAGATGGCATCAAGCGGTCTGATTCCGGGAGTGAAGAAGGCCAGTTGGTAAGAGACAGAGAGACTTTTTATTTAATATTGTCGGGGGAGTCCCGATTAATTAAAACATTCATTTTATGACAGATCCAATAGCAGATTTTCTGACGAGGTTGAGAAACGCAATCATGGCTCATCACCGTGTTGTGGAGGTTCCTGCCTCAAACTTGAAGAAGGAAATCACAAAGATCCTCTTCGAGAAGGGCTACATCCTGAACTACAAGTTCATCGAGGATGGTCCTCAGGGTACTATCAAGGTTGCCTTGAAGTATGATCCTGTAACAAAAGAGAACGCCATCAAGTTCTTGAAACGTGTATCCACACCAGGTCTTCGTAAGTACACTGGTTACAAGGATATGCCGAGAGTTATTAACGGACTGGGTATCGCCATCTTATCTACGTCCAAGGGTGTAATGACTGACAAAGAGGCCACACAGCAGAAGATCGGCGGTGAGGTGCTTTGCTACGTATATTAATTGGAGGACTGCATTATGTCAAGAATAGGTAAATTGCCAATTAGTATTCCTGCAGGTGTTACTGTTGCCCAGGATAAGGATGGAGTGGTGACCGTGAAGGGTCCCAAGGGTGAACTCTCGCAGAAAGTCGACAAGTCGATCATCGTGAAGATCGAGGATGGTCACGTGACCTTCGAGGTCGACGAGAACAGCCCTGTGAATATCAAGCAGAAGCAGGCTTTCCATGGCCTCTATCGCGCACTGGTGAACAACATGGTTGTCGGTGTGAGCGAGGGCTATAAGAAGGAGTTGGAACTCGTCGGCGTAGGTTATCGCGTCTCGAACCAGGGCAACATCATCGAGTTTGCACTGGGCTATACGCACCCCATCTTCATCCAACTTCCCAAGGAAGTGAAGGTGGAGACCAAGTCGGAGCGTAACCAGAACCCCCAGATTATCCTGGAGTGCGCCGACAAGCAGTTGCTGGGTCTCATCTGTGCAAAAATTCGTTCTTTCCGCAAGCCTGAGCCTTACAAGGGTAAGGGTATCTTGTTCAAGGGCGAGGTTATCCGTCGCAAGTCCGGTAAGTCAGCCTCAGCGAAGTAATTAAGAATTAAGAATTAAGAATTTAAGAATTCAAGATTATGACGACAAAGAAAGAAGAAAGACGAATTAAGATCAAATATAGAATTCGTAAGAGCGTTTTCGGCACTGCCGAGCGTCCCCGTATGAGCGTGTTCCGCAGCAACAAGCAGATCTACGTTCAGGTGATTAATGATTTGGAAGGTAAAACTCTTGCATCTGCTTCTTCTGTAGGCCTCGAGGCCATGCCGAAGATCGAGCAGGCTGCCAAGGTGGGTGAACTGATTGCTACCAAGGCCAAGGAGGCTGGCATCTCTGCCGTAGTCTTCGACCGTAATGGCTATCTGTATCACGGCCGTGTGAAGTCTCTCGCTGATGCAGCACGTAAAGGTGGACTTAATTTCTAAACGATTATGGCAATGAACAAAGTTAAGATTAATAGTGACGTTGAACTGAAAGACAGATTGGTTGCCATCAACCGTGTTACCAAGGTAACCAAGGGCGGTCGCACCTTTACATTCGCAGCCATCGTGGTTGTCGGCGACGGCAACGGCGTTATCGGCTGGGGCCTGGGCAAGGCTGGTGAAGTCACCGCAGCCATCGCCAAGGGTGTTGAGTCTGCCAAGAAGAACCTGGTGAAAGTGCCCGTGCTGAAGGGTACCATTCCCCACGAGATGGAGGCCCACTTCGGTGGTGCCCAGGTGTTCCTGAAGCCCGCTGCTGCTGGTACAGGTCTGGTGGCTGGTGGTGCTATGCGTGCCGTGCTGGAGAGTGCTGGCATCAAGGACGTGCTTGCCAAGTCGAAGGGTTCGTCGAACCCCCACAACCTGGTGAAGGCTACCATCGAGGCTCTGTCTCAGATGCGCGATGCCTACACCGTGGCTGGCACCCGTGGGATCAGTATGGAAAAAGTATTCAGAGGATAAAAACAGGAGGTTAAGACTATGGCAACAATCAAGATTAAGCAGATTAAGAGTAAGATCGGTTATCCCGTTGACCAGAAGCGTACCCTCGAGGCTCTCGGCCTTCACAAGATTGGCCAGGAGATAGAGAAGGAAGACACTCCCGCTATCCGTGGTATGATTCGCAAGGTTCATCATCTGGTGACCGTTATTGACTAAGTTTAGTAATCACAATTAAAACAGAATTCGATATGAAACTGAATAATTTGAAACCTGCAGAGGGCTCTACACACTCACGTCGTAGGATCGGTCGCGGCACAGGCTCTGGCCTGGGCGGTACTTCTACCCGTGGTCATAAGGGTGCCAAGGCTCGCTCTGGTTATAAGAAGAAGATTGGCTTCGAGGGTGGTCAGATGCCTCTGCAGCGTCGTCTGCCGAAGTCGGGCTTCAAGAATATCAACCACAAGGAGTACTTTGCCGTTAACCTCGCCACACTGCAGAAGTTGGCTGAGGAGAAGGGTCTCACCAAGATTGGAATCGAGGAACTGGTTGCCGCTGGCCTGACCAACGGTAAGGAACTGGTCAAGATTCTGGGCAATGGTGAACTGAAGGCTAAGGTCGACGTGGTGGCCAATGCTTTCTCGAAGACCGCAGAAGAAGCCATTAAAGCAGTAGGTGGAACCGCAACAATAATCTAAGAAGTAAGATGAAGAAGTTTATAGACACCCTAAAGAACATCTGGAAGATCGAGGACCTGCGTACGCGTATCCTCATTACGACTCTGTTCGTCGCAATTTACCGTTTTGGTTCAAAGATTGTGCTTCCTGGCGTTAATTTCAATGTGCTGGAGAAACTGAACTCCGGCGATGAGAAATTCGGTCTGGCCGATCAGACTTCAACCGGTCTGATGTCGCTTCTCGACATGTTCTCGGGTGGTGCATTCTCCCAGGCATCCATCTTTGCTCTGGGTATCATGCCTTACATCTCTGCTTCTATCGTCATGCAACTTCTTGCCATCGTGGTGCCTTATTTCCAGAAGATGCAGCGCGAGGGCGAGAGCGGCCGCAAGAAGATTAACCAGTACACTCGCTACCTGACAATAGCCATCCTGCTGTTCCAGGCTCCGAGTTACTTGGTTAACATGCGTATGCAGATCGGACAGTTGTCGTGGGAGGGTATTCCCGCGTTCAACCCCGTCCTGAGTTGGGGTGTCTACATGGCCCTGGCTTCCATCATGCTCGCCGCAGGAAGTATGTTCATCCTCTGGTTGGGTGAACGCATTACGGATAAGGGTATAGGCAATGGTGTCTCGCTGATCATTATGATTGGTATCATCGCCCGTCTGCCGGGATCATTCGCTCAGGAAGTGGGTTCCCGTTTCGCAGGTGCCACGGGTGGTGGTCTGGTCATGTTCCTCATCGAGATCATCATTCTCTATGCAGTTGTTTGCGCATCTATCGTTTTGGTGCAGGGCGTCCGCAAGGTGCCTGTACAGTATGCAAAGCGTGTTGTTGGTAATAAGCAGTATGGTGGTGCTCGCCAGTACATCCCGTTGAAACTCTTCGCAGCCAACGTGATGCCTATCATCTTTGCTCAGGCACTGATGTTTATCCCCCTGGCTGTTGCACAGTATGCTGATAAGGACACGGGTTGGTTCATGCTCGCCATGCGCGACCAGAACTGGCTCTACTACCTCATCTACACCATTCTGATCATTGCCTTCACCTACTTCTATACCGCCATTACGCTGAACCCCACTCAGATGGCTGAGGACATGAAGCGCAACAACGGCTTCATTCCCGGTGTCAAGCCTGGTAAGGATACGGCTGACTACATTGACACGATCATGTCGCGCATCACGCTGCCCGGATCGCTGTTCATTGCCTTCATCGCCGTGATGCCTGCCTTCGCTGGCCTGTTGGGTGTGCAGAAGGAGTTCTCTCAGTTCTTCGGCGGTACGTCTCTACTGATTCTCGTCGGTGTGGTACTCGATACCCTCCAGCAGATTGAAAGTCACCTGTTGATGCGCCACTACGATGGCCTGCTCAACTCGGGACGAATCCATGGACGTGGCGGTGTGGCTGCCTACTAAGCGGATGAAGATCTTTCTGAAGACAGAGGATGAGATTGAACTGATGCGCCAGGCGAACCAACTCGTTGGTAAGACCCTCGGCGAATTAGCGAAACATATCAAGCCTGGTGTAACGACCCTCCAGTTGGACAAGGTGGCCGACACGTTCATTCGTGACCACGGAGCCGTTCCGACTTTCAAGGGCTTCCCCAATCCATATGGAGGGCCGTTTCCTGCCAGCATCTGCACATCGGTCAACGATGTGGTGGTGCATGGGGTGCCCGATGGCACCGTGCTGAAGGAGGGAGACATCATCTCCATTGATTGCGGCACGCTGCTCAACGGTTTCAACGGCGACTCTTGCTACACGTTCTGCGTAGGCGAGGTCTCCGACGAAGTGGAGCAGTTGCTTCGCACTACCAAGGAGTCGCTCTATAAGGGTATAGAGGTGGCTGTGGCAGGCAAGCACGTTGGCGACATCGGCAGCACCGTGCAGGACTACTGCGAGGCTCAAGGCTACGGTGTGGTGCGCGAACTGACGGGCCACGGCATCGGCAAAGAGATGCACGAGGATCCCCAGGTTCCCAACTACGGCAAGCGCGGCAATGGCGTGACGCTCAAAGCCGGCATGTGCATTGCCATCGAGCCGATGATCACGATGGGCAAGCGCGATATCTACCTGAAGGCCGATCGCTGGAGCGTTTGTACGCGCGACGGCAAGCCGGCCGCCCATTTCGAGCATACCATCGTGGTGCGTCGGGGCAAGTCGGAGATATTGTCCTCTTTCGAAGAGGTGGAATCATTTGAAGGTAAACTATACTAAAAGGCATGGCAAAACAATCCGCTATTGAGCAGGATGGAACGATCATCGAGAGTCTCTCGAATGCAATGTTCCGCGTAGAACTGGAAAACGGTGTGCAGATCATCGCGCACATCTCGGGCAAGATGCGTATGCACTACATCCGCATTCTGCCGGGCGACAAGGTCAAGGTAGAGATGAGTCCCTACGATTTGACGAAAGGAAGAATTGTTTTTCGATACAAATAAATTTAAGACAGAGATATGAAGACAAGAGCATCGTTGAAGAAGCGCACCCCCGACTGCAAGATCGTGCGTCGTAAGGGCCGCCTGTTCGTTATCAACAAGAAGAACCCTAAGTACAAGATGCGTCAGGGCTAAAAATGTTAAATAAGCATAACAAAGTGCGGAGGTTTGAGAAAATCTTCGTACCTTTGTGCGCTTATTAGCAAATTTCGAAATTTAGTTTTATTATTTTTTATCATTTCATTTAACAAATGGCAATAAGAATTGTTGGAGTAGATTTGCCCCAGAACAAGCGTGGCGAAATCGCATTGACCTATATCTATGGTATTGG
>JAFUUL010000168.1 GCA_017483805.1 Prevotella sp.
AGAAGGGCTCGAACAAACTCGTCAGCCAGGCCCGCGACCTGATGGCCGACTGGCTGCGGGCGCACAAGGAGCACAACGACGAGAAGGGCGCACTCAGTCGCGCCATCTACTCGGCCAAACTGGAGCAGGGCATCATGGAGTCTATCGAGACGATGGACTTCGACGCGAAGAGTTACGGCGAGGACTTCGACTTCTTCTTCTTCCGGAACACCGCCGTCCGAGTGACCAAGGACAAGGTGGAGCCGGTGCCGTACTCGTCGATGCGGTGGTGGACGAACTCCGACGCCATCCTCGACGGACACTTCACCGTCCAGCAGCAGCCGTGGCACGTCGAGGTGAACCCCTTCTACGAGGCCGAGCGCGTGAAGCACGAGGAACTGCTCCTGGCCGCCCGGACCACCGAGGAGCGCCAGCAGGAGAACATGCGCTGGGACCAGTGGGCGATGCTCTGGAAGTACCGCCTCGTGATGGACCGCCCGCTGGACGAGATGCCGATGCACTTCCGCTTCCTATATAATACGTGCAGGATTTTCTGGGAGAAGGAGCAGACCGGCGAACTGTCGAAGACCGAGCAGCAGATGCAGGACATGTATCTCATCGCCATGCTCCACGCCATCGGCTCGGCACTCGTGCGCCAGCGCTCTGCCAACCGCCAGCAGTTCCTGCACATCACCGACAACGGCACGCGGCGCGAAGACCTGGCCAGCGGCGGCACGGGCAAGACGGCCATACTGGAACTGCTCTCGCTCGTCCGCCCGGCGCTGACCATCGACGGCAAGGCGCTCGAAGGGTCGAACATCATCCTGGAGCAGGAACTGGGCAAGATAGTGCCCGGCCTGCACAACCTCGTATGCCTCGACGAACTGCCGCAGGGCTTCTCGCCGAAGAAGATGTATAACATGCCGCTCGGCGTCACCTCGCGTGGGCTCTACCACGGGTCGGTGCGACTGACGGGCGACGACCTGCCGAAGTTCGTGGTGGCGTCGAACGAGCACCTCGACCTCTCGTCGGACTCGACATCACGTCGTGTCTATCAGGTATTGGTCGGCGACTGGTATCACCCGAAGAGCATGGACGGCTCGCGGCCTGCACATACCCCTGCCGACGACTTCCGCCGGGAGTACGGCGTGAAGGAGGTGGCTCGCAACCTGCCGTCGGCCCTGCTCAACGAGGCCCGCAATCTGCTGCTCGGCTGCGTGCAACTGTTCCTGACCTTCCCCGACGAGACCATCCAGCCGCCCAAGGACAGCCGCGCCCTGCTGCGTCAGGCTCTGGCGGCATCGAAGGACGAGCAGTTCACCCGCTGGATCAGCGGCTACCTCATGGACAAGCGCCACCTCGGCACGCCCATTGCCCATCAGGAACTGGCCATCTCGCTGCTCGACTACTGCGGCACCGTGGTGGGCGAGAAGACGATGAAGGCCGCCATGAAGCGCATCCGCGACAACCTGGACGACTACATCCGCTCCAGCATCTACGTCGTCGACCCGCCCGTGGTGCTGCTCACCCGTACCGACCTCGCGAAGCGCTTCCGCCGCTGCGCCGCATGGATGCACCCGATGAACCCCGACGGCACCATCGCCACCGACAGCCAAGGCAACCGCCTGCCGCGCGAACTGAACAAGAGCACGCAGCCCCGTGTGTTCTACTTCTACCGCAAGAGCGCCATCCCCTTCAACCAGTACGACGACGACCACGTCGGCCCGCAGTACAAGGACTACGTGCAGCCCGCGCTGGAGGTGGATCCGGAGGCCGGAGGAAGTGAAGAGTGAATAGTGAAGAGTGAAGAGTTATGACTCGCAGAAAGCAGAAACCCAAGCAGCAGCCGAAGCCGGTGAAGCCGACGAAGAAACTGACGACGTTCATCAAGCGGTCGCGCACCACCGGTCGCATCGTCTGGATATACCAGGCTCCGACGAAGGAGGCGGCGCGGCAGGCGTTCCACAGGATCCGCCGTCGGGAGAACACCCGCGTCCGCTGGTGGAAAAACCGCGTGGCGCGACGGGCACGGGACATACAGGGCTATCTGCAACGGCTCGTCGACGCGCTGCCCATCCTCGGCGACATCTCGCAGGAGCAGCGCCAGGCCATCCGCGACATCCAGCACCTGGCCGACCAGCCCCCAAAGTGCGACACCGGGCTCTACAACCACCTGCGATCGGAGTACAAACGCCGCAAGCGCGACCGCGACTTCAAGGAGAAACAAAAATTACGATAATCATAATTATGATAAATAACACGCTGACACACAGCAACATAACATCAATAACAACAATAACAACAACGGCGATATGAACAACGAATCAAGACAGGCGCAAGCCACCGAGAACAACGAGAACAACGTAACCACCACTACCCCGGCGGAGGTTTGGTATTCTTAAAACGACGAGAGTATGGCAGAGAAAGAGAAGAAAGACAGCATGACCATGGACGAGATGCAGCACCGGATGGCGGCGGCCGCGTCGGTGGTGAAACTGGTGTGCGGCGTGGGCAACAATGCAGCGTGGCTCGTGGTGCTCGAAGCATACGACCACGCCAAGCAGCACTCACGGTTCAACCAGTCGATGAAGGGCGGCAAGCGCTACAGTTGGTTCTTCCGCCGCGTGATGAAACTGCACCATGAATACGAGGACCATCTGGTGGAGACCAAGACCAACCGCATGTTCCACCTGGCCGACATGGACGAGAAGACACGCAAGAAGTACGGCGACATCAGCGACCGCGACTACTACGACTTCTGGGCGGCCATCGGCGGTCCGGCGTACTCGAAGACGCATCCGCTGGTGACGAGCCTTTGGAACAAGTACCGTCTGTCCTTAGAGGCCAACGGCATCCGCGAGGCCGACAAGGTGGCGTGGGTGATGGTGGGACAGGTGGCGCTCGAACTGGCGGGCTCGCTCTACGACTCGGCCATCGACGAATGTGAGAAGGGCTACGAACTGCCGCGCAACCTGCTGGAGTACGTCTTCGGCCAGTTCTCGCTGAAGCACATCGCCAAGGAGTGGTACCGCGCCATGATGACGCTGGCCCCAGAGACTGAGCCCATCAAGCCGTCGGAGTTGGAAGAGAAGAACATCGACCTGGGCATCCGACAGTTGCAGGAGGCATGGCTCAACCACGACCTGCTGTACGAATCGACGCAGGAGACCGTGGCCGACTACGACGAGGTGTTCTCGACCAAGGGCCACCAGAAGAAGGTGCTGCGCGAAATCGGCGAGATACGCGAGGACACGCAGCGGGAATATGAACGACTGAAAAAGGAAGGAAAGGAGTAACTATGACCTACGACGAGACGACACTGTTTACGAAGTTCATGCAGGGCAAGGGAGTGATGAACAACTTCGACTACCTGTACCGCAGTCACAAGTTCGACAAGCGCGACCTCGACACGTACCTGAGCGAGGTGGCGGCGGAGGACGTGATACTGTCGGCCTTCGACTTCTCGGGGGCGGGCAACACCATCTTCGGCTTCAAGTACTGGAAGGACATCAACGAGAAGTGGCAGGCGAAACTGACCGAGTTCCGCAACACGGGCATCCTGACCGCCGACGAGGCGCAGGTGTACTGTCCCCACTGCCAGCGGGTGCTGCCGAGGACGGCCTTCGCCACGAAGTCGAACGGCGTGCTGCACAAGCACTGCCGCGAGTGCGAGGGCGGCAAGTGGGACAAGGAGAAGCGTGAGCGCGAGAAGGCTGAGAAGGAGGCCGAGAAACAGGCCAAGGCCATCAAGCAACTGGAGAAGGAGATTGCCGAGAAGCAGGCGAAACTGGAGCGGCTGTCGATGCAGGCACCTGAGCCGGAGCCGACGGGCAAGACGCTGGTGAACGCCCGCTACGAGACGGCCCGCCAGCAGATAGCCGAAGGGCAGGCGAACCTGGAGAAGACCACCAAGGTATGCGGCCACTGCGGCAAGCGCAAGTTGCGCTCGGAGTTCTACGCCTCTGACTCGGCGGAGGACGGACTGCAGGAGTACTGCAAGACCTGCCAGACGGAACTTCTGGCTGCTGCCGAGGAAACACAGCGCAAGGAGGAAGAGCAGCGCAAACTGGAAATCGAGATTGCCGAGCGCGAGGCCGAGGTGCAGCGGATGGAGCGGGAACAGAAGGCACTGGAAGAAGAGGTGCGCCGCAAGAAGGAAGCAGAGCAGAAGGCCGAGCAGGAGCGCAAGGCTGCATCGCCAGTCGAGCCAGACGCTCAGGAAATCCCGACGGCCCCACGACTGGGCGAGCACGACGCGACGCTGCACTACAAGGCGACGGAGAAGCGCATCACGCTGAACGCCGTGCTGTCGGAGCAGGTGCGCCAGGCGGGCCTCACGAAGTGCTACATCTACGCCGACCGCAAGGGCCACCAGTTCCTCGTGTTCAACAATGCCGAGGGCTCGAACGTCACCAAGGCCACGAGCCGCGCCAGCGACCTGCTGCAGGTCTGCTCGGCCAGCATCTGCCGCCAGTTGGCCGACCACTTCGAGTTGCGTCTGGGCGACAACTACTACCTGCACATCACAAAGAACCTGGCCCGCACGGCAGACATCATCAACGTCGAGGTGAAGCAGGTGCGCAGCCGCGAGGAGTATGCCGTCATCGTGGCCCAGCGAGAGGCAGCCGTGAAGACGGGCAGGATGCCCGACGCCGAACCGGAAGAGGAAGAGACCGTCGAAGCCCCTACCCCAACCCACAACGAGCCGCTGCTGGAGTTCTTCGACGAAGAGACACATACAGGCGACGGGCAGGCCCCGACCACAGGTGAGAGTGGCGGCAGTCCTGCCCCAACGCCTGAACCCAAACGCAAGGCGAAGGCCGACGGCAACGCCATCCCGCTCTCCGACCGCAAGCCGCAGGAGCTCATCCAGCAACTCATCGACCGTGGTCACCTGCAGGAGCGCGACATCGCCGCCTATCTATATAATAAAGGATGGGAACTGCACGAGCCCGTCATCGTCAAGAAGCACAAGAAATTCTCAGTATAACACATTATGGCAAGACACAAGGAACGGAGATACCCCGAACAGAAGCCCGCCGTGAAGATGAACGGCGGCTACACCCGTCGGCAGCGCGCCGACATACTGACCGCCCAGGGCGAGATCATCGAGTCGCTGGGCTACGAGAACTACCGCGTCGAACTCGATAACGGCGTCACCATCCTGGCCACCATCTCAGGCAAGATGCGCCAGAACCACATCCGCGTGATGACCGGCGACCGCGTGGAACTGGAACTCTCGGCCTACGACCTGACACGAGGGAGAATAACCAGAAGATTCAACGTTTCGATTAAGCGAGAGCCATGATGCTTGCATCAATGGCCGAGCGTGAGAAAGGTCGAACGTATGTTCAACGTTAAAACAGACAGATAATTATGAGACATTTAGACTTTACGATTGATTTTGAGACCTGTGCGCTGACGGCGAACGCAGCGCCGATGATGGTGGCCATCGTACCGTGGCTACGCGACAACCGAGAGGATCCGTTTGCGAAGGACGAGGACGGCATGCTGACCGAGGAACAGGCCAGCAAGTGGCCGGAGCCGCTGGAACTATACGTCGACCTGCGCTCATGCGTGGTGGAGGGCTACGACTTCGACCCGGAGACCATCGCGTGGTGGACGAAACAGAGTTACGATGCGAAGCGCGCCGTGTGCGACGGGCTGGCACAGCCGGTGGACGAGGTGACGGTGGAGATTGTGCGCTATCTGAGCCGCGCCGTGGAGCAGCTGCAACTGGACAGCATCTGCCTGTGGAGCCAGGGCGATACCGACATGGGCATCCTGCGCAACCTCTGCAAGCGCAACGGCTACGACATGGAAGAGGACGTCATCGCCCATACACAACTGCGCGACTGTCGCACCGTCATTCTGGAGGCGGCTCACTTGAAGGCATGGAAAGAGCATCGTGAACTGGAGAAGCGCGACCCCTCTGCAGCATACGGCGGCAGCCCCGCCATACTGCGCGACCCTAAACGAGCCTACCTTCTCTTTGACCGCCTACCCGACCGCTACGCCAAGGGCAGCGAGGCCCACGACGCGCTCTACGACGCCCTGCGCTCCTCGTGGTACACATGGCAGGCGCTCAGGTGGTTGATGGAATAATCTATACAAAGGATTTTCAAGCAAAGGACAGAAAAGCGGGCCGACGGAGCTTGTGCCGTCGGCTCGCTTGCTGTTGATATCATTTTCGTGAAGCCACGAAAATGGTCGGTATCATTTCGAGGATGTGCTCGAAATGGTCAGAACGTGAAGTTGTCCTCCCCACCCCACTCGCCGTTGACGCTGAAGCCGAAGGTGGACTGGGTGAAGTTGCCCTCGGTGCCGTCGAAGAATTGGCCGGTGTAGGTGGTGATGCGGTTGCGGGTCACAGGGACCTGCTCAAAGACGCGCTGGCGCAGGGTGTTGCCATCGGCATCGTAGGCGGTGAGGGTCATCTTCAGGGTGCCGGATTCGGCAAGGTAGGGGAAGGTGAAGACCTGGTAGGTGGAGGTGTCGCTGCGGGCGCGGTTCTCGCTCTGCGTCGACTTCGTGGTGCCCTCGTTGGTCGACGGGTTGAAGTTCGCCGAGCCGCCGGTGTAGCCGATAGTCATCTTCGTGAACGATTCGGGAACGTCGGTGTCGGTCAGTTTGAACTGCACCATGGCGGCGACGCGCTGCATCTGGAAGGTCTGCTGCAGGTCCTCGTTGCCCACCTCTATCTCGCCGGCGTAGCAGAACGTGTCGGTCAGTTTCTCGCCGTCGGAGGCGGTGAACTGCACCATCTGGGGCGACTTAATAGTGGCCGACTTGATGCTGCTATGGCCGACGGCGACGACGGTGTACATGCCCTCCTGCAACTGGCAGGCGAGGGAGCCGAAGCCGCTCTCGTCGGCGGTCTGCGTCTTGACCTGGCTGAAGGCTTTCTCGCCCCAGGCATCGAAGATCATGACGTTGAGCTTCTGGAAGAAGAGGGCGAGGTTGTCGGTGGCGGCTCTTGTCGGGGCGCGATGGCTCCCGGCGACGGCGCTCGACCTCTGGTCGCTTGCTACCGAAGGGACGCAAGAATCGCCGGGCACACTGGCTCCACGGGTCACGGGGTCGCTGTTCGTGGCGGTGAAGGTTAATACTACGTTGCCGTTAGGCGTGGTGCCATCCTCGTTATCGAAGATGGGCTTCTCACAGGCGAATAATGCCATGCTGATTGCGCACAGGGCGCAGAAATTCTTGATTGTTTTCATTGTCGTTTGGGTTAAAAGAGGTCGCTCCGCTTGAAATTTGGTTTAGAATTTATATTTATAATTTTATTTAAAATTCTATCCAGTCCAAGCGAAGCAGCCCCGATGATTACATCAACTTTACTTTTTCAATTTCACGGGTGAGAGGGTCGCGGCGGTACCATGCGGAGTACAGACGCTCGCTGCCGAAGTTTATCAACATACCGTACTCCGTATGCGTCAGGTGCATGTAGTTCCAGAGTTGGCGGACGTGTGCATCGTTAGTGTGGCTGACTGATTTCAGTTCTACGATGATATCGTCTATCACGAGGTCCATGCGGTACGACTGATCCAACTGAACATTATCCCAGAAGATGGGCAGCTCCTTCTGCCGCTCCACCCTGTGGCGGTCTTTTTCCAGCAGATACTTCATTGCGGCCTCGTAGGCTGACTCCAGCAGACCTGAGCGAAACTTGGCATGCACCTTCATGGCCACGCCCGTTATCACTTTCATTGGTTCCAGTCGCTTGTTGTATTCCTGTATTAAGTCCATATCAGCAAAAAAAATTTTTAATCAAATTCTAAATATAAATTCTAAACCAAATTTCAAGGCGAAGCCGCCCCAAAGTCCTATCAGAACTCCACCGGGTCGTAGGTGTTCCAGGTGCTCTCGACGGTGAAGGTGGCGGAGGAGGGGGCGTTGGTGAAGTAGGTGCCCTGGTAGGTGGTTTTGTAGCCGTTGCGCAGGGGGACGTCCTGGAAGGTGCGCTGCTGGGTGACGTCGCCGGTGGCGGTGAGGGCTTCGACGGTGACGGTGTGCAGGGTCTGAGCGTCGGTGGCGATGGCGTAGAGGTAGACGTTGGCCGTGCCGTCGGCCTTCTTGGCGATGGTGGCGGGGGTGAGGGTCATGTTCACCTCGTGGGCGGCGCCGCTGGTGATGCTCCAGCGGTCATGCACGGCGGCGAGCGTGAAGCGCAACTGCGTCACGTCGTCGGGCACGGCATCGGTGGTCTCGAAGTGGAACTGCGCCACGATGCGCTGCATCTCGCACGTCAGACTGGTGGTCTCGGCGGGCGTGAACGTCTGGCTGTAGTACATCGAGTGCGTCACCTGGTCGTCGGGCCAGGAGATGATGCCGTCGGTGAGCATCGCCGGTGCCGACTTATGAGCCACGGCGTAGAGGGTGTAGGTCTTCGTCTTGTCGAGGGTGGCCGAGACGGTGGTGAAGTCTTGGCCGTGCTCTGCGTTGCTTCGGTGGATGGCTACGACCTCGGTGCCGCTTTCGTAAATCCATACGTCCAGATGGTCCACGATACCAGAGATGCTGACGGCGGCGCGGGTGGTCGGGGCGCGACGGCTCCCGCCGACAGAATCGCCGGGCACACTACCAGCTCGCGTCATGGCCTCCATCTGGTAGGGCGAGAAGGTCAGCATCACCTGTGTGGGTTCGGGGTTCGTTACTGCGCTCTCTTGGAGCATGTCGGGGTCACTGGTGCAACTGGCGACCATGAGGGCCACGGCTGCGAAAAGGAAAAACTTCTTCATTGTGTTGTTTGTTTTAGGGGTAAATAATAAAGTTACTGCCCTTGCTTCCGGCCTGCTGATGCGTTATCTTGCGGGCAAAAACAAGAGTGATATGATTAACTGTAAAGAGTTTGAACTGGATGACCTGCTGGCCATCACCGCCATACCCGTAGGCGACTACGTGCTGGGGACG
>JAFUUL010000169.1 GCA_017483805.1 Prevotella sp.
ACTCATCACTCATCACTCATCACTTTTCACTTTTCACTTATCACTCCTACAGGCTCTGCATATCGTTCAGTTTCTTGTAGTAGCCGTCGATGGCCAACAATTCGCTGTGCGTGCCCCGTTCCACAATCCGGCCTTCGTGCAGCACACAGATCTCGTCGGCATTCTTGATGGTCGACAGGCGATGGGCGATGGCCACGGTGGTGCGGGTCTTCATCAGTCGTTCCAGAGCATCCTGCACCAGTCGCTCGCTCTCAGTGTCGAGGGCCGAGGTAGCCTCGTCGAGGATGAGGATGGGCGGGTTCTTCAGGATGGCGCGGGCTATGGAGACGCGCTGGCGCTGACCGCCGGAGAGGCGTCCGCCACGGTCGCCGATGTTGGTATCGAAGCCGTGCTCACTCTGGGTGATAAAGTCGTAGGCATTGGCGATACGGGCCGCTTCGGCAATCTGTTCGTCGGTGGCATTGTCCACACCAAACGAGATGTTGTTGCGGAACGAGTCGTTGAAGAGGATGGCCTCCTGGTTGACATTGCCGATGAGTTGGCGCAGGTCGTAGATGCCCAGGTCCTTCACGTTGATGCCGTCGATGAGCACCTCGCCCTCCTGCACGTCGTAGTAGCGGGGAATCAGGTCAACGAGCGTCGACTTGCCCGAGCCCGACTGTCCCACGATGGCAATGGTCTTGCCCTTGGGGATCACGAGGTTGATGTCGCGCAGCACCCACGTGTCGCCATAGCGGAACGACACATGGCGGAACTCTATCTGGTGCTCAAACGATGCTATATGCCTGGGGTTCTCAGGTTCCTTGATAGTGTTCTCGGCCAGTAGGATCTTGTCGATACGCTCCATGGACGCCAGGCCCTTGGGGATGTTGTAGCCAGCCTTCGAGAATTCCTTCAGCGGGTTGATGATGCTGTAGAGGATCACCATGTAATAGATAAAGGTGGGGCCGGTGATGGCCTGGTTGTTGAGCACCAGCACGCCACCGAACCACAGCACGATGACAATCATCACGGTGCCCAGAAACTCGCTCATGGGGTGGGCCGACGACTGGCGGATGTTCACTTTCATCAGGTCGTTGCGGTAGGCGGTGTTCACCTGGTCGAAGCGCTGGTTCATCTTCTCCTCAGCACAGAAGGCCTTGATGATGCGCAGTCCGCCCAGCGTCTCTTCCACCTGGCTCATGGTGTCGCTCCACAGGGCCTGTGCCTTGATGGATGCCTGCTTCAGTTTGCGTCCCACCACGCCCATCAGCCAGCCCATGACGGGCACGATGACAAGCGTAAAGAGGGTGAGTTCCCAGGAGATGAAGACCAGCGTGCCAAAGTAGACGATGATGAGGATGGGGTTCTTGAACAGCATCTCGAGTGACGACATGATGCTGTTCTCCACCTCCTGCACGTCGCCGCTCATGCGGGCTATGATGTCGCCCTTGCGCTCCTCGGAGAAGAAGCCGAGGGGCAGCGACGTGATCTTCCGGTAGAGTTGATTGCGGATGTCGCGCACCACACCAGTCCTGATGGGAATAATGCAGGCCGAGGTGAGGAAATAGAAGCCCGTCTTGAGGAAGGTGGTGAGGGCCAGGAAGATGCCGATGAGGAACAGCGTGGTCGTGGGGCCATAGTCGATGATGAGACCGTTGACGAAGTAGTTCAGGTTGTTCATCAGCACGCCCTGCACGTTGCCCCAGTCCCACGCCATCATGCTGGTGGCTGCCTCCGATTCGCCCGTCTGGAACAGGATCTGCAGGATGGGAATGAGCGCAGCAAACGAGAAAATGTTGAGCAGGGCCGACAGGATGTTGAACAGCACCGACAGCACCAGGTATTTCTTATAGGGCGGCACAAAGCGCCTTAGTACTTGCAGGAACTCTTTCATACCTCTTCTCCGAATAGTGTGGCACTTGTACTACCTGTTATCTTCACACGGACGGTCTCGCCGATGTGGTGGTTGCCCTTGTCGAACACCACCATCTTGTTCTGCTCGGTGCGTCCGCAGAGTTGACTGCGGCTGCGCTTGGAAAAGCCTTCCACCAGCACATCGAACTCGCGGCCCTCGTCCTTCCGGTTCTGCTGGGCCGAAATCTCCGTCTGCAGGGCGATGAGTTCGTTCAGTCGGCGGATCTTCTCCTCCTCAGGCACATTGTCGGGCAGATGCTTCGAGGCGTAGGTGCCCGGCCGCTCGGAGTACTTGAACATGAAGGCCGAGTCGTACTGCACCTCGCGCATCAGGCTCAGCGAGAGTTGGTGGTCCTCCTCCGTCTCGTCGTGGTAGCCCACGAAGATATCGGTGGACAGGCCGCAGTCGGGGATGATGCGGCGGATGGCAGCCACGCGGTCCAGATACCACTCACGGGTGTACTTGCGGTTCATCAGTTTCAGTATCCTGTCGCTGCCGCTCTGAACGGGCAGGTGGATGTGCTTGCACACATTGGGCATCTCGGCGATGACCCTCAGCGTGTCGTCGCTCATGTCCTTGGGGTGCGAGGTGGTGAAGCGGATGCGCATCTCAGGGGCCTCCTCGGCCACGCGACGCAATAGTGAAGCGAATGACTCTCCCCCGACCCCTCCCTGTGAGGGAGGGGGGTATGCAGACTGACCACTCCCCTCCCTCACAGGGAGGGGCCGGGGGAGAGTCCTGTAACTATTCACATTCTGCCCCAGCAGCGTCACCTCCTTGAAGCCTCTATCGCGCAGGTCGCGTACCTCTTTTAATATACTCTCCACGTCGCGGCTCCGCTCCCGGCCACGGGTGTAGGGCACGATGCAGTAGTGGCAGAAGTTGTTGCAGCCGCGCATGATGCTCACGAAACCGCCAATCTTGTGGCCCAGGCCGATGCGCTGGGGCACCACGTCGCGGTAGGTCTCCGTGGTGGACAGTTCGATGTTGATGGCCTTGTGGCCCGTTTCGGCCTGTGCCACCAGGTCGGGCAGGCTCAGATAGGCATCGGGGCCGGCCACGAGGTCGGCACCATACTGGTTCAGCAGTTCGTCCTTCACCCGCTCGGCCATGCAGCCCAGCACGCCGATGATGAGGGGATTTTCAGTCTGCCCCTTTTTGCCTTTTAACCTTTTCACCTTTTCACCTTTCAGCGCCTCCAGGCGGTGGTATATCTTTTGCTCGGCATTGTCGCGCACCGAGCAGGTGTTCAGAAAGACGGCATCGGCCTCGCCCACGCTCTGGCAGGCCTCATAGCCCGCCATCTGCATCACCGACGCCACCACCTCCGAGTCGGCCACGTTCATCTGGCACCCGTAGGTCTCAATAAACAGTTTCTTCATCTTAAAATTCGAATTTGGGTGCAAAGTTACAAAAAAGTTAAGAGTTAATAGTTAAGAGTTAAGAATTATTTGTACCTTTGCAGCAAAATTCACAAGACCGACTATGGAAAAGCCAACAAAAGCCTTTGTGCTGAATGAACTGAAGGACTACGTGATGATCACCATCGCGATGATTTCCTACAGCATCGGATGGACCATCTTCCTGCTGCCCAACAATATCTCTACGGGCGGCGTGGCCGGTGTGTCGTCTATCCTGTTCTGGGGTACGGGCGTGCCTGCTCAGTTCTACTACTTTGTCATCAATGCCATCTTGCTCGTTGTGGCCTTGCGCATCCTCGGGTGGAAGTTCTGCGTGAAGACCATCTACGCCGTGGTGGCCCTGACGGCGGCATCGACCATTGCCGCTGGGCTCTACCACGAGCACTGGCTCTCCGATCAGCCCTTCATGGCGGCCATCATCGGCGCCGTGTTCTGCGGTTCGGGTGTGGGACTGGTGCTGGCCAACAACGGCTCGACGGGTGGAACGGACATCATTGCGGCCATCGTCAACAAATACCGCGACATATCCCTGGGCCGCGTCATCATGATCTGCGACGTGTTTATCATTTCCAGCAGTTATCTGGTGCTGCGCGACTTTGAGCGCGTGCTCTACGGCTACGTGGTACTCTACGTCACGGCCTTCTGCATCGACTGGGTGATCAACTCGATGCGCTCCTCGGTGCAGTTCTTCATCATCAGCGACAAGTACGAGGAGATTGGCGAGCGCATCAACCACGAACCTCATCGCGGCTGCACCGTCATCGATGCCCACGGCTTCTACTCCGGCAAGGAGGTCAAGATGCTCTTCGTGCTGGCCAACAAGCGGCAGAGCGACATGATCTTCCGCCTGATCAACGAGGTGGATCCCCGTGCGTTTGTCTCTCAGAGTGCCGTCATCGGCGTCTATGGCGAGGGCTTCGACCGCTTCAAGGTGAGGCGCAAGAGTCCGAAATCACCAACTGCCGCCTCCGCCGCCTCCACCGCCTCCGCCTGAGAAGCCGCCTCCGCCGCTACCGCCACTGCCATGCGAACTGCTGTCATGGCTGATGGTCTTGATGGAGTCGTTGACCGACGAATAGAGGCTTTGCGTCAGGTGGTTGGTCAGGGCATAGCCCGTCAGCGGCGTGGCTGCGTCGTACCAGTCGGGCTTCTCCACATTGATGTCCTTGAACAGTTTAGCCCACTTGTCGCTCAGACCGAAGACCATCGCATAGGGCAGGATGGTGTAGTAGTAGTTGGGATCGTCGTGCTGCAGGTGCTCCAGGCGCGACTTCTCTGCCGTCTCAATGAACTCCTTGAAGCCCAGCAGGCGGCCCATCATCTCGATGCGATAGGGCGTGTCCACGTTGAAGCGGCCGGCCAGTTCGCCCAGCACGAAACTGACAACGAACAGAAGGCCAATGGAGATCGGGCCCATCGGTGCGCCATAGTCTACTGAGAAGATGGCGTAGGGCACGCAGACAACCATCATGCAGAGGGCCTTGCCGATGGTGACCAGCAGGCGCACCCACGTCTTGCTGATCAGGTCGCGGTAACTCATGGCCAGGCGGCTGACGAATCCGGCCGTAAAGGTGGCGCCATAGGCCACGAAGGCCAAGGCGAGGGGTACGCTGTCGAATGTCTTCTCAACAGAGTTGGTGCCCAGCGTGAGCGAGCCGAAGAGGGCAAGCAGCACATAGAGACAGACAGGGAGGATCTTTATGTTTGTCAGTTTGCGTTCGCCCTTGAAGCAATCCTGCAACGACTTGCTGATGTCCATGATGGCCTGCGGCTGTTCGCCGATGTCGCTCATCCTCACCTCGTCGTCCTTCCTGAACAGCATATTCATCATCTTCTTCTGATAGCCGGGGGCCGACTTGGGCAGGCTCTTCCGCTTGGTCAGCACGAGTTCGGTCTTGCCGGTCAGTTTGCTCAGCAGACCGCTCTTCTTCTCTTCCCTGATGGTCAGATAGCCCTCTCCGGCCAGCCAGGGGATGAGCGATGACAGGTCGACCAGGTCGGCAGAATCGTCGATGATGGTGCCCACCTCGGCACTGCTGATGCCTTCGGGGGGATAGAACTCGATGCTCTTGGTGATGTGGCCCCGTCTGACCACGATGTGGCAGACGATGATGCCCAGTATGAGCAGGATGGTGATGGCGAGGAAGAGGTAATGCCACAGGTAGTTGACGGTCAGCACGTCTTCATAGTAGCCCTCGGGCAGCAGCGCATAGAGGGTGACGCCGTGGTTGGGTGCCACCTGTGTGGCCCAGCCGCTGATCTTGGTGGGGGTGGCATTGAACAGAAGGCCTTCTATGACGTTGGTCTCATTGCCGAAGTTGCCGCTGTAGATCTTCAGACGGCTGGCGATGTCATCGGGCAGAGGCTTCTCGAAGTTGATGTCGAACGTGAAGTTGTCTATCTGCTCGTTGAAGTCGGTGCCCAGGATGGTGTGAAACAGATAGTCGTAGGCCGGCACGCGGTCGTCGCGATAGGTGTAAGTGTAGTGAATCACATACGTCTTGTCGCCCACCACCTCATGGTTGGCATCACCCATGCGGATGACCAGGTTGCCGTTGTCTTCTTCCGTCTCATAGGCAGCCCCCTCGACGCTTAGGTCACTGATACGACTCTGATAGTCGAAACGCTTCAGCCGCGACGCGCCGCCTTCGATGTCGGCCATGTCGTGGTTCAGCCAAAACGACTGGGGTATATAGCGGTAGATGCCGTGACGCGGCTCGTCGAACACGACATCGAGCCGTTCGGTCACACGCCACTCATTGTTCTTGTTCACATTGGCCTCCACGCTGATGTTGCGATAGTGGAAGCCACCCCTGTCTGCCCATGCTGTCAAGCCAGCCACCAGCAGCACCATCAATAATCCTAACCTCTTCATCATTCCCACCTAACTCTTAATTCTTAACTCTTAATTCCTACTCGCCGAAGGCGATAACTCTTAATTCTTAACTCTTAATTCTTAACTCTTAACTCTTACTCGCCGAAGGCGATAACTCTTAATTCTTAACTCTTAATTCTTAACTCTTAACTCCTACTCGCCGAAGGCGATAACTCTTAACTCTTAATTCTTAACTCTTAATTCTTCAAATCCTCACCTCCTGCACCCTTCGCTCCTCCTCGCTCGACACAGCAAACATAGGCATCTCGCGGAAGCCGAACAGCGAGGCAATCAGGTTGAGCGGGAACAGTTGACACTGGTTGTTGTACTCCCTCACGCTGCCATTGTAGTAACGGCGCGAGCGGGCTATCTCGTCCTCTATGTGTGCCAGTTGCTCCTGCAGGTTCAGGAAGTTGGTGTTCGCCTTCAGGTCGGGATATCCCTCAGCCACCACCAGCAGCGAGCGCAGGGCATCGCCAATCTTCACCTCGCCGTCAATCTGGCTGCGCAGGTCGCCGCCGTCAGCCCGGCTGCGCATTCTGGTCACCTCCTGCAGCACGCCCGACTCGTGGCTGGCGTAGGCCTTCACCACCTCCACCAGATTGGGAATCAGGTCGTATCGCTTCTTCAGGCAGACGTCCATCGTCGAGAAGGCCTCCTGCACCTTGTTGCGAAGCATCACCAGTCGGTTGTAGACCAAAAGTACACCCACCAGCAGCACCACCGTCAGCAGTGCCAGCACACCTAATTATAATATATAATGCTATCATTTTCGTTTACTGTTTACGGTTTAGCGGACTATTCAAAGTAGAGGGTGAAGAGGAACATACTGGCGTGAGCCTTGTCGATGCTGTTGGAGAAGACACGCATGTTGACGTCAGTCAGTTCATCCACATGCCCCTTGTTCAGACTGTTGGTCAGTCCGTAACAGAACTTGATTTCAGGAATCAGTTTGAAGAAAGGCAGATAGAAGTCGCAGCCCATGCCCACCTCCACCATCGCATCGAAGCGGTTCAGTTGCACATACTCCTGATCCTTGCCCGTCAGGTTGATCATCGGCGAGAGGCCACCGATGATGTAAGGGCGATAGTTGTTGAAGCGCTCGGCAGAGAACTTCAGGTCGATGGGCACGGCCAGGTAGGTGTTCTTCATGTCCTGCGTCGACTCGCGGGGATGCCCGCCGTCGTTCAGGTCGTCGAAGTCGCGAAACACCAGGTGCTTCGAACCGAAGTGCATCTGCGGCGTGAAGCGAAGCGCAAAGTGCTGACTCAGGCGCAGGTCGGCCAGCACACCGACGCTGAAGCCCGGATTCCACGTGTCATCATCGCACACGATGGTGCGCTGCGTGCCGTCCTCCATCAGTTGCGGCCCCACGTTCTGCAGGGTCACGTCCTGCAGGTTCAGGCCGATGCTGATGCCGAAGTGAAGCGGGCGCAGGTCGATGTAGGGTTTGTTCTGCACCTTGCGCATCTGGCCCATAGCCGTCAAGGCCATGAGCAGCGCTGTGAGCAGTATCGTCGTTCGTCGAGTCATCACTAATAATAACGCATTTTTTGCCTTCTTATTATATCCGAATTTATTTCGACATCGTATAAATTGACCTTTCTGGATAAAAAAACGTACCAAATTCTTGGTATTGTTCAAGAAAAGTTCGTATCTTTGCATCACAATTATTGAGTATTTACAAACTAATTAAATTTTAAAACGATTATGGCATATGTAATTGGTGATGACTGTATCTCTTGCGGTACATGTCAGGGTGAGTGCCCCGTTGAGGCAATCTCTGAGGGTGCAGATAAGTACGTGATTGACGCTGATGCTTGCACTGAGTGCGGAACCTGCGCTAGTGTTTGCCCGTCAGAGGCTATCAGCCTTGGCTAATCTTCAAATTAGCTTCATAAACCAAATCTGGGGAGATTCTGCAAAGAGTCTCCTTTCTTTTTGTTCCGATGGGAGGAACAAACTGTTTCTATAGTAGAAACAACTTGTTTCCACAGGAGAAACAAACTGTTTCCACTGGCGAAACAAATGGAAACTAACAAGTTTTTCAGTCAAACCCTTGCACATTCCAGATATTTTCCGTAATTTTGCTGCAAAGGATTATTCAAATGTGGGACAACGAATACATACCATTCGACTGGGCCATCAGGCGCATCCTGCGCGACAAGGCCAACTCCGGTGTGCTCGAGGGACTGATGACCGTCCTGCTGGGCCAGCCCGTGAAGATCGTGGAGATACTCGAGAGCGAGAGCAACCAGGACTCGCGCGAGGACAAATACAACCGTGTGGACGTGAAGGCCAAGATGAGCGACGGCGAGATTGTCATCGTTGAGGTGCAGTTGGGCCGTGAGCGCCACTTCATGCAGCGCATCCTCTTTGGCGTGTCGAAGGCCGTCACCGAGCAGTTGCAGGTCAAGCAGGACTACGAGAACATACGCAAGGTCTACTCCATCAGCGTGCTCTACTTCGACCTGGGCTCCGGCGATGACTACGTCTACCAC
>JAFUUL010000170.1 GCA_017483805.1 Prevotella sp.
ATTGAGAACCCCATTCTGTCGAACTTCAAGGAGGGTATGTCCGTGCTGGAGTACTTCATCTCTACCCACGGTGCCCGTAAGGGTCTGGCTGATACCGCTATGAAGACCGCCGACGCAGGTTATCTGACCCGTCGTCTGGTCGACGTCTCCCACGATGTGATCATCAACGAGGAAGACTGCGGCACGCTGCGTGGTCTGATCTGTACCGCCCTGAAGAGTGGCGACGAGGTCATCAGCAGTCTCTCCGAGCGCATCCTGGGCCGCGTGTCGGTTCACGATGTGGTCAATCCCAAGACCGGCGAGGTCATCGTGCCTGCCGGTGAGGAGATCACCGAGCCGCTGGCCGAGGAGATCGAGAAGGCCGAGATCGAGAGCGTCGAGATTCGTTCGGTGCTCACCTGCGAGTCGAAGAAGGGCGTCTGCCGCAAGTGCTATGGTCGCAACCTGGCCACGCGCCGGATGGTGCAGAAGGGTGAGGCCGTCGGCGTCATCGCCGCACAGGCCATCGGTGAGCCTGGTACACAGTTGACCCTGCGTACGTTCCACGCCGGTGGTGTGGCTGCCAACGCCGCTGCCAACGCCAGCATCGTCTCCAAGTACGAGTCGGCCCGCATCGAACTCGAGGAGGTGCGCACAGTGCCCTTCGACGAGGACGGCCGCGACTGCGAGATGGTGGTCAGCCGACTGGGCGAAATGCGCTTCGTCGACCCCAACACCAAGATCGTGCTGTCTACGGTCAACGTGCCTTACGGCTCGTCACTCTACTTCAAGAATGGCGACGTGGTTCGCAAGGGCGAGAAGATTGCCCAGTGGGACCCCTTCAATGCCGTCATCGTCACCGAGTATGCTGGTACGCTGAAGTTCAACGATGTCATCGAGGGTGTCACCTTCCGTGCCGAGACCGACGAAACCACCGGTCTGACCGAGAAGATTGTCACCGAGTCGAAAGATAAGACCAAGGTGCCCACCTGCGACGTCATCGGCCCTGATGGCGAGAAGATCGGTACCTATAACTTCCCTGTGGGTGGCCACGTGGTCGTCGAGGACGGTCAGACCGTCAAGACCGGTGAGACCCTGGTGAAGATTCCGCGTGCAGCCGCCAAGGGTGGTGATATCACCGCCGGTCTGCCCCGTGTCACCGAGTTGTTCGAGGCCCGCAACCCGTCGAACCCCGCTGTGGTCAGCGAGATCGATGGCGAGGTCACCATGGGCAAGGTGAAGCGCGGCAACCGCGAGATCATCGTCACCTCGAAGGCAGGCGACCAGCGCAAGTACCTCGTCAGCCTGTCCAAGCAGATCCTGGTGCAGGAGCACGACGCCGTGCGTGCTGGCACACCGCTCTCCGACGGTGCCATCACCCCGAGCGACATTCTGGCCATCAAGGGCCCGACCGCCGTTCAGGAGTATATTGTCAACGAGGTGCAGGACGTGTATCGTCTGCAGGGTATCAAGATCAACGACAAGCACTTCGAGATTATCGTGCGCCAGATGATGCGCAAGGTGCAGATCAACGATCCGGGCGACACCGCCTTCCTCGAGCAGGAGATTGTCGACAAACTCGACTTCGCCGAGGAGAACGACCGCATCTGGGGTAAGAAGGTGGTCACCGATGCCGGTGACAGCACCGAACTGAAGGCCGGACAGATCGTCACCGCCCGTCGCCTGCGCGACGAGAACACCTCGCTGAAGCGCCGCGACCTCAAGACCGTTCAGGTGCGCGATGCCGTGCCCGCCACGTCGACGCAGATCCTGCAGGGTATCACCCGTGCAGCACTGCAGACCAAGTCGTTCATGTCGGCTGCATCGTTCCAGGAGACCACTAAGGTGCTCAACGAGGCTGCCATCCGCGGCAAGCAGGACTTCCTGGAGGGCATGAAGGAGAACGTCATCTGCGGTCACCTGATTCCCGCTGGTACCGGTCTGCGCGACTTCGAGAAGATCATCGTCGGCTCGAAGGAAGAGTACGAGCGCATGCAGGCCAACCGTAAGAATGTGCTCGACTTCGCCGAGGAGCCTATCCTCGAGGAGAAGTAACGCAATCCTTTCTATATTCGCGGGAGCGCGAAACTTTCAGCCCGAAAGTTTTGCGCTCTCGCATTTTTTGCTTACTTTTGCAGCACCGAACGAGGAATGGTTATGAATCAGCAGGAATGTACAGCACTATTGGTGCACCACGGCATCAAGCCCACGGCCAATCGCATCGTCGTGGCGAAGGCTCTGGCTCAGGCCGGGCGCCCCCTGACGCTCACCGAACTGGAGTACCAGATCCTGTCTATCGACAAATCGGGCGTCTTCCGTGCGCTGACCCTCTTCCGCGAGCACCATCTGGTCCATGTCATCGACGACGGCGGAGGCGGCGTGCGCTATGAACTCTGCCATAGCCACAGCGACCACGAGGATGACGACCTGCACGTCCATTTCTACTGCGAACAGTGCCATCGCACCTACTGTCTGGAGCAGACGCCCGTTCCTCTGGTCGACATTCCCGGGGGCTTCCGCATGATCTCCGTCAACTACATCGTCAAGGGCATCTGCGCCCATTGCCGGAAAGACTCAATATAAACCTATAAAAATATATCACAACAATGAACGAGAACGAACAGAAGCAGCAAGGGCTGCAGATAGAACTGGCTCCTGACAAGGCTCAGGGCGAGTATGCCAACTTTGCCATCATCACCCATTCCTCTTCGGAGTTTATCGTTGACTTCGCCCGCATGCTCCCCGGTCTGCCGAAGGCCCAGGTGCGCAGTCGCGTCATCCTGGCTCCCGAGCATGCCAAGCGTCTGCTGGGTGCCTTGCAGGAGAACATCATGCGCTACGAGCGGCAGTTCGGCCAGATTAAGATGCCCGAACAGCAGCAGGGCCCCCGCACCATCGCTCCCTTCGGAACGGGCAAGGGCGAAGCCTAAAGATTTTTCTTGAAGAACTGGAGCATACGCTCCTGCGCTTTCACCGGACAACTGTGGGGCATGTCCCAGATCTCTGTCTCCAGTTTGTCGTCCGCATTCTGACTCTTCCACGTGTCGTGCATGGTCTTGAAGGCCTTTTCTACGCCGGGCACGGGGAAGAGTTTGTCTTGTGACCCGTTGATGAAGAGCATCGCCTTCGGACAGGCCATCGAGGCCACGTGGGGATAGTCCAGCCAGCGGCGCAGGCCCGGGAAGCAGTTGGCAAAGCCGCCATTCTCCGTGCGGCTGTACTTGAACGACATCTGCTCGTCGGTCGTCACCATCCAGCAGATGGCGGCACCCGCCTTGATACGGTCGCTCATGGCCGAGAGCATCCAGGCACGGTAGGCGCCCATCGAGCAGCCCATGCAGCCGATGCGCGTGGCGTCCACCTCGGGCATCGAGGCCAGAAACTCTGTGCCGGCGATATCATCATAGGTCATATAGGCCGAGAGGTCGATGCCATACATCATCATGTTGCCCGCAATCATGTCGTAGCGGTCGCGGCGTGCCCCTTCCTTCTGCCCGCGCTCACCCCACATCGGGGCATCGGCCGAGAAGACCACGTAGCCGTGCTGCGCCAGATAGTCACCCACGAACTGTCCGCCGTAGAGCGACAGCCACTCGTCGGCATCCTTGATGACCGTCGAGTCTTCGCAGGCCAGCGGACGGATCATCTTCTCCTTGCCGATGAAGAGGTGGCCGCCGTGGTCGTGCAGGGCATTGATGGCAGGGAAGGGCCCCTTGCCGTCGGGGATGAGCACGTAGGCCGGCACCGTGTAGTAGCGCGACAGGCGTATCTCAATCTTCTGTGCGCGGTAGCCGTCGCGCTGTTCCTCGCAGAGCACCTTCATCTCGTAGCCGTCGGCAGGAGCGGGTGGGGGAGTGAGCATACAGTCCAGCACCTTCTGACGGGCAGCCTGTCGCCACGCGTCGAAGTCGGTGATGGGGCTGTTGCCCCAGGCCAGTGGGAAGGTCAGGTCTTTGATCAGCGAGTCGGCATAGACCGGCAGATTGCGCATAAACTCATACTTTTCTCGTTTCTGTCCCAGCGCACCGATGGTCAGCATACAGCATACGGCCATCATCAGGGTTCTCATGAGGTTTCGTTTCATCGTGTTATTGTTTTAGTCGCCGCAAAGATACGAAGAAACAAGGAAAAGGCCAAATATTTATTAAGGAATCTTCACACAATACGCACCCGGCCCATTGATAAGTTAGCAAAAACAAGGTGCACTAACTGCACTAACTGCACTTGATAGGGTACCGAGTTATGAAAATATCTCTGTGAGTTATGAAAATATCTCCCATAGATAGAAAAATATCTCTGGGAGTTATCAAAAATACGCCGAAAGTTATCATTTTTCGGCTCAAATCTGCGCGGTTTCAGAAAAAAAATGTATTTTTGCAAAAGAAAAGTATCAGAATTATGAAAATTACAGAACAAGACCGTGAGTTCATGCGCGAGGCCATCCGACTGGCCAGCGAGAGCGTGAGGAATGGTGGCGGCCCCTTTGGTGCCGTCGTCGTGAAGGACGGCGAGATCATCGCCGGCAGTTCCAACAGTGTGACCATCGACCTCGACCCGACGGCCCACGCAGAGGTGAACACCATCCGTAAGGCCTGCCGCAAACTGGGCACCTTCGACCTTTCGGGCTGCACCATCTACACCTCGTGCGAGCCCTGTCCCATGTGTCTCGGTGCCATCTACTGGGCCCACATCGACCGCATCTATTATGGCAACACCCGCAAGGATGCCCGTGCCATCGACTTCGCCGACGATTTCATCTACGACGAGATGGACAAGCCGCTCGACGAGCGCACCGTGCCCATCGTCCCCCTGCTGCGCGACGAGGCCCTGCAGTCCTTTCGTCTCTGGTCAGAGAAGACCGACAAGACCGAGTATTAAGTGCAGTAAGTGCAGTAAGTGCACCTTGTTTTGGGTTACTATATGATGGTGTAAAGTTAATGTTTGTGAAATCTATATCACCAATATCCCTATGGCAGAGGTAATGACAACAGACTTCAAACGTATACCCTACGGTATCTCCAACTTCAAGCAATTGAGGCGGGAGGGCAAGTACTTTGTAGACAAGAGTTCCCCCCTCGTCGTGCAGATTAAGGGCTACACCTGTCTGAGGATAGAGGAGATTTCGTGATAAATGAAAACCTAAACATAATAATTCAAATTTACGATATGAATTACTTCTACATGTTTCTCGTTGCTGCAGCCGCTTGTATAGTGATATGGTTGTGGGGATTTTTTGTCAAGTTCATTTGTAAAAAATTGACAGAGGCAGTTTATGCTACTAAAAAGTTCTGGACGTTTGTCATTTTTGCGCTAATCTGTCTTGTCGGAGGTAAAATGCTGGCAGATTTTTCTGCGATGGCAATCATTTATTATGCTAACACGCTGATAGGTCCTCATTCGCATTTAGCCAACGCTCTCCTTTCTGGAGGTTTCTATCTTGTCTATTGGTACCCGATAGTAGACATTAGCATCACGGCATTTGAAGATAAGAAGGCCGCAGAGTACAACCAGATAAAAGGCAAGATGCTTGCATCGGTCGGAATCGTCTTTGTATTGTGGAATCTGCTTTTTGCATATGCAGGCTTCAACCTGTGGAAGAACTACCAAATCGGCAAGGCGGTTATCCAAGTAGAAAAGACAATTGAGAACAATCGGACAGATTTAGAGAAATTCTTCGAGTCGAAAGGCATGATGGCTTTTACTACACATGTCGCATCTCTGTTGGAGCAGAAGGACATGTCTGTGGAGGAAAGGGCGCAACTGCTGGCGGATTCCATACCAGAGAGTGCCAGTGACTTGGCTGGTGCTATGTGGGAATATAAAGGATATAACCAAGAGCCCGATGTGCTGCATCTGTATTATTTCCATTTGATTGAGCAGGTCGATAATGAGTATCTTGGCGATTCTGACACAGACATCAACCTGCATACCGTCGAGTTGATATTTGAAAAGTGGAAACAGATTCAACCAGAGAATAAATTCCTTAGAGAAGTACTGATAGACTAATGGAAAAATCACAGAATCAATCACTTAAATGGTTTTAATATGAAGACAAAAACTATTCTTATCATTTTCCTGGCAACCATGATGATTGGTGCCTTTGTGGTCTGTACAATAAGTTGTAGCGAAAGGGAAAAGCGGGTGGTGAAGTTACGAGATACTATAGGCTTCGAGTATTTTACCGACAGTACTCTTATTTACTCACTTATTTCAGATAATGAAGTGACAGTCTTGGAGTGCAATGACAAACATGTGACCTCCGTTGATATTCCATCAACCATAGTATATGGTGAAGAGAGATATTCTGTTACAAGTATAACTGGCTTCGCTTACACAGATGAACTCACAGCACTTACCTCCATAACCATACCTTCTTCCGTATTGGAAATTGAGGAAAACGCTTTTGAGGGTTGCGGTTCCTTGGCATCCATCTCAGTGGAAAGTGGGAACAAAGTCTATGATTCTCGCAACAACTGTAATGCTGTCATTGAAACAAAAACAAACAAATTGGTTGTTGGATGTCAGTCCACGCATATTCCCAATACTGTGACAACGATAGGAGAAGAAGCCTTTTCGGGCAGTCGAAATCTTGTCTCTATCACCATTCCAGAGTCGGTGAAGACCATCGGAGACTATGCGTTTTCGTATTGCAGTAGTCTTTCCTCAATCACCATTCCCAAGTCGGTGACAAGCATCGGTCTGATGCCTTTTGCCCAGTGCAGTAATCTGGCCTCCATTTCCGTAGAAAACGGAAATCCCATCTATGACTCACGTAACGATTGTAATGCAATCATAGAAACAAAAACGAACACATTGATTGTGGGAGGACTGAACACGCAAATACCAGAAACCGTAACTGCTATTGATGATGGGGCGTTTGTCGGTCTTAGTAGAATGGTATCTATTTCCATCCCAAACTCTGTAAATAGTATCGGATTGAATGCATTTGCTGGCTGTGAAGGCCTAAAAGAAATTCACTCATTCATACAAAGACCTTTCGAAATGGATACAATAGGTTTTGATGCATTCTCTGGCTGTTATGGTGCAACACTATACGTTCCGAAAGATACAAAGCAACTCTATCAAAAAGCAAAAGGGTGGACAGGTTTTAAAAATATTGTTGAAATGGAATAAGTTGTTCTTCTATGTGTATTGATGTAGTCATTGATGGTATCCATTACTATCTGGAGCCGGAGGCCGGAACGGCGATGGTTGAAGAGCATCCATACGCTGGTATGGTCGTTATTCCTGATAGTGTGACATATCAGGGAAAATCATTTGCGGTCATAGAAATAGATGATGAAGCATTTGCCGGCTGTGATGCGTTGACGGCAGTTTTCGTTCCGTCAAGCATTGTGCGGATTGGCAGGGAGGCCTTTGACGGATGTCAGGTTCAGTTATATATAGACACCCTTGAATCGTGGATGAACACTGACATCGATTTCGAGATATATGACGAGGATGGGCCTATAGAAGACCCGACTCATAATTTGCCCTATGTGGCAAGTGCCTTGTTCGTCAAAGGTCATCCGGTGGAGGAGTTGAAGGTTCCTGAAGGCATCACGCAAATCAAGAAGTGGCAATTCCATGGATGGCAGTTTCTTACTTCACTCGAAACGCCTGATGCCGTCAGCCGAATTGGCTATGAGGCTTTCTTGGGATGCGAAGGTCTGAAGAGTGTTACCCTGGGATGCGGTACCAAAGAAATATCTGCCCACGCATTCAGCGGCTTGAAGAATCTGACGGAGTTCTGTTGCTTAGCCGAGGATGCACCAATGATTCATCCCAAAGCATTTGATGGGACGGATATTGAGAACCATGTCACCTTGTATGTGCCTGAGAAGATCATTGATAAATATAAAACCGCTTCTCCTTGGAATCATTTCCATCAGATTTCTGGGATTTAAGAATACAAACTATATAATTTCACTGCAAATCACTGCTGTAGTGCGGCTCAGGGAGACAATAGTTTTGCCAAACAATTGTCTGAGGCACTCTCCAGGGAAATCAAGAATATGGCGGCAAGTACGTGAAAGACGGTTTTGACTGGTATAAAGTGGATGATTAGTTCATGAAATCGAGGTTAACGATTGGTAAAATGGTTATATTTTGTTAATTGTTGCTTGGTTTTTGGTTTTGTGCGAACTAAAAATTAGGTTATTCCATATAAAAGTTGTACCTTTGCAGCCCGAAATGCCCTTGTGAGAATGGGGGCGTACTATGCAATGTCGAATATACACAATATTAATATATAAATAAAAACAAAAAACAAAATTAATTATGCCTACAATTTCACAATTGGTTCGCAAAGGCAGAAAGGTGATCGTAGACAAGTCGAAGTCACCCGCGCTGGACAATTGTCCTCAGCGTCGCGGCGTGTGCGTTCGTGTCTACACGACCACTCCCAAGAAGCCTAATTCGGCTATGCGTAAGGTAGCCCGTGTTCGTTTGACTAACCAGAAGGAAGTCAACAGTTACATTCCCGGAGAGGGACA
>JAFUUL010000171.1 GCA_017483805.1 Prevotella sp.
ATATAAATATATATATTTATATTATAGTGAGCAAATGACAGAATCCGAAAATGAAAATGACCATTTTGACCTTGACCACTTTGACCACAATTGTTGGGTGGGTGATATGGCCCCGATATGTTAAAATGGGAAAATACTCTCCCGTTTATTCGTGTATATGAGATTTTTTTTGTATCTTTGTAGTCTCTAACAATAAACCTGAAACGAGGACTATGGGAAGACTTCTGGCGATGATGATCGTGTGGCTGCTGGTGATGGACGCAGCGGCAGGGACGAAGGGCGTTGAGCGGCGCGTGCTGCTGAACGACGGGTGGCAGTTCTGCCTGAACGACAGCGACTTCCGGCAGGCGCAGCAGGTGACGCTGCCCCACGACTGGAGCATCCACCAGCGCTTCGACCGCGAGACGGCGGCCGGCAACGACGGCGCCTATCTGCCCACCGGCCGCGGCTGGTACCGCAAGACGCTCGTCCTGGGGCGCGAGCATGAGGGCCGTCGGCTGAGGCTCTACTTCGAGGGCGTCTACATGAACTCGCGGGTCTATGTCAACGGACATCTCGCGGGCGGATGGCCCTACGGCTACTCGTCGTTCTGGGTGGACGTGACCCCCTACGTCACCACGGGCATGAACGAGATAGTGGTCAGCGTGGACAACTCGCAGCAGAAGAACTGCCGCTGGTACTCGGGCTCAGGCATCTATCGCAACGTGTGGCTCTACACCACGCCAATGGCCTACATCGACGAGTGGAGCGTCAGCGTGGAGACGCCCGACGTGCATACGGTGGAGGTGCAGGCCCTGGTGGTGGAGGCCGATGGCCGGCTCACGCGCATCGGGCGCATCATCCACGTGGAGCAGCCGCGTCTGTGGTCGCCCGACGATCCCTATCTCTACGAGACGGAACTGACGGCTGGCGAAGACCGCCTGACGGTGACCTACGGCATACGCACCATCGGCTACGATGCCGAGCGGGGCCTGCTGCTCAACGGGCAGCCGCTGACGCTGAACGGCGCCTGCGTGCACCACGACAACGGTCTGCTGGGCGCGGCAGCCTTCGACGCTGCCGAATGGCGCAAGGTGCGGCTGATGAAGGAGGCGGGCTTCAACGCCCTGCGAACCAGCCACAACCCGCCCTCGGAGGCCTTCCTCAGGGCCTGCGACGAACTGGGCATGCTGGTCATCGACGAGGCCTTCGACGGCTGGCGCGAGCAGAAAAATCAGCACGACTACCACGAACTGATCGACGAGTGGTGGCAGCGCGACCTGACGGCCATGGTGTGCCGCGACCGCCTGCATCCCAGCATCTTCTGCTGGTCGACGGGCAACGAGGTGATTGAGCGCAAGAAGATTGAGATAGTGAAGACGGCCCACCTGATGGCCGAGCACATCAGGAGCCTGGATCCGCAGCACAGGCCCGTCACGTCGGCACTGGCCGCATGGGACAGCGACTGGGACATCTACGACCCGCTGGCGGCAGAGCACGACATCGTGGGATACAACTACATGATGCACAAGGCCGAGGGCGACCACCAGCGCGTGCCCAGCAGAGTGATGATGCAGACGGAGTCGTACCCCCGCGACGCCTGGCAGAACTACGAGCGCACCATGAAGCACCCCTACATCGTGGGCGACTTCGTGTGGACGGGCCTCGACTATCTGGGCGAGTCGGGCATCGGCCGCTGGTACTACAGTGGCGACCCTGCCGGCGAGCACTGGGAGCGTCCGCTCTACCCCTGGCATGCCGCCTATTGTGGCGACGTGGACCTGACGGGACAGCGCAAGCCCATCAGCCACTACCGCTCGATGCTGTGGAATGGGGATGAGCCGATCTATATGGCTGTGCAGGAGCCCGACGGCTGGCGGGGACGGGTGAAGACCACGATGTGGGGCACATGGCCCACTCAGGAGAGTTGGAACTGGCCCGGCTGGGAGGGCAAGGACATCAGCGTCGAGGTGTACAGCCGCGAGCCTAAGGTGCGCCTCTACCTGGACGGCCGGCTCGTGGCAGAGCGGCCGACGCAGCAGATGAAGGCCACGTTCACGCTGCCCTACGCGCCCGGCACGCTGAGGGCTGAAGCCAGCGGCGCCACCGCAACGCTGCAGACGGCAGGCGCAGCGGCGGCACTGAGGCTGACGGCCGACCGCACCGTGCTGACGGCCGACGGCGGTCAGGATCTGGCCTTCGTCACCGTGGAAGTAGTGGACAGCGAGGGCCGAGTGGTGCCCGTGGCCGACAACGAACTGACATTCCGCGTGGAGGGTGCAGCCGTGCTGCAGGCGGCAGGCAATGCCGACATCAAGGACGAAGACCCCTACTACGACAACACCCATCGCGCCTGGCAGGGACGGGCCCTGTGCGTGGTGCGCACCACGGGCAAGAAGGGGCGCATCCGGCTGACCGTAGCGTCGCCGTCGCTACCCAGGGCCGTGCTGACGCTGAAAGCGCAATAGGCACTGGCCGCAGGGGGGGGCAGAAAGAGTGGGAAAATCGTTCATCGGTTAGCAGAAATGTTGCGATGAACGATTTTTCTTAGTCTTTGCAACATATTTTTCGGTGAAAGCGGAGGAAAAAGACTAATTTTGCGGCATCAAAACTAAAAACCAAATGAATATGAAACGATTTTTTCTGTTGCTGACGGCGATGATGACCGCAGGATTGATGATGGCTCAGGCACCACAGGTGCTGGGCAAGAGTCACGCCATGCAGCGCATCGGCGTGAAGGGGCACTACCTGCTGCTGCCCGTCCAGGAGAGAGAGGAGAACGCGACCGTCAAGGTGATGGCGGCCGGACAGCAGGTGCAGTCGCTGAACGTGAAACTGGCCGTCGACCAGATTGACTACTACGTGCCGCTGGACATCCAGCGCTTTGGCGCGAAGGACCTGCTGCTGGACATCACGTTTCAGGGCGACCGCCGCTTCACGGGGGCGATGAAGGACTTCGTCTGCTGGAAGGAGATGAAGCAGAGCGACACGTTTGACACTCAGAACCGCGAGCGCTTCCGTCCCGTGTATCACCATACGCCCCGCTACGGCTGGATGAATGACCCCAATGGTATGTTCTATAAGGATGGCGTGTACCACCTCTATTATCAGTGGAACCCCTACGGCTCGCAGTGGGAGAACATGACGTGGGGACACTCTACGTCGAAGGACCTGATCCACTGGGAGGCACAGCCGACGGCCATCGAGCCCGACGCGCTGGGAGCCATCTTCAGCGGCTCGTGCGTAGTGAACGGCAGCGATGTGGTGGCCTTCTATACCTCGGCCGCCAAGAGCCAGGTGCAGTCGATGGCAGTGTCGAAGGACAACGGCCAGACCTTTGAGAAGTATGCCGGCAACCCCGTGCTGGTGAGCACCGAGGAGGACTTCCGTGATCCGAAGGCTTTCTGGAACGAGGACATCCAGAGGTGGAACCTCGTGCTGGCCGTGGGTCAGGAGATGCGCATCTACTCGTCGAAAGACCTGAAGGAGTGGCAGTATGAGAGTTCGTTCGGACAGGAACTGGGTTGCCACGACGGCGTGTGGGAGTGTCCCGACCTGATGCGGATGCCCGTGCGCGGCACCGACAAGCAGAAGTGGATGCTCATCTGCAACATCAACCCCGGCGGCCCCTTCGGCGGTTCGGCCACGCAATACTTCATCGGGCAGTTCGACGGCCACAAGTTCACCTGTGAGCACAGCGACACGCGCTGGATGGACTACGGCAAGGACCACTATGCCACCGTCACCTTCGACAATGCCCCCGAGGGCCGCAAGATAGCACTGGCGTGGATGTCCAACTGGCAGTATGCCAACCAGGTGCCCACGAAGCAGTTCCGCTCGGCCAACTCGGTGCCCCGCGACCTGGATCTCTTTGAATACAACGGACAGACATACTGCGGCGTGACGCCCTCGAAGGAACTGCTCGCCCTGCGCGGCAAGACCATCAGCAAGCCGACCGAGGCCTGCGAGGTGGTGGTCGACCTGAAAGGCTCGATGGAACTGGTGCTGAGCAACGACCTGGGAGAGCAGGTGGTGATGCGGTACGACGCCGACCAGCGCACGTTCTCGATGGATCGCACGCGTACCTACGCCAGTTTCAGCGAGGCCTTCCCCTGCAAGACGGTGGCCCCTGTCTATGGCAACATGACGCAACTGCGCATCTTCGTGGATCACTGCTCGATAGAGGCCTTCGACGCGGAGGGCCGCATGGCGATGACCAATCTGGTGTTCCCCTCGAAGCCCTATAATAATATAAAGGTGAAGGGCGGGAAGGCTGTCATTTATGAAATTAAGAATTAAGAGTTAAGAATTAAGAGTTGTCGCCTGCGGCGATTAAGAATTAAGAGTTAAGAATTAAGAGTTAAGAATTAAGAGTTGTCGCCTGCGGCGATTAAGAATTAAGAGTTAAGAATTATGGCAAAGACAAGCAAACTTGCAATCGTTCCCGTGATGCTCTGCTTCTTCTGCATGGGCTTCGTAGATCTGGTGGGAACGGCCTCTAACTATGTGAAGAAAGACCTGGACCTGACGGATTCGGTGGCCAACATCTTCCCCTCGCTGGTGTTTTTCTGGTTCCTCATCTTCAGCGTCCCCACGGGCATGCTGATGAACAAGATAGGGCGGAAGAAGACCGTGCTGCTCTCGCTGGCAGTGACGGTGCTCTCGCTGCTCATACCCCTGTTTGGCGAGAACTTCGCCGTCATGCTGGCAGCCTTCTCGCTGCTGGGCATCGGCAACGCGCTGATGCAGACGTCGCTCAACCCGCTGGTGTCTACCGTGATGGGCGGTGGTAACCTGGCCTCTACGCTCACGTTCGGCCAGTTCATCAAGGCCATCGCCTCATTCTCGGCACCTTATCTGGCCACGTGGGGCGCCACGCAGTTGATTCCTGAGTTCGGATTGAACTGGCGCATCCTGTTCGCCATCTTCCTGGTGGTGGGCGTGCTGTCTACGCTCTGGCTGGCCGCCACGCCTATCGAGGAGCAGCCCATCGAGGGCAAGGCCTCTTCCTTCGTGGAGTGCTTCAAACTGCTGGGCACGCCCATCGTGCTGCTGTCGTTCCTGGGCATCATGTGCCACGTGGGCATCGACGTGGGTACCAACACGACGGCTCCCAAGATCCTGATGGAGCGTCTGGGCATCCCCCTCGAGGAGGCGCTCTCGGCCACGGGTGTCTACTTCATCTTCCGTACCATCGGCTGTCTGACGGGCTCGTTCTTCCTGCGCGTGATGAAAAACCGCACCTTCTTCATCATCTCGGTGGTGATGATGGCCCTCTCGATGTGCGGCCTGTTCGTGGGCACTGAGAGGTGGATGCTCTATGCCGCCATCGCACTGGTGGGTTATGGCAACTCAAACATCTTCTCCATCTGCTTTGCCCAGGCACTCACGTCGATGCCGCTGAAGCAGAACGAGGTCAGCGGCCTGATGATCATGGGTCTGTTTGGCGGCACGGTGTTCCCGCTGCTGATGGGCTTCGCCAGCGATGCCTTCGGGCAAGCCGGTGCCGTGATGGTGATGGCCGTGGGCGTCGTCTACCTCTTTACATATATAAAACAATTAAAAACCGCATAAGACTATGAATGAGAAGCGTTATGTAGTAGGACTCGGAGAGGTCCTGTGGGATGTACTTCCCGAAGGTAAGAAACTGGGTGGCGCACCTGCCAACTTTGCCTATCATGCCGGGCAGTTCTTGGGCATGGACAACACGATTGCCGTCAGCGCACTGGGCGAGGACCGGCTGGCCGAAGAGACCATCGAATCGCTGCGCGAGCACAATCTGAACGATCTGCTGCCCCGCGTGCCCTATCCTACGGGTACGGTGCAGGTGACGCTCGACGAGCAGGGCATACCCACCTATGACATCAAGGAGAACGTGGCTTGGGACAACATCCCCTTCGACGAGGACATCCGTCAGATTGCCCGTTCGTGCCGCGCCGTGTGCTTCGGTTCGCTGGCTCAGCGCAACGTGGTGAGCCGTGAGACCATCCACAAGTTCCTGGACGCCACGCCCGCCGACTGCCTGAAGATCTTCGATATCAACCTGCGCCAGCAGTTCTACACGAAGGAGATCATCAAGGAGAGCCTGCAGCGCTGCAACGTGCTGAAGATCAACGACGAGGAACTGGTGCTCATCGGCCGTATGTTCGGCTATCCGGGCCTCGACATCGAAAACAAGTGCTGGCTCATCCTGGGCAAGTACAACCTGGACATGCTGGTGCTGACCTGCGGCACCAACGGCTCGTATGTCTTCACGCCCGGACAGATGTCGTTCCAGGAGACGCCGAAGGTGCAGGTGGCCGATACGGTGGGAGCCGGCGACTCGTTCACGGGCTCGTTCTGCGCAGCCATCCTGAGCGGCAAACCCGTGGCCGAGGCCCACAAGCGCGCCGTCGAGGTGAGCGCCTATGTGTGCACACAAAACGGCGCTATGCCCAAGATTCCTGCCGACCTGCTGAAATAAAATAAGTATATTTTAGTTAAATAATCATAAATAAAGGTACACATATGTTGTTCGTATAGAATAATATGTGTACCTTTGCACCCGCAAAAAGTGGCTGTTGCGCTGGATTTGATCCATCAACGCACTGATAAAGAGCAGTTTAGATTCCAAAAAGGCGGAATGGGCTGTTTCTTCTTTATGTGTGTATATGGGTATTGAAAGCAAAATGACACTGAGAGAATTTTAAACACTTATATATCAAACATTAAACAAGTAAAACTGAAATGCCAGGATTATTAGGAAAGAAAATCGGAATGACTTCCGTTTTCAGTGCCGACGGCAAGAACGTGCCGTGCACTGTTATCGAAGCTGGTCCTTGCGTTGTGACACAGGTCAAGACAGTAGAGAAGGACGGCTACAAGGCCGTACAACTCGGTTTTGGCGAGGCTAAGGAGAAGAACACCACGAAACCCATGATGGGCGTGTTCAAGAAGGCCGGCACAACCCCGAAGGCCCACTTGGCCGAGTTCAAGTTTGAAGAGGACTACAATCTGGGTGACACCATCACCGTCGAACTCTTTGCTGACGCTGAGTTCGTAGACGTTGTAGGTACTTCAAAGGGTAAAGGTTTCCAGGGTGTGGTGAAGCGTCACGGTTTCGGTGGCGTCGGCCAGAGCACTCACGGTCAGGACGACCGTCTGCGCAAGCCCGGTTCAATCGGTGCCTGCTCGTATCCCGCCAAGGTGTTCAAGGGAATGCGCATGGGTGGCCACATGGGTGGCGACCGCGTGACAACGCAGAACCTTCGTGTGTTAAAGGTGATTCCGGAGCACAACCTGCTTCTCGTGAAGGGTAGTGTTGCCGGCTGCAATGGTTCAACCGTCTTAATTCAGAAGTAAAATGGAAGTTAGTGTATTGAATATCAAAGGTCAGGAGACCGGAAGAAAGGTCAACCTGAACGAGGCTATCTTCGGGATTGAACCCAACGATCACGTGATTTATCTGGATGTCAAGCAGTATATGGCCAACCAGCGCCAGGGCAACGCCAAGTCGAAGGAGCGCAGCGAAATCAGCGGCTCTACCCGCAAACTGGGTCGCCAGAAGGGCGGCGGCGGTGCTCGTCACGGTGATATCAACTCACCCCTGCTGCGTGGTGGTGGCCGCGTGTTTGGTCCCACACCCCGTGACTACAGTTTCAAACTGAACAAGAAGGTGAAGCAACTCGCCCGCAAGTCGGCCCTGACCTACAAGGCTCAGGAGAACGCCATCATCGTGTTGGAAGACTTCACGCTGGAGGCTCCGAAGACCCAGGAGTTCGTGGCCATCGCCAAGAACCTGAAGGTGGACGGCAAGAAGATCCTCCTCGTTATGCCTGAGACAAACAAGAACGTATATTTGTCGGCTCGCAACCTGCAGAAGGCTCAGGTGGTAGAGGCTGCCAGCGTGAACACCTACAAGGTGCTGGATGCTGACGTGCTGGTCATCACAGAGAAGTCGCTGGAGGTTATCGACGGAATCTTAAACAAGTAATAAGGAGAGATAAGATATGGCATTTATCATTAAACCCCTGGTCACTGAGAAGATGACCAAGATTACGGAGAAGCAGCCTAACCGCTATGGCTTCATCGTCCGTCCTGAGGCCAACAAGATTGAGATCAAGAAGGAAGTCGAGGCTCTCTACAACGTCACCGTTGAGGACGTGAATACCGTTCGCTACGCAGGCAAGCGCAGCCAGCGCTATACGAAGGCAGGTCTCGTGAAGGGACAGAAGAGCGCCTTCAAGAAGGCTATTGTCACCCTGAAAGAAGGTGAAGAAATTGATTTTTACAGCAATATTGAATAATAGAAATGGCAGTACGTAAATTAAAACCCGTAACTCCGGGTCAAAGACACAAGATTATTGGCACGTTCGAGGATATTACTGCATCCGTGC
>JAFUUL010000172.1 GCA_017483805.1 Prevotella sp.
ATTCATCACTTATCACTTATCACTTCTCACTTACAACTTCCCCCGGCAGCGGCCAGCACTCTGAGGGCTGATGCATGCGCTGCATAGCCTCATCGAAGAGTTGCACCATCTCGGGATACTGGTCGGCCAGGTTATGACGCTCCTCGGGGTCCTCCCGCAGGTTGTACAGTTCCAGCGGGGCGTTGCGCTTGATGGTCACGCACTTCCAGTCGCCCAGTCGGGCGGCGCGCTGCTTGCCGGTGAACTCCCAGTAGAGCATACGGTGGTCGGTGTCGACGGGCTGACCGTAGAATAGCGGTAGGATATTCATGCCGTTGATGCCCTGAGGCAGATGCTGCTCGCCGCGGGCCAAGGCGGCCAGCGTGGGCATCACGTCGGGGAAGTAGATCAGGTTCTGCAGTTTCTGCACCGGCACGCGGCCCGGCTGGTTGACAATCATCGGCACGCGGATGCCACCCTCATAGAGTTGGCCCTTGCGACCGTGGAAGCCGGCGTTGCAGTTCAGTTCCTCTATCGGTGCCTGCACGGCTGCCCCGTTGTCACTGGCAAAGATGACGAGGGTGTTTTCGCGCAGCCCCTCGCGCTCCAGATAGTCCAGCAGCCTGCCGATGGCGCGGTCCATGTGGGTGATGAGCGAGGCATAGCGCTTGGTGTTCATCGACCACTCCTCCTGTCCGTCGTACCACGAGGTCTCGTCTATGATATAGGGTTCGTGCGGGGCGTCGTAGGCCAGATAGAGGAAGAAGGGGTTCTTCTTGTTGCGCCCTATGAAGGCGATGGCATCGTCGGTGGAGATGTCGGTGTTGTGGCGCACGTGGGCATCGTGGGCATTCTCCTCGATGGTGGTCAGCGAGTCGCCGCTAAAGCGATAGTAGGGATAGTAGTAGGGCGAGTTGGAATGGACGGTAGAGATGGTCCATCCGTAGAACTCATGAAAGCCGCGGTGGTTGGGCGATGCCGTGGGGTCGTAGCCGTCCAGGTGCCACTTGTTCACCAGACACGTGCGATAGCCTGCAGCACTGAGCACGGTGGCTATGGTGGTGTCGGTGGGCATCAGGTTGGTACGACGGATGTAGGTGGTGTCGCCATTGGCGTTGATCTTCACGCCACGTATGCCGCCCACGGGACACTGGTTGTCCCTGATGCGGGTGTTGCCCGAATGACGGCCCGTCATCAGCGAACAGCGCGACGGACTGCTGATGCCACTGCCGGCATAGCACTGCGTGAAAGTGGTACCCGTTCGCGACAGTTCATCGATATTGGGTGTCTTCACGTGCTTCGACCCGAAACACGACAGGTCGCCATAGCCCATGTCGTCGGCCAGGATAAACACGATGTTCGGCCTGTCGGGCGTGGCCTCCTGAGCCTGCGCCCCAACTGTCGGCACGACGCCCGTCAGTGCCAATATGCCATTCACATAGATCTTTCTCTTTTCCATATTCACTAATCACTCATCACTTATCACTTTCATAAAGGAGTCCACGTGCTCAAAATACATCTTGTAGCCCTCGCACAGGCACTGCCGGTTGCGCGGACACTCGCCATGACAGGCGAACAGCCAGCGACAGTCCTTGCACGTCTGCGGCAGGCCGTCCGTTTTCTGCCGGGCAAACGCCCGCTGCTGCTCGCTGTGCATCATCTCGTAGAGCGTCTGCTGCCGCAGGTTGCCCAGATAGTTCTGCGGAAACACGAAGTGGTCGCAACTGTAGACGTCGCCGTTCCACTCCACCGCGCCCACATGGCCGCACAGGTCCGACATGGCACACATGCCCGGCGTCACGCCCAGATAGTTGGCCAGCGTGGCTTCGAAAATATTGACGTAATACTCGCCCACATCCTCCCGTTCCCACTCGTCGAACACCCGACAGAGGAACCGCCCCCATGCCTCAGCGTCAACGTGCCCCGGCTCCGGCGGACCGACGGGCGTAAACTGGATATACTTGCACTCGATGCTCCTGAAGAACCGATAGACAGCCTCAGGCTCCTCCACGCTGACGGTATTCACCGTGGCCAGCGCGTTCCACATCACGCCGTACTTCTCCAGCAGTTCGATGCCGTGCATCACCTGGCGGAACGTAGGGTCGCCGTTGCGATTCTTCCTGTAGGCATCGTGCAGATGTTCCGGCCCGTCGATGCTGATGCCTATCAGCCAGCCATTGTCACGAAAGAACCGGCACCAGTCGTCGGTAAGCAGTGTGCCGTTGGTCTGCAGACAGTTGTCCACGTGCCGCCCTTCGGAATAGCGATGCTGCAGTCGCATCGCCTTCTCGTAGAATGCCATCGGCTGCAACAGCGGCTCACCGCCATGCCAGGTGAAGAGCACCTCCGTGTTCGTCTGGCTCTCCAGATACTGCTGCACAAACCGCTCCAGCACCTCGTCGCTCATCATCATCCGCCCCACCCCACCATAGAGTTTCGCCTTCTCCAGATAGTAGCAATACCCGCACGCCAGATTGCAGGTCGAGCCTACCGACTTGGCCATCATATAGAACGGACGGGCGAAAGGAGCAATTACGGCCATAGAGATCTATTTGATTATACTTGTGTACGCTGATAAGTTGCCATATTCATTATTCTAAGTCGATATCTCGCTACAAAGTTACGAAATAAGTGAGAGAAAAAGAAAGAAAATCGCGATTTTCTTTCTTTTTCCGAACGAAAAGCAAGTTCGGCGAAGCCAATGTTACGAAATCTTTTCGAGAATAAAACAACATACCACAAATTTACACATTATTTAAGACAGGATTCTTTTCGCTTCCGAACAAAAAGCCTCCAAGCGATGGGTTTGAAGCCTCCAATCACCTCGTTTGGAGGCTTCAAACTCCCCGTTTGGAGGCTCCAAACCAGCACCCGTCACCTTCGGGTCGTTCCGATGCTATTTTCGGGCGAAAACTATGCCACTTTGCGGTCGTTCCGATGGGACTTTACCCCAGTAAACTGCCATACCTTTCTGCCTAACTTGCCGTACCTTCCCGCCTGACCCGATATGTCTTCTCGTCTGAAGACGATACTGGAGCAAAACATCTCTTCGCAGAATCCCTTCAACACCTCACCCGCCTTATTCCCTTTTCACAAAGGCATTTCAGGGGTGTCGGGTGAGGAGTTGATAGCCAATCATTCAAAGTAAGCAGCCCTGCATCTGGCATCTCAATCTTTATCTTCTCTACTTCGTTTGCCTATTATGCTGTTATTCCTCTTCGAATGGATAGACGAGGCGAACGGGCTTCTTATTCCACTGGGAACTACTGTAAACGCCACCGCCATTATTCGTGAGATAATAATAGTATCCATTACCGCTACCAGTATCTTTGCTACAAGTCCATGAGCCATTTAACACTTTTCCCCCAAATGCAGTTAACGCATTATTAACCACTGACCAACGGGCACTAATACCTCTTGCCTGATTATAATTGGGAAGATTTACACCATAGTATTCGACTGCATTCTCTGCATACAAATCATCCACTCCTTCGTTCTGTAATGCAAGTATAAATCTATTTTTTTCAGAATCCTGTAAGACAACACCAATTTTTTCATAGGCCGATTTGTCCACAATAAATGTCCATTCCTCCATTGAGAAATATTCCATGCTGTTCCCCTTTCTTGCTGCTAAATGATACTCCAAAGGGTCTCGCCACACAACGGGGGCAACGCTTTCAACAGAGGTCACGAGGCGAACGGGCCTCTTATTCCCCTGGGAACTACTGTAAACGCCACCGCCATTATTCGAAAGATAATAATAGATATCTCCACTACTATATGATGTATCTTTGCTACAGGTCCATGAGCCATTTAACATTTTTCCACCAAACGCGGTTAGCGCATTATTAACCACTGACCAACGAGCACTAAGAACCTTAGCCTGTGAAATATTAGGCAACCGTTCACCATAAAATGTTATGGCATAATCACCATAGACATTATCTATAGGCTCATCCTCCAACGCAACGACAAACTGCTGCCCGCCGAAACTGATGGTCAAGCCCTCAATGGTTGCACGGCTGAGATTGGCTTTTGCGTACTCCTCCTGAGTGAGAAAATATCTGACGCCATCCCAGACAACAGCCAATGTCAAGTCTTGCGGCTGGGTAGAGTAGAGCGTAGGATCATTGTTTTTCTTGTTATCATCGTCTCCACTATTATCACTACCAGTAGACTGACAAAGCGTATTAATAAACGACTTAGCATTGCTCTTGGCCGTAGGGAACTGCGAGCCGAGTGAACTGGAACAGTCGAGCACCAGCATGATGACCGCAGAACTCTTTTCATTGACCACATCAGGCTGTTCGTCGGGGTCAAACTCAGAGTTGATTTGCCATGAAGAGGCCGAGGTAAAATACCACTCATCGATGTATTCCTTGGAGAGCAGTTTGTTGTCATCGGTATGAATGCCATCGAAAGTAAATGTCACGAAGATACCATCAGTGACCCCCATAATGGTCGTTCCCGATGTACTGGTCATGCCGTGATACTCCACATCTGTCAAGGAGCGGTCGCGCAAGTTGAAGGTACCCTCGATGTAGGTGTTGGAGAGTCCTGCCGACGAGACATTGTCGAAAGTAAAGCGAATGCGAGTGCCGTTGGAGATGCCAGGTATTTTCAACGTGACCGTCTGTATGTAAGTGGAGCGGTTCAACTGCTCGGCTATCTCCTGAAACTTAGCATTCACCTCTGCCATATTCGACACCTCCGTAGCGTTAGCGTCAGAAGAGGCCAGCAACTTCAGCGTTGAACGGAATTTGGCTATATCATCAGCCGAAGTGACATCACTGCCACGCAAGCCAATAGAGAATGCTGTCATATTCTGCCCTGCAACGGTCTCAGAAGTAATCCTGCTCTTAATAGCGGCCAGGAAGTCGTCATCGATATCATAGCGGCTGTCTATCATCAGCGAACCTTGGTCAAGTCCATCTGTGAATGTTACCAAAGCGACCGTCGACAGATCCGCAGGAAGAGATACCGACTGTAGGGCGTTGATAGCCTGGTCGACAGAATAACAGAGCACAGTGCCGTTTTTCATGGTCATGCCCTCAATAAAGTCCTCATAGGTGGTCTTTGTCTGCTGATTGAGCAAAGCGATAGGCTGGGTGTAGAGTGCCTGATTGAAACTCATCACCCCCAGATATATCCCGCTTTCCTGTTCCGATGTTGTCATTGTCACGATGGCGGGTGTCTCGCTGAGGCTACTCTCATGTCCGCCAGCCTTTGCCTTTACCTTATAATAATTTGTGCCGGCAATAGGCGCATTGTCTACATAGCGGTTGGTGTTAACATTGACGGCCAGCGTGGTATACACCTTGTCATCAGCAGAGCGACATACATCAAAGGTAGCATCTGGCACAGCGTTCCAAGTCAACACGACACTCCGTCCCTCGACAGAGGCGACAAGACCAGTCGGCGCATCCATGACTTCGTCGATTACGATAGAGTCAATTTGCTCAACGGGGTATGACTGCACCACATTGCCATTTTGCAAGATGCGCACCATGCGGTTCTGTGCATTCAGATTGCCCATAAACGATGAGGCCGTCAGGGCTAAAAGAAGAAACAGTTTTTTCATATTCATAAGTATTTAACGTATAACAATCTTTATGGACTGACTTTGGGAAAGGCCCGAAATCAAGTTAACAATATAGATGCCAGAAGGCATATCGCCGACGAAATAGGAGGTCTGCCCTTCTGTAATCAGAATAGACCTAACCAACATGCCATCCATCGCATACAGCCTTAAGACGCCCTGTTTGGCCGATGTCAACACTGCTCGCGCTAAGAAGTCGTAAAACAAGCATTCCAGCAGAGCACTCTCTGAAACCATGATACTGCTGGGGAGTGGCTGTGACTCAAAAGTGAACTTGCAGACATTTGTGAAAGGACATACAGATGGCTCTCCGCCATCACGCAAGTGTATCTCTACACCAGTTGAAGAAAAAGTCAACTTCCTAACCTGCTCAATCTCCCAAGAGTTGTCCTGCTGCTTGTCGTTAGAATACAAGCACAGGTAGTTCCGTTGCGCACAAGCCACACTGGCAACACAAAGCAAGACTATACTTAGCAACCAGGTCTGGGGTAAATTTAGTTTCATCATTCTCTCATTTTTTTGCCTCCTGCACTCCCAGCGTTCAGCATTATGTTTTCAAGTTAGTAGTATGGAAACAAAAAGGCATGGGAGATTCTTACATTTCGCCCATTCCTGTGCTCAGGCCTTCGCATTGCCCCTTCCCAAGAATAAGCAACGCAAGACAGCCCACGCCGAGTGCAGTTATATACAACCTCCAGCCACCATACCTAATAAATATATGGCAGATACCGGGAACATATAATTCACCCATTGCGGCGTTCTTTGTTGCATCACTTCTGTGGGAAGATTCAAAGTTGCGAAGTTTGAACACACAGAATGTAACGTCCGTAAACGCCTTTCCCTCTCAGCCTAGCCCTACAAACGGCTCCGTCGGCCTAATGAGGAAGTCCATCGATGTCTGTTTGACCCGTCTGTCGCAGAAAAACGGCATACTAAGTCGAGTGCAAAGATAAAAAGAATTTGTGATATCGCCAAAGAAATCAGAAGAAATCTCTCAAAACATTTAGCAAACGGTATAGCAAACTGCGCCAGAAAATCTTTGCACAGGACATAATACGCTTTGACGCGCCTCATAAGTGCTTTTTCTACTTAACCCAGATATGCTGCACCTGGCGCACCCCAAGCACCCAGAAGACGTGTTGTCATTGTGGAATTTGCCTCCTTTTTATTTGTTTATTCAGATTTTATTAGTACTTTTGCAGCACGAACAATTAACAATGCGGAACAATGACCCAACTATCAGAAAAAGAACATCAGATGCAGATGAGCGATATGAAAGCCTTCGATGAGCAGATGCCTTGCATAGGAATCTTCTGGTATGCTCCAGAGGATCACGCCCTCTTTGGTGTACGAAAGAAAGAGATAACCCCAAAGATGGTAGAAGATGCTGCCGACAAGGGATTACCTTTCATCAACTATCCTCATCTGCACAGACAGGTCTGGGCCAAAGAGTATTTCAAGGCCCAGGCCAAACATGAGGACACAAAATTCAAAGGTGACTACACGCAGATTCCTCGTGGCCGAGTTGCCTGGAACATTGACAAATTCATTGTACTTGTCGGCCATTGGGCTGAGCCGGTGTTCGACGAACTTACAACTCTTATAGAAGAAGAGTTCTCTCTTCCCTATTTTGAGTTTGTGTATGATGAGCACTGGGACCTAGGCCATGGATGGTCAGGAGACATGTAAATATAGTATTTGCATTTTCCGTTATCTGCCTTTTACAAAATAGACTATCGACTACTGAATTGTAAGGAAAGTGGAGGAAATTTTCCCGATTACGGTGATATTCTGATAACTCCCAGAGATATTTTTCTATCTATGGGAGATATTTTCATAACTCGGCGGCTGATTTGGGTGCCCAGGGTGCCTGGGGTGGGTGCTGTTTTTATAACCTAGTAGTTGGCCGCGCCCGCGTGTGACAAAGCGGTATTTATGCCAAAACAGCCTTCAGCACGCGGACGGCCTCTTCTACCGTTGGCACATCGGTGACGACCATTGAGCGCTTGCCCTGCTGTTCGCGCAGATTGCAGCGGCGGACGTTGTTGCCGATGTACTCCAGGATGCGGCCGAAGGCCTCGCTCTTTCGTGGACGTTTTTATGACTTAACTAAGACTTCTGTTGTTTATGTCCTGGTTCCGCCTTGTCTCAGTTCCGGCATATTGATGCGGATGTCGCAATCCACTACGAAGATGGTGTCTGTTTTGTTAGAGCGGATGACATTCTCGTCGTGCATGTCGCTCAGATTTCGCTCCTTGTTGCTTGTTCTGCTCTCGCTTAATCGAAACATTCTGCGTACGTATCCAGTTTTATTTCTATTTTTCCTCTCCATCCGGCAGATGCGGCGCGTCTCCTTCCGTGCCTCTCGCCAGCGGGGGAAATAGCGATCCATCAGGGCGTAGAAACGGGGATTGTGGCTGGGCTCAAACTGGTGACAGATGCAGATTCATAACACACCGTTTCCGATGAATCCCAGCAGAAGCAAGAGTAGTGCCCCTATCGTATAGACAAGAGCGCTACGCCAGTTCTGTTCTTCCTCATCGGGTGGTGAGAAATTGAAGGGATTGTCGATCATATAACAGGAATTAACTGATACCACCGCTTAAATAATTCTTGGTCAGTTCGTGCTGAGGATGATTGAAGATGTCCTTCGCATCACCCTGTTCT
>JAFUUL010000173.1 GCA_017483805.1 Prevotella sp.
GCAGAAGTCAGCGAGCGCTTGTCGAGCACCTGATAGCCCGTGACGACGACCTCGCCCAGGGTGCCCTCGTCCTCGTGCATCACGATGCGCTGCGACTTGGTGGGCTTGACGGGGTGGTAGGTACGGCTGACGGTCTTGAAGCCGAGATAGGAGAACTCCACGACGGCCATGTCCAGATTGTCGAGCGAGATGGAGAACTGTCCGGCCTGGTCGGTAATGACACCCCTGTCCGTTCCCTTCACCTTGACAGTGACATACGGCATCGGGTCGCCCTTCTCGTCGACCACCACGCCGCTAACTGTATTCTTACCTGTCTGTGCCTTAGGCTCAGGGCGCTTCAACACAATGCTTTCTTTCACAATCTCGTAGTCCAGGCCGGCATCCATCCTGATGACTTGGTCGAGCAGTTCATGGAGCGTCACATCGTGCAGACGGCGGGTGACGGGCTGGATGTTCTTCACAACCTCACGCTGATAGACGAACTCATAGCCCGTCTGCTGGCGCAGGTCGCGGATGACTTGCTCTATAGGCGTCTGGTCGAAGTCTACGCTATAGCGCTTCTCCTGGGCGGCGACTGTCACTGACAGCAGCCATAGCAGGGAGAACAGGATGGTCTTGTATAGTCTCATGTTGATTGTCATTTCTTACTGATAGTGATAGACTTGCCCCGTTGTCTGAACTTCAGGCCACCGCTCTTCTCCAGTATCTCCAGTACTTCCGAGAAGTTGCCGTAGCGGGGCATGCTGCCCATAAATACCGTCTGGCGTGAATCTTCATCAGCAAACTCATACTCGAAGTCATACCAGCGGGAGAGCGTGCGCATCATCTGCTCCAGAGTCTGGTCTTCAAAGACAAACTTTCCGCGCGTCCAACTGGTTACGATGTCTGTATCGACAGAACGGACGCTGATCTTGTCTGACCCCATCTGCATCACCGTCTGGTGACCGGGCGTCAGCACCAGTTCGCTGCCGTTGCCGTTAAGCAGGCGGGTGGTGATGCCGCCGTTGACGAGGGTAGTGAGCACTTGTTGATTGTCGGAATATGAACTGACATTGAACTCCGTTCCTGTGACACGAATTAGTTGGCCCACCGTTTCCACATAGAAGGGCCGCTGCTCGTCCCTGGCTACCCGGAAATAGGCCTCGCCGCTGACCTCGACCCGCCGCTCTGCACCTTCAAACTCGTCAGGGTAGCGTAATTGTGATTCAGCATTGAGCCAGACTTCCGTACCGTCTTCAAGCACCACCTTGAACTCACCGCCCCGAGGGGTCGTAAGGATGTTTTCCTCCGTATCTCTCGATTCGTCCGCAGCGTACTCCTTTATGTTCTCCACTCGTGAGATCAGGTCGGCGTTGACAGCGTGATTGGCTCCCAGGCTGACCGTCTGGCCATTGGCTAAAGTCAGCAGGGCCTGGGTAGTGCCGTGAGTAATCTCTGTATCGACTTGTTGAGATGTTATGGCTACAGAATCAGCGGCCTGCACCACCTTGTTATATAAATATATACCCATGCTTGCGATCAGCAGGAAGACCACAGCGGCTGCTGCATAGCGCCGCCATCCGACAGGTATAATCCTAACAGGCTCCTTGACCGCTTCTATCCGTCGCTGCATATCTTCCAGCGGTCTACTGATGTCTACAGCCTGCTTGCGCAGATACTCACGTTTCAGGTACTGCCTGTCTGTCAGCCTTGATACAGCCAACCGGTTCTCCTCGCTTTCGGCCATCCAGGCTTCCAGCCGCTGCCGCTCATCGTCGGTCATCGTTCCTACTAATGAGCGATAGATCAATCTTGATATGTCATCTATCATTTTTGTCACAAACATTTGTTATCCCCTATTACGCAATGTAGGGTATTTCGGACAGCAAATCGGAAGTTTTTTTGCGGAAAAATGTTGCAAAATGAAAGAATTTCGTTAATTTTGCAGCGCAAATGGAACTGACTTCAAGCATATATCATAGTTTTCAGTCGGGCAGGTTGGACGATTTCTACACTCGCGTCTATCCGTCGCTCCTGCTATTTGCCGCCCGCAATCTGGGCGACAACTATGCCTTTCTGGCCGAAGACTGTGTGCAGGATGCTATCTATCAGGCCTATCAGCGGCGCAGCACATTTGGTACCCCCTCTTACCTGAAATCGTTTCTCTACCAGTGCATCCACAATTCTGCAGTCAGCATTCTCCGCAAGTACGACAGCCAGCAGCACTATTCCCATAGCCAAACTGGGAATGCTGAGCCTGACCCGGCGACCGCTATTATTGAGCAGGAAACACTCGACTTGCTGTTCGATGCCATTGACCGTTTGCCCGGCGACCTGCGCCAAGTCTTCGAACTAAGTTTTGAAGAACATCTGACCAACCTGGAGGCTGGTCAGCGGATGGGAATCAGCGAGAGCGGCTTCAAGAAGAAAAAGGCAAAGATGATAGCCCTGTTGCGGCAGCAGTTTTCTGATAATGCCAAAATGCAGTTTCTCATCACCATGCTACTACTCGCACATTGAAGCGACCACCCTGTGTACTTCCTCCGGGGAGTGTGATGACATGACAACCCTGCCCTCGGCATTGATGACGAGCAGATAGGGAATGCTGTTCACCTGATAGCCCTCAGCCAGATCCGCCATCCCGCTCTGCGGAATCAGCAACTGTTGCCAAGACATCTGCTCTTCATCCATTGCCCGACGCCATGCCTTCTCATCGCGATCAACAGAGACACTGAGTATAGTCAGTTTGTCGCCGTATTTGTGGGCCATCTCCTTTACTTTTGGGATAGCACTGCGGCAGGGGCCACACCAAGAAGCCCAGAAGTCGACAAATACAGGTTTGCCGTATGTAATGAAGTCGGACAAATGACACTGACGACCTTCCGGCGTCACGACATCAAGGTCAGTATAGGGCGTGCCGCTGGTGTATCGCCTCAGGTGCTGTACTTGCTGCTGAAACTGCTCGTAACGCAGTGAGTCCTCGTTATGAGCGAAGAGCGACAGTAAATGGTCCAGTTCTAAGTCAGCGTATTTGAAGAGATCTTCCATACGCTCCTGTTGTAATCGAAGTGAGATGCTATAATCTGGATGCGACTCGATGAAACGGGTGACGGTAGCGGCCAGTTCCTGCTCAGCCTGTTCAACAGCAGGTTTCAGCAGGGCTGCCCTCTGTGGGTCAGGTTTATTATTGAAACCATATTCTGCATCCCGCCAGTCGCGGTTAGCCAGCCAGTAGCGCAGTTCGGCCTCCCGTGTGGCTTGCCGATATTCCAAGAAGTGCTGCTGCATCAGTCCACCGCTGACGGTTACGTTAGGCTCCTTGGGTAGCGGTGACCCGTTCATTTCCCAATTTCTCGGTATGCTGTCGTAACAGGCTGCACTGATGGTTATGCCTTGTCCAGGTTCTATGCAAAACTCGACACCTCGGTCTTTGGCATATTCTCCATCGCCATAGACTGCCTTGTCATTAATCTTAATGCGGACGTATGTCGGACGGTCTACTACTCCATAGAGCGTAAAGGCACCATCTGTGGCCTTTGTCTCTGCAAGTATGTCCGAACCTTTTCCTGTTGCCTCAATCGTTACGTCGGCTCCTGTTGTGATACCAGGAACCTGTAATGTTACACTGAATAGACTGTCATTTAAATTGCGCACAGCATTGTGTGAGAAACCAGACGCTGCCCCCAGCAGCATCAAGCCCAAAGAAAACAATCTTGCATTAATCATCTGAGTATGTATTGTTGTTTTTTACTTTTTATTACGCAATAGACGTTGATTCGTACAGTCCAAGTTTGTTAAATAGGCTTAATGCACATACACCATAAGTTTTATTTTTAATGAGGAGCCGACATCCGTCTGCTCTATTTCGACTTGGAAAGTATAAAGGACACAAATGCACCACCCAGACCACTTAGAAGACAAGACGACTGCGCCTCGGCGCGCAGTAGCGCATCAGTTTTTCATTCATCTCATATCGCAATGTCGACGTCTAAAAACACATTTGGAAAAATTTCATAAAAAGTGGCTCGAGCCGTCATATTTATAGTTATCATATTGGTTTCCAATGGTTTAACCTATGACACCTCACCCCTCGAGCCGTCATATAGGTGTCATTTTCATGGCGCTTGTCACACATTTTATACGCATTTTAGCCGTTTTTATGCCATAAACATCTGAAAACGAAGCGGTTCCGCAATTGTAACTATGGAGGGAACTATCAGTTTCCACAGGGGGAACTGGTAGTTTCCCCAAGGGGAACTGACAGTTCCCTCAGTTGGAACAAGTGGGAACTATTATTCGGACACGCAGAAGATACGGCTACATAAATGTCATTTTTAGCCTAAAAATGACGGCACTATGACACCTCTATGACGGCTCGAGGGGTGAGGTGTCATAGGTCAAACGCCTGTGACACAGAAGGTTAAGTGCAAATATGACGGCTCGAGCCACTTTTTGCGATTTTTTTCGAAAGAAAATTTGCGCGTTCAGAAAGTTATTCGTATCTTTGTAGTCGCTAACGAAAAAAACAAGCATTTACGACTATGACAACACGAATTACGCTGATCAAGAAAAACAGGAACAAAGAGACGCTGCGCCTCATGGAGCAGGAAGAGGTGGCCGCCATGATACGCAACGGCGAATACAAGGAGCAGGTGGATACCTTCCGCCGAGACCTGCCACTGATGAGCGGTGGCTACCGCAACAGCGACGGCACGCTGGAGGGCTTCGTGGACTGGCCGAAGGGACTGCCGCGCATCTGCTTCGCCCTGGAGCAGGAGAACCGCAAGGGCAGCAGGGTGACGCGCGGCTACACGGGGCTGGTGCTGCTCGAGGTGAACAACCTGACGGGCTACGACGAGGCCGCCGCCGTGCGCCAGGGTGCCGCAGAGATGCCCCAGACGCTGATGGCCTTCATCGGCAGCGACGGCACGTCGGTGAAGATCGTCTGTCGCGGCGAACTGTTCCCCCCGTCGGGCGTGACCGAAGCCTCAGCCCCTGCCCTGCCCCAGAGGGAGGAAGACATCGCGCTGTTCCACGAGAACCTCTACGAGCGGGCTCGCATGATCTACAACGGTCAGTTGGGCGTGACCATCGAGAAACTGGAGCCGCTGCCGAAGCGCATCTGCTACATGAGCGCCGACCCGGCACTGGTCTACAACCCGCTGGCCACGCCCGTCTATGCCAAGGTGGAGAACACCACCCTCGCGCTGAACCGCCAGCCGTCGACGATGGAACAGACCGACTACGACCACTACCACAGCATGCAGACACTCTTCGAGTTCAACCTGACGAAGGCCTTCGACGAGACGGAGGACATCGTCGACGACGACGAGCGCCGCCACGCCACGCTGACCCTGCTGGCCCGCTACTGCATGGAGACGGGGCTGACGATGGCGCCGGCCATGCGCCAGACCCTGATGCACTCGGCCTTCTGGCGCACGCCCGACCTGGTGAAGAAGGTCTTCGAGAACGCCTACCGCGAGGAGCACGTCAGGAAATACATGGAGCGGAAGGGCATTAGGCGCACGAAGAACATACCGCCGGAGACGCTGCTGACGATGAAGATCAACATCTTCCTGAACGCCAACTACGAACTGCGCAAGAACGTGATGCGCGGCGTGGCCGAATACCGCATGAGGACAGGACTGGGCTTCTCGTTCCAAGACCTGACCGAGGAGGCCCGCAACTCCATCACCATGAGGGCCCTGGAGCAGGGCATACGCTGCTGGGACAAGGACATCAGGCGCTACGTGAACTCTGACGACATAGAGCACTTCGACCCGCTGAACGACTATCTGGAGCACCTGCCCCAATGGGACAAGAAAGACCGCGTAGAGCCGCTGGCACGCCGCGTGCCCACCGACTGGACGGACTGGACCCACCTGTTCCACATCTGGATGCGGTCGATGGTGGCCATGTGGCTGGGCAAGGGTCAACTCACGGGCAACGCGCTCGTACCTCTTTTAATTGGCCGCCAGGGCTGCGGCAAATCATCGTTCTGCCGCATCCTGCTGCCGCGCGACCTGCTGGACTACTACAACGACCGCATCTCGTTCAAGAACGAGCAGGACCTGAACCTCGGACTGACGTCGTTCGCCCTGATCAACCTCGACGAGTTCGACAAGATCACCCAGCGTCAGCAGATCGTGCTGAAGTATCTCGTCTCGACGGCCGACCTGAAGTACCGTCCGCCCTACGGCAAGGCCTACACCGTCAACCGCCGCTACGCCTCGTTCATCGGCACCACCAACGACCAGACGCCGCTGACCGACCCCAGCGGCAGCCGCCGCTTCGTCTGCGTGAGCATCGACGGCGACATCGACTTCGAGACGCCCGTCGAGCACGGTCAACTCTACGCCCAACTGCTCAGCGAGATTCGCAAGGGCGAGCGCTACTGGCTGACGAAGGACGAGGAGCGCGCGCTGATGGAGCACAACCTGCGCTACCAGCGGCTGAACGGTCTGGGTGAGATGCTGATGAGCGTGGTGCAGAAGCCCCGCAGCGACGAGGCGGGCCAGTGGATGAGCCTGAAGGAACTGTCGGCCCTGCTGAAAAAGCACTTCCGCGGCTATCAGGACGACGCCACCTCGTTCCAGAAGATAGGCAACTACCTGAACCGTCCGGAGTACAAGTTCGAGAGCAAGCACTCCACCTCCGGCACCCTCTATCGCGTCCGGCTCCGCACGTCGGACTGAGGCAGGTGCTGCCCCTGATTTAGAGTCGTACACCGACAGAGGTGTTGATGAACCAGTCGTTCAGATAGCCGTGGCTGCTGTTGTGGCGGTAGCGCATATTGTTGAACTGACCGTAGGCCCCCACGAAGTAACGACCGAAGTTGTAGGTCACGGACAGACGGGCATCGAAGTTGAGCGTCATGCCGCTGTTGAACGTCCTGTCGCCCATGGGCGTGATGTGCACGTTGTTGTAGAACCATTCGTCCCACTCTTCGTCGCTCGTATTGGGGTCCCAGAAGATGGGGTCTTCCATCAACTGCTCGACATTGGTGGCATAGCCGTATGCCTTGATTCTGTTGACCAGAGTAAGCATGGGCATAGCCGTCGCGTTGACCAGCAGCCCGCGGGTCGGCACCCAGTTGTAGGCATAGCCGAGGCCCACGCTGCCCTGCCACAACTTCACCTTGCCAAGTCCCTGCATGGCATATATCAGGTCGCCGTTTGAATGGGAGGCATAGTCGATGGAGCCCTGATAGTACATCGCACCAGCCATGAGCGAGCCTGCCGAGCGCTTCTGTATCTTCGATTGGGAATAGGCGGCGGCATAGGAGAAGCGCTTGCCGTTGAACAGATAGAAGGCATCGGCTATGACCGCGTGCACCTTGATGGGATTGGTGAGGTGCACCTTGCCCCACTTATCCTTATCTTCCTCGGGAATGAGGTCGCTGTTCAGATCGAAGTGAGGCGAATTGTTCTCGAACGAATGGATGCGCAGGTTGGCGCTATAGAACTTGCCAGTGGCACTGACGGTGAAGTAACTGCCCTTGTCGCCACCCACATTCTTTGTGTAGCCCAGCCCACAACCTCTATAGCCTGCCCACACGCCGATATAGCGTGAGGGTTCCGTTTTCAGGTGTGGCTTAGCGCTATAGTCCACGCCGGACATCGTGCCCACCGTTCTCATGTTCAGGATACTCTGGTTGACGTTGCCGCGTACGATGATTCGCCAAGGTTTCTCGGGTGCGTCGATGTAGCAACGGTCCACCCCCTTGACCGACATCGAGTCGATCAAGTTTTTCGCCTTCTTGACAAGAGAAGGCAGGTCGTTTTGTGCCATCGCCTGTCCGCAGAAGAACAGGGCAGCGAGTATCCAAATCAGTTTCTTTTGCATTGCACCAACAAAAAATTTAAGGAGCCACCGTATCCTCGTAACTCCTTAACACCCCTTGTGGACCAGCCTGGGCTTGAACCAGGGACCTCCAGATTATGAGTCTGTTAAAGTAAGATTTTTTAAGATTTCACAAAATATTTTTCT
>JAFUUL010000174.1 GCA_017483805.1 Prevotella sp.
AGTGCTTTCCTGTTTAGCGGGTGCAAAGGTACTGCTTTTTTCCGAACCGCCAAAACTTTTTGCGACTTTTTTCGCTTTTTATGCAGAAAAACTTTCCACTCTTGACAAAAATCAAGACGCGAAACGGGCTACACCTTATTATATTATTATAATATCGCTTTGGTCACAAAAAGACACATAGTTCTTGTTACTATCATAGTTTTTATCGCATATCATAAGAAAATGTTGCAATATTTACCTCTGTTTCTCTGAAAATGCTTATCTTTGCAAAAAAATTGCAAACTATGTATAACGTCAAGAAAACAATTTTGAGTCTGTGCTGCCTGATGGCCATGAGTGTATCGGCTGCAAATTATGAGGTAAATTCGCCTAACGGCAAGGTAAAGGTAACGGTGACGGCAGAAGAAACCGTCCAGTGGCAGGTGACCTATGATGGAAAGACTGTGCTGATGCCTTCTGAAATCAACATCCAGTTGCAGCAGGGCAACAAGACGCTTAGCCTTGGCAAAATAGGTCGTGTGACAAAGAAACAGATACGCGGCAACTTTGAGAATGCATTTTATCGTAAGCAAACCATCAGAGATGACTACGGCCTGCTGCTGATGCAGACCAACCAGAAAATGGCCATCGAGGTGCGTGCCTATGACGACGGTGCAGCCTACAGGCTTATCAGCGGGCACACCAAGCCCACGCTGGTGAAGAGCGAGACGGCAGAATACCGCTTCGAGGCTGACTATCAGGCGTTCATTCCGTATGTGAACGATAACCGCGGCGGTGAGCGCTACTGCTATTCGTTCGAGTCGTACTACGATGAGCAGCCGCTGTCAGCCATGTTCGCCGACTCACTGGCCATCACCCCATTGGCCGTCTGTCTGCCCCAGGGTATGAAGGCCATTGTGATGGATGCTGGCGTGGAGAACTATCCTGGCATGATGCTCGTAAAAGGTCAAGGAAACTCATTGGCGGCGGAGTTTGCCCCCTACCCTTTGGAGCAGGAGATTGGCGGCTATGACCGCTTGAACCTCGTGCCCACGAAAAGGGCCGACTATATCGCCAAACTCAATGGACGTCAGTCGCTGCCCTGGCGTGCTGTGGTTATTACGGAGCGCGATGCCGACATACTGAACTGTGACATGGCACAGCGCCTGGCTCCTGTCTGCCGCATCAGCGACACATCTTGGATTCGTCCCGGCAAAGTGGCATGGGACTGGTGGAACAACACGAACATCACGGGCATCAACTTCCTGTCGGGCATGAACACCGACACCTATCTTTATTATATAGACTTCGCCGCCAAGAACCGACTCGAATACATCATCATCGACGAGGGATGGAGCGGCAAGGAGTCGCTGACGGGTGGTCTGAACCCCGACATCGACCTGCAGCGCCTGATAACCCACGGACAGGAGAAGGGCGTGGGCATCATCCTGTGGTCGAGTTGGCGGAACCTGATTGGCAGCAATCCGTTGGGCGACATGACGATGACAGACGCTGTAATGAAACACTATGCCGAAATGGGCATCAAGGGCTTTAAGGTGGACTTCTTCGACCGCGACGACCAGCAGGTAATCGCCTCGGCCTACCAGTTGGCCGAATGCGCCGCCCGTCATCATCTGATACTCGACTATCATGGATTGAAACCTTTCGGCATCCAGCGGGCCTATCCCAACATCTTCAATTTCGAGGGTGTGAAGGGACTGGAGAACTCCAAGTGGGAACCGCGTGTGGGCGACAAGCCGTTGCACGACCAGCCGCACTACGATGTGACGATACCCTATCTCCGTATGCTTGCAGGGCCGATGGACTATACGCCTGGTGCCATGACGAACGCGATGAAGGACAATTTCTTCGGTAATAACGACCACCCGATGAGCCAAGGAACCCGTGTGCACCAAATGGCGATGTACACCACCTTCGAAGCACCCCTACAGATGCTGGCCGACAGCCCCACGAAGTATATGCAAAACCAAGAGTGTACAGACTTCATCGCCCAGATACCCACTACCTTCGACGAGACCATCGCCCTCGACGGAAAACTGGGTGCATACACCCTCATCGCCCGTCGTAAGGGCACCATCTGGTATGTAGCCGCCATGACCGACTGGAGACCGCGCGACCTCACTGTCGATCTTTCCTTCTTAAGCCCTGGACAGCATGAGGCCGACATCTTCGCCGATGGCATCAATGCCACCAAGGAGGCCACTGACTATCAGCACCATCACCAAAAGGTCAGCACTACAAGCCGCCTCAACATCCACCTAAGCAGTGGCGGCGGCTGGACGGCCATTATTACTCCCTGTACACCATAAGACGATACGAAAAGATTTCAAATCAAGCAACTTTTGTGGAGAAAAATAGGCAAGAAGTGGGATTTGTGCCAAATTATTCGTAACTTTGTTGGCAAGAACAATATAGTAACAGGATAAATGCGTGACTACCCCGATAAGATGACGCCTGAGCAGGCGAGAACGTTTGGCGAGGATGTACTGAATATCGTCAGCCAGATTCCTCGTGGGAAGGTGATGACCTACGGACATATCGCTGCGTGGGCGGGATGGCCTAGTCATTCGAGGATGGTGGGAAGGACGCTGAGGTATTCTTGCGTCCCTTCGGTAGCAAGCGACCAGAGGTCGAGCGCGCCTGGGGCTGAGGAACTGCCTTGTCATCGGGTGGTGAATATCGCAGGGCGCACGGCTCCAGGCTGGCCTCGTCAGCGGACATTGTTGGAAGAGGAGGGCATCACTTTTAAGCCTAATGGTCATGTGGATATGAGCAAACATCTTTGGGAACCAGAGACAAATGAGAAGTGAAAAGTGAGAACACCTGACGGAAGCGTACTTCTGCATATATATACAGCGGACGTATTTTTATTCAGGTGCCCCAGGTGCCTCAGGTGCACACTTTTTTTGTAACTTATACGTGCGCACGCGCAATATAAGGAAACCCAGAAACAGCCTGCCCCCAGCGCCCCCAACCAGGTGACTGGGGGCGCTGGAGGCAGCCAGTTTTTGTTTTTAACGACTACACGCGTAAAGAACCGGGAGTCCTTCATTTACTTTATGAATACTTTCTTGCCATTGGTGATGACGATGCCCTTGTAGGTATTGTCAACACGCTGACCGTGTAGGTTGTAGCGCCAGTCGCTGTTGAAGCGTACGGTAGCAGGAACAATACCACTGGGGTTGCCGACGAAGTAGGTGTACTCCACCACGCTACTCTCACCATAGCCCTTGGCAGCCGCCATCATAGTGATGGTCGTTGTCTCGTTGATCACAATGGGCGTACCATCGTAGACCTTACGGGCAGGTGTATCCTCACAGGGACATGAGCCGTCGAGGGTGTAGTAGATGACGGCATCCTCCATGGTACAGGACAGCCGGATCTCCGTGCCCTTATCGACATAGACACCCGAGGCGATGCTGGCCGTCGGCGCGGCTGTCGTCTTGAAGAATGTCTCTTCGACATTGACAAGCGTACTGCCCTTCAGACCACACTCCTCCACGGAGAGGGTCAGGTTGGCTGCACCGGGCAGGTTGCCGAAGATGGCAATCTGTGCACTGCCATTCTCGTCGAGCACGACCTCTTCTGTTTCGACACCTACAATCATGGGGATCTGTGAAGTAGTCTTAAGTATCTGACCGGCAGCCCCTTCGATGGGCAGTACGGTGACAGTGACCAAGGCCGGTTCGCCATAGCCCACATAGATGACGCTGTCTAAGACCACCTGTCGCAGTTCCATTCTCGGGCCGCGCTGACCACCGACGGTGAACACCTGCGTGAAGTCGTCCTGCATACGGATGCCGGCATAACTCATCACACGGTTGCTCACGATGAGCATCACCTCGTCCTCGCCGAAACGCTCTACTGCCTTGAAGCGTGCCTTCATAGCCACGCCGTCCTCCTCGTCGATCAGTTCGATAGCACCGGCATAGGACTTCTCGCCTGAGGCGTCCAGCACGCGGATGTTCTCCGTCGTCAGCAGTGCGGTCTTCATATACTTGTCGAACTCTACGACGACGGCATCCTCATAGGCACGGGCATCCCTCACCACGGGCTGCACATTCTGGTGCATGGCGATGTTGATGTCGAGCTGTGGCGGGGGCACAGGCAACCACTCCGAACGGGTGGTCTCGTAGCCCTGCTTCTCGAAGGTCACCTGCCACTGACCGTCGGGCACATCCCAGCGGTAGTTGCCTTCCGCGTCGGTAAAGAGGGGATTCTCCTGACCGTAATCCTCGGCATTCCACTTCACGACGTTCTCCTTCCATTCACCGTATATGTCTTCTACACGTTCCTTATGATAGATGGTGGCCGTCACGCCCTCTAAGCGATTCGACTCCACGGCCTCATAGACAAAGCCGGAGGGGTCCTTGAGAATATCCTTGTCGGAACCGGTGTAAGGCAGTCCGTGCGGGTCGTCGCCGGAATTAATCCAGTCGCTGTATTGCTTCTTCAGGCAGTTGCGCATGGCCTTCTCATACATATACCTAATCTGTTCAAGTTCCTTGTCGAAATGCTTGTCGAAGAAATGGTCGGCTACCATATTGGCAGCGACGGTAGCGGGCACGGTGAAGAACAGTGACAATGGGCAGACGGCGGTAAGGGCGGCGACACCGATACCTGTAAGCGCATTGGCAACGAAGTTGGCCGCATGGTATGCCTTGGCCTTATTCTTGAGAATCTGGGCACTCTGGTTTTGATAATAGTCGATGAGTGCGTTGAAATCGGGATCCTTGCAGGCCTTCCTGTACTTGAAGATGTCATCGACATCCTTCATCCTGTTGTAAGCCTTATAGGCATTCAAGGCCAAGTCGATGATGGGAGCACCCTTGGCGACCTTGGCTAAATGCTTGAATCGCCCGGCCTGCTTCAACATGCCGGCGGACCGGCTGCCGTATTGTGCGGCCTTCCGTGCATACTCCGCCTTTCTGGCGGCATCCTTGCAGGCATTGGCAAGTGCCTGGTTCCTGGCTGCCTCCTTGGTAGCCTGAGCTGCCCGATTTTCCAAGTCCTTGGCCGCATTCAGCATGTTCTCGCTGTCCCACACAATCGACTGCCAGTTGTAGAGCGCTTCTTCCTTGTCACCGCGCGTCGCAGCGGCAGTCTTGGTCACCTCGTACCAGATATCGTTGGTAAAGTCGATATAGCAGATGCGGGTCTTGCTGGTGTAGATATAGATGGTGGTGCCGTCTTCGGTCTGGATGGTCTGACTGCCCTCGGGCACGTCGGCCACCGTCAGCCCCTCGCACGAGCGGTAGATGTGGTGGTAGTCGCCCGCCGTGAAGTCGTAGTGCTTGTCGTAGTTGGTGTTCTGGCCCTCGGCCTCGAAGTCGGCGGGGATTTCCTTAGCCAACATGTCATCCATCAGGGCATTGATCTCGGCTTCGGAGAGGTTCTTCAGCGAGTCCTCGTAGGCCCTCACTTCCCGGATGTCCTCCGGACTCAGCACCTCCTCGCAGAGTTGGCGGAAGGTCTTTGAGTCTTCATCGGAACCGGTATAGTTGGCGAAGAGGGCATCCACCCGCAGATTGTAGTCCTTCACCTCGTCGAAGTCCGACGTGTCGGTGAAGATGGACTTCAGTTGGCTGTGGTTGACCCTGATCTCTTCCTTCGACAGGAAGCCCACGCGTACGTTCACCACACCGCTTCTGCCGCCGACACTTCCTAATTCACCCGCTGCCACCCAGAGTTTCTGTGCCTTGTCGTAGGTGGCGTCCAGGGCCTCCCATCTGCCATTCTGGAGTTTGGCATAAAGCACCACGTCACTCACCATCGTCGTATCGTTGTCGGTGAAATCGATAGCGAAGGTATAGACATTCTTATATGGGTTCCAGGAGTAGGCATCCACCTTGTCCGACGGGTTCTGGAAGTCGAACGTGATGCCCTGCATCCCGTGACCGTTGTGATACATCATCACCTTCTTCACCGTAACACCGTTCTTGTCGTATTCCACCGGCTGGGCCTCCGAGGTGATAGTCACCCCGTCAGGCGTGGTCACCACGGCCTTGATGTAGTGGGTCGAGAGGTTGTCGGGATTGTTGAGCGGACAGTTGGCAAACCACCCGCCATTACCCTTGGCGAGGGTCTGTCCGATGAGCACCTCGCCGTCGTAGATGTTCACCTTTGAGCCTCTGACGGCCATACCCCTCATGGGGATCGACGGTATGCTCGTCCTGTCAGGCACGGTGAGTGAGATATCCTTGGCACTGAAGGATGCCGAGCCGATGGGTTGGGTGATGCTTTCGCCGCTGAAGGCGAACTGAACCATTCCGGTTGGCGTATAACTGCTGCTGGTGGTCGGGACGATGCAGAAGCGTATGCGCTCGGTGTAACTCTCTAAGGGGATGGTGAGCCGTTGGCCGTTGAGCGTGTAGGCCGCGATGTTGTTGCCCACCATGACGGAGTTCTCCACGAACTGGCAGTTCTCGGGAATGTCGGCCAGCAACTGCACCTGACTCACATCCTCGGCATATTCGGCCTTGAAGTCGAGGCGGCCCGTCAGCGTGACGTAGTTGCCGGCCACCACCTCGGTCTTGTTCACTGTGAACGATGTGCCCTCGCCGGTATAGTAGAGTTTGCTCTCGTCGAGTTTGGGCACTTCGTCGATATTCACCAGGCTGATGATTCCGCTCGTCACCTCTGTCTGACTCAGCACATAGTCAGTGCCCTCGGTCAGTTTCGTCTGCGACAGGCCGTCCAGGTTGCCGATGGTGTTGAACATTTCGCTCTTACCCATCGACAGGAGGGTATAGGAGCCGTCGGCGAGACCCTCGAAGGTCTGCTTCGCATCGGCGTAATCTCGCGATGCCACCAACCGTCCGGCCCCGTCGTAGAGTGTGGCGGTGATGGCGGCGTTGGTGGTCTTGAGAACCGTCGCCTGAATCTTACCGAGTTCAACGATGTCGAACGTGGCCTTGGCCTGCTGGTCGGCAATGGTGACCTTGCATGTCACTGGCAAGAAGCGGTTGGCGCGGCTCGTGGCCGTCAGGCGCAGCACGTCGCCATCGCTCACGTCCTCCATCAGCACCATCTGAGGGTACTGCACCTGGAACTGGCTGACGGCACGGCCCTTTGTCGCGTTATAGACGGTATAGTCGATATTTTGGTAGTCGGTGTACCAGTTCTCTGTCTCTGCCCCGCGCTCGCCGGCCTCTGCACACGGCGTAAAGGTATAGGCAAGGTTGATGACAGCACCGGTCAGAGGGAGTAATTGACAATTGACAATTGAAAATTGAATATTTTCCTTTGTCTGGCTGAGATAGCCGTTGGCAGCGATGGTGACGGTCGTGGGAACGTCAGACAGGTCGAGGGCGTAGGTGCCGTCAGCGGCGGTGGTGCCCATCAGCGTCTTGGTATAGGCACCGAAGGTCTGGGTGGCCGTGATGCTGGCACCCTCCAATGGCTGTCCTGTGGCTGCATCGGTCACTGTTCCCGCAAGTTGCGCCGTGGGAACGATTGATAATTGACAATTGACAACTGACAATTCGGATGAGGCTTCCACGGTGGTGGGGGCGGGGGTGGCGTAGAGCATGGCCAGGTCTTGTGGCAGCACAATGCAGTAGGTGAGTCTGGTGCCTTCGGGCAGACTGCTGACGGCGGGTTTCTGCGAGAGATAGTTGCCGTTGGCGTCCGTCCAACTCACTTGCGTCTGACTGGTCACGTCCTGTCCCTCAGGCGTCGTCACCTTCAGTGCCACGTTCAGGGCTTTCGACAGGGCATCGAAGGCCACGG
>JAFUUL010000175.1 GCA_017483805.1 Prevotella sp.
GACGTCATCATCATGGCGATGCTCGGCGCCGACGAGTTCTCGTTTGGCACGCTGCCGCTCATCGTGCTGGGCTGCGTGATGATGCGCAAATGCAACACCAACACCTGTCCGATGGGCGTGGCCACTCAGAATCCTGAACTGCGCAAGCACTTCGAAGGCCGTGCCGACTACGTGGTCAACTACTTCACCTTCCTGGCTCAGCAGGTACGCGAATACCTCGCAGAAATCGGCGTCCATAGCCTGAAGGAAATCATAGGCCACACGGAAATGATAGAGGTGAAGGCCTCCCCAAGCCCCTCCAAAGGAGGGGATGTTATGATACATAATAACACTAACATCGCAACCTCTTCAAGTAACCAAACACCCCCTCCTTTGGAGGGGCTTGGGGAGGCCAAGTGGGCCACCATCGACTTCGCCCGACTGCTCCACAAGCCAGAAACGGACAAGGCCCTCTACTGGGACCGTGGTGCTTTCACCAAGGTGAGCGACGTGAAGGACGAAGAGATTATCCGCGCCGCCGAAAAGGCCATCGACAATCAAGAAGAGGTGACTCTCGACTACGCCATCAAGAACACCGACCGCGCCGTGACTACCATGTTGAGCGGCGTCATCGCTAAGAAATACGGCGAGGCCGGCCTGCCCGACGGCACCATCAACATCAAGTTCAAGGGTTCTGCCGGTCAGTCGTTTGGTGCATTTGCCGTCCGCGGCCTGAACCTCAAACTGGAGGGCGAGTGCAACGACTACTTCGGCAAGGGCCTCAGCGGCGGTCGCATCAGCATTCTGCCGCCAACACGTAGTGATGAGGACTTCCGTGCTGAGGACAACATCATAGCCGGCAACACCGGTCTCTACGGTGCCACCTCCGGCGAACTCTACATCAATGGTAAGGTGGGCGAGCGTTTCGGCGTGCGTAACAGTGGTGCCATTGCCGTTATCGAGGGCGCCGGCGACCACTGCTGCGAATACATGACAGGCGGTCGTGTGGTGGTGCTCGGCGAGACCGGCCGCAACTTCGCCGCAGGCATGTCGGGCGGCGTGGCCTATGTGTGGGACAAGAAACACACCTTCGACTACTTCTGCAACATGGACATGGTGGAGATCAACCTCGTGGAGGACAGCGTCAGCCGCAAGGAACTGCACGAACTCATTCGCCAGCACTACCTCTACACAGGCTCGAAACTGGCCCGCACGATGCTCGACGACTGGCCGCACTACGTGGACGACTTCATCCAGGTGGTACCCATCGAATACAAGCGCGTGCTGCAGGAGGAACAGTTCAAGAAGTTGCAAAGCAAGATTGCAGACATCCAACGCGACTATTAATGTTCAATCTTCAATTTTCAATCTTCAATATACAAAATGGGAAATCCGAAAGCATTTCTGGAGATACACCGACAGGAGGCCGGGTATCGTCCGATACACGATAGAATACACGACTTCGGCGAGGTGGAGCAGACGCTGAACACCCGTGAACGGAAGTTGCAGGCAAGCCGGTGCATGGACTGCGGCGTACCCTTCTGCCACTGGGCCTGTCCGCTGGGCAACAAGGCGCCCGAGTGGAACGATGCCCTGTATAAAGGCGAGTGGGAACAGGCCTATCGACTGCTCAACAGCACCAACCCCTTCCCCGAGTTTACAGGCCGCATCTGTCCGGCATTGTGCGAAAAGGCCTGCGTGCTGAACCGCTTCAACCACGAACCGACCACCAACCGCGAAGACGAGGCAGCCATCACCGAGGCGGCCTTCCGCGAGGGCTACATCACGGCCCGTACCAACATCGTTCGTAATGGAAAGAAGGTGGCCGTCATTGGTGCCGGCCCTGCCGGTCTGGCCACCGCCAACGCCCTTAACCTGATGGGCTACACGGTGACGGTCTTTGAGAAGAACGAAGCCGCCGGCGGTCTGCTGCGCTACGGCATCCCTAACTTCAAACTGAACAAGGCGATCATCGACCGCCGCATCAAGTTGCTGGAAGAGGAAGGCATCGAGTTCCGCTATGGCGAGGCCGTTGAGTGTGCTGCGATATTATCGCAGCTTACGGAACAGAACTCCGCCATCGTCCTCGCCACCGGCACGCCCACGGCACGTGACCTCAAGGCCCCCGGCCGCGAACTGAAGGGCGTCCACTTCGCCCTCGAACTGCTCTCTCAGCAGAACCGCGTGCTGGCCGGGATGGAATTTTCGAAGGATGAACGCATCACCGCCAAGGGTAAGGACGTGCTGGTCATCGGTGGTGGTGACACCGGCTCTGACTGCATCGGTACGGCCCATCGCCAAGGCTGCAAGAGCGTCACTCAGATCGAGATTATGCCACGCCCCGTAGAAGGTCCAGAAGACCCGCAGAACCCTTGGCCTAACTGGCCCCGCACGCTGAAGACGACAAGCAGCCACGAAGAGGGCTGCACCCGCCGCTGGAACATCAACACACTGGAGTTCCTCGGCAAGGACGGCAAACTGACGGGCGTAAAAGTCCAGGAGATCGACTGGAAGCCCAACCCAGAAGGCGGGCGTCCACTGATGGTCGAGAAGGGACAGCCTGAGATTATCAAAGCCGAACTCGTCCTGCTGGCCATGGGATTCCTGAAGCCGGAACATCCGCAGTACCCTGAGAATGTCTTTGTCTGCGGCGATGCCGCCAACGGCGCCTCACTCGTCGTTCGTGCGATGGCCAGTGGCATCGAGACGGCGAAGAGAGTCGATGACTTTTTGAAAAGGTAAAAAGGTAAAAAAGTAAGATGAGCAAGATACGATTCACCAAGATGCACGGTGCGGGCAATGACTACATCTACGTCAACACGATGGAACAGCCCGTGGAGAACCCCGCTGCGGCAGCCATCCGCTGGAGCGACCGCCATAAGGGCATCGGCTCTGATGGCCTGGTGCTGATAGGCCAGTCGCCCATCCCGGAGGCCGACTTCACGATGCGCATCTTCAATGCCGACGGCTCAGAGGCCATGATGTGCGGCAACGCCAGCCGCTGCATCGGCAAGTATGTCTACGAGCGTGGTCTGACCAACCAGGAGGAGGTGCGTCTGTTGACCCTCTCGGGCATCAAGACACTTCGTTTGCACGTGGTAGACAATATTGTGGACCGTGTGTCCGTTGATATGTTAGAGCCGGTGCTGGACGACGAGACGCTCTTCCTGCCCCACTATGGTCTGACGCAGGGCACGTTTGTCTCGATGGGCAATCCCCACTATGTCATCTTCACCGACGATGTGGACCAGGTGGCTGAAATGGGGCGCGTGCTGGAGCAGCATCCTGCCTTCCCTCAGCGCTGCAACATCGAGTTTGCCAGAATACTGGAGGACGGCAGCATCCGCGTCCGGGTATGGGAACGCGGCAGTGGCATCACCCAGGCCTGCGGCACCGGTGCCTGTGCCACGGCCGTCGCCGCTTGCCTCTGCAAGAAGGCGGGACGCAAAAGCACGATTGTGATGGACGGCGGTACGCTCGACATCGAGTGGCGGGAGTCCGATGGTCATGTTTACATGACTGGTCCTGCCGCCTTCGTCTTTGATGGCGAAATCGAAATATAATTATCAATTACAAAAGAATATGGCATTAGTAAACGATCATTTCCTTAAACTGCCGAACAACTACCTGTTCGCCGACATTGCCAAGAAGGTCAATGCCTTCCGGGTGATGCACCCCAAGGCCGACGTCATCTCGCTGGGCATAGGCGACGTCACCCAGCCGCTCTGTCCTGCCGTCACCGAGGCCATGCACCGCGCCGTCGACGAGATGGGGACCACCAGCGGATTCCGCGGCTACGGCCCCGAGCAGGGCTACGACTTCCTGCGCGAGGCTATCCTGAAGAACGATTTCCTGCCCCGCGGCATCCACCTCGACATCGACGAGATCTTCATCAACGATGGTGCCAAGAGCGACACGGGCAACATCCAGGAACTCATCCGCTGGGACAACTCGATAGGCGTCACCGACCCCATCTACCCCGTCTACATCGACTCGAACGTGATGATAGGCCGTGCCGGCATACAGCAGGATGGCCGCTGGTCGAACGTCATCTACCTGCCCTGCACGGCAGAGAACGGCTTCGTGCCGGCCTTGCCCGACCGACGGGTAGACGTCATCTACCTCTGCTATCCCAACAACCCGACAGGCACGGTGATCAGTAAGGCAGAACTGCGCAAGTGGGTGAACTATGCCCTGAAGAACGACACGCTCATCTTCTACGATGCCGCCTATCAGGCCTACATCCAGGATCCTGACATTCCGCGCAGCATCTACGAGATACGGGGTGCCCGAAAGTGTGCCATCGAGTTCCACTCGTTCTCGAAGACGGCAGGTTTCACCGGTGTGCGCTGTGGCTACACCATCGTGCCCAAGGACCTGACGGCAGCCACCCTGACCGGCGAGCGCATCCCACTGAACCCGCTGTGGAACCGCAGGCAGTCCACCAAGTTCAATGGGACGAGTTACATCTCGCAGCGTGCTGCCGAGGCCGTCTATACCCCAGAGGGGAAAGAGCAGGTGGCTGCCACCATCGGTTACTATATGCGGAACGCCCGTAAGATGCTGGACACCTTCCGCAGCCTCGGCTACGAGGTCTATGGCGGCGAGAACGCCCCATACATCTGGATGAAGACGCCCAACGGCACGCCATCGTGGCAGTTCTTCGAGGAACTGCTCTACGGTGCCAACGTGGTCTGCACCCCCGGCGTCGGCTTTGGTCCCAGCGGCGAGGGCTATGTCCGCTTCACGGCCTTCGGCAGTCACGAGCAGACCGAAGAGGCTTTACAACGAATAGAGAATTGGAATAAATAGGTATTATTAACACAGACACAAATTGATTATGGAAGCATTAAGATTTCAGGTTGTCGGCGAGGCTTTCAAGAAGAAGCCGCTCGACGTAAAAGCACCCGTTGAGAGACCTTGTGAGTATTTCGGCAAGAAGGTCTTCAACCGCGAGAAGATGTACAAGTATCTGCCGAAGGACGTCTATGAGAAGATGATCGACGTCATCGACAATGGTGCCCGCCTCGATCGTCAGGTGGCCGATGCCGTGGCTGCTGGCATGAAGCAGTGGGCTACGGAGAATGGCGTCACACACTACACCCACTGGTTCCAGCCCCTGACCGAAGGCACTGCCGAGAAGCACGACTCGTTTATCGAGCACGACGGCAAGGGCGGCATGGTAGAGGAGTTCAGCGGCAAGTTGCTCGTGCAGCAGGAGCCCGACGCCTCGTCGTTCCCCTCTGGCGGCATCCGCTCTACCTTCGAGGCCCGCGGCTACTCGGCTTGGGACCCCACAAGCCCCGTCTTCATCATCGACGACACGCTCTGCATCCCCACCGTCTTTATCTCTTATAGCGGTGAGGCACTCGACTATAAGGCTCCGCTGTTGCGCGCCCTCCATGCCGTGAACGTGGCCGCTACGGATGTCTGCCACTACTTCGACCCCGCCGTGAAGAAGGTGACAAGCAATCTCGGCTGGGAGCAGGAGTACTTCCTCGTCGACGAGGGACTCTATGCCGCCCGTCCTGACCTGCTGCTCACGGGCCGCACGCTGATGGGCCACGACTCGGCCAAGAACCAGCAGATGGACGACCACTACTTCGGCGCCATCCCCGAGCGCGTGGCCGCCTTCATGAAGGAACTGGAGATTGTCGCCCTCGAACTGGGCATCCCCTGCAAGACACGCCACAACGAGGTGGCCCCCAACCAGTTTGAGTTGGCACCTATCTTCGAGGAGACCAACCTGGCCGTCGACCACAACATGCTGCTGATGTCGGTCATGAAGCGCGTGGCCCGCAAGCACGGCTTCCGTGTGCTGCTCCACGAAAAGCCCTTCGCAGGCATCAACGGTAGCGGCAAGCACAACAACTGGAGTCTGTCGACCGACAATGGCGTACTGCTCCACGCCCCCGGCAAGAACGCTGAAGGCAACCTGCGCTTCGCTGTGTTTATCGTGGAGACACTGATGGGCGTCTATCGCCACAACGGTCTGCTGAAGGCCTCCATCATGTCGGCCACCAACGCCCACCGTCTGGGTGCCAACGAGGCTCCTCCCGCCATCATCTCGTCGTTCCTGGGCAAGCAACTCAGCGAACTGCTCGACCACATTGAGAAGGCCGACGTGGAGGATATGCTCGCCATGGCTGGCAAGCAGGGCCTGAAGATGGACATCCCCGAGATTCCTGAACTCTTCATCGACAATACCGACCGCAACCGCACCAGTCCATTTGCCTTCACCGGCAACCGCTTCGAGTTCCGTGCCGTAGGCTCTGAGGCCAACTGTGCCAGTGCCATGATTGCCCTGAACAGTGCCGTGGCCGAAGCCTTGGTCGACTTCAAGAAGCGTGTCGACGCTCGCATACCCGAGTTTGAGAAGAAACTTGCCGGTACCGGTCACACGGCCAAGTTCCATGCCATCATCGATGTGCTCCGCGAGGACATCAAGACCTGCAAGCCCATCCGCTTCGACGGCAACGGCTACAGCGACGAGTGGGTGGCTGAAGCCGAGAAGCGCGGGCTGGACGTCGAGAAGTCGTGCCCGAAGATCTTCGAGCGCTACCTCGACACAGAGAGCATCCAGATGTTCGAGAGCCTCGGCGTGATGACGAAGAAGGAACTCGAGGCCCGTAACGAGGTGAAGTGGGAGACCTACACGAAGAAGATTCAGATCGAGGCCCGCGTCTTAGGCGACCTCTCGATGAACCACATCATCCCCGTGGCCACCCGCTACCAGAGTGCCCTGCTGAAGAACGTGGAGAACATCTCGACCATCTTCCCCATCGACAAGGCCGAGAAACTCAACGCTCGCAACATCAAGATTATCGAGGAGATAGCCGAGCGCACCACTGCCATCGAAAAAGGCGTGGAAGACCTGGTCAACGCCCGCAAACTGGCCAACAAGATAGAGGACGAGCACGAGAAGGCCATCGCCTACCACGACAAGGTGGAGCCGAAACTCGACGACATTCGCTACCAGATCGACAAACTCGAACTGATCGTCGACGACTCGCTCTGGCCGCTGCCCAAGTACCGCGAACTGCTGTTCATCCGCTAATCGAGGACACCAAAAAAGAGGGTCTGAACCGCCAAAACGATTCAGACCCTCTTCATGTCTCTGTCAGATGCGTTATCCGATTTCAATCTGACGGCTCACCTTGACCTTCTCTTCGACGATCTTCGGCAGTTCTACGGTCAGCACGCCGTGCTCCACCTTGGCCTTGATGTCCTCCTTCTTCACATCGTCAGGCAGGAGCAGCGTCTGTTCGAACTTCGAGTACGAGAACTCGCGGCGCAGGTAGCGGGTCGACTTATCCTCATCCTTTTGCTCCTGCTTGCTCTCCATCTTGATGATCAGGTTACCCTCGTCGTTGATGTGAACATTGAAGTCCTCCTTCTTCATGCCCGGAGCGGCCAACTCTACGATGTAGGCCTTGTCGTTCTCTTTTACGTTGATGGCCGGTGCGGTGGCATTGGCCTTCGGCATAAACTCGGTGTCAAAGAAATCGTTGAAAACACTGGGCAGCCATGCTGCGTTACGTCTCATCATTGGTGTCATAATTTTGTCCTCCTAATTACTTTTATTTGGTTGTTAATGTTTATTTTCTCTTGAGTTCCTTTCGGTGCTCGCTTAGAGTAATGCAACATCAATGCCAACACACTTCAGTCAGACAAAATGACACAAACGACAGACAAAATGACACAACCACTTATCACTTATCATTCATCACTT
>JAFUUL010000176.1 GCA_017483805.1 Prevotella sp.
CACTCATCACTCATCACTCATCACTTCTCTATCTCCAACCCTGCGACACTGGCGACCCTCAGCGCAATGCCCGCATCGTGGCGGCCTGCGTGGCGTATATCAAGCAGCATCCCCAGTGGCGGCTCTCACTGCAAACCCATAAACTCATCGACATCCCATGAACTGGCAGACCATCGTCATCATCATCAACCAGGTGATAGTCATTGCGGCTATCATCCATGTGGTGATGGACAATCGCCAGCCCGCCAAGACGCTGGCCTGGGCGATGGTCATCTATTTCTTCCCCGTGGTGGGCATCGTGGCCTACCTCGTGCTGGGCGTCAACACCCGTCGCGAGCGGATGGTCAGCCAGCGCTCCATGGACCAACTCACCAAGCGCTCCATGCTGGAGTTCGTCGAACAGCGCGACCTGCTGCTCCCTGAGGCTCACAAGCCCGTCATCGACCTCTTCGTCAACCAGAGTTTCTCGCTCCCCTTTAATAATAATAAGGTGGACGTGCTCTGCGACGGCTATGCTTTCTTCCCCTCGCTGTTGCGCGACATTGCCTCGGCCCGCAGCCATATCCACATCGACATCTACATCTTCGAGGACGATGCCGTGGGCCGGCTGGTGTCCGATGCGCTCATTGCCAAGGCCCGCCAGGGTGTGGAAGTACGTGTGGTCTACGACGATGTGGGCTGCTGGGGTGTGAAGAACCGCTTCTTCGAGCGGATGCGTGTCGAGGGTATCGAGGTGGTGCCCTTCCTGCCGGTGCGCTTCCCCACGTTTGCCCGCAAGGTCAACTATCGCAACCACCGCAAGATCATCGTCATCGACGGTCGGGTGGGCTATATCGGCGGCATGAACATCGCCCTGCGCTATGTGAAGGGCCGCGGTGGCCGAGGCTGGCGCGACACGATGATGCGCATCGAGGGCCTGGGCGTCTACTCCCTGCAGCGCGCCTTCCTCATCGACTGGTACTTCGTCGACCGCACCCTCCTCAGCGACCGCAAGTACTATCCACCATTGTCAATCTTCGATCTTCAATCTTCAATCCTCCAAACCGTCACCAGCGCCCCGCTGGCTGTCTATCCGGAGATCATGCAGGGCTATGTGCGCATCATCCTTTCGGCCAAGCGCTATGTCTACATAGAGACCCCCTATTTCCTGCCCACCGATGCCGTCTTCTTCGCCTTGAAGACGGCCGCCGCCTCGGGGGTCGATGTACGGGTGCTGGTGCCCCGCCGGACCGACGGCTGGTTTGTGGAGTGGGGCAGCCGATCCTATCTGCGTGAAGCCTATGCCGCCGGCATCACCATCAGCCTCTACGAGGCCGCCTTCCTGCATTCCAAGTTGCTGGTCTGCGATGACAGCATCTGCACCTGCGGCTCCACCAACATCGACTTCCGTTCGTTTGAGAACAACTTCGAGGCCAATGTCTTCTGCTACGACGAAGCCCTGGCTGTGCAGATGAAGGAGGTCTTCTTGCGCGATGAGCAGTCGTCAGTGCCCCTCAGTTCGCTGCCCGAACGGATTCATCCCCGCTTCTTCCCCCGTCTGGGCGAGTCGCTCACCCGCCTGCTCTCACCGCTTCTGTAGGGCCTTCCGCAGAAAGAAATTCGCACTAATTGGCGCAAATTTCTTTCCGAATCCAAATTTTTTCTTAAAATTCTTTGCTGTTTCAGAATTAATGTTTATCTTTGCACCCGAAATGGCCCGCTCTTGCGTGGGTGGGTGACAAAAAACAATTTTGTGGAACGAGACCTCAGGCCAGTTGTACGGCCAGTCTCGAAAGGACGTTTTCAACACGTTACCTGTCTGTGTCTTCAAACTTAGCAAACTTGAATCTACATACAGCGGTAATGCAACAGAGACGTCTACGTATGGGTTGATGATTATATCACACCCTGCGCCTGATTTATTCCCCTTATATATATAATAAGGTGTACCCTCCGAGAGGTGGCGTACCATCTTAGCGTATATGTAGACAGAGGGCGAATTGCGTCAGGTGGTAGTGTGTATATGTATATATCACCTGACGTGGGCAGGCTTTACGTTGCTTATCCTTATGTAGGGGCAATGCTAAGGCCTGAAGACTGGGATAGGCGCGGAGAGATACATACTCCCACGTCTTTTTTTGTTTCCATAGGTTTTGGGCAAATGGCCAATAGCCAGCAGCCAGCGGATAATCGGCAGGGGGAGTGCCGGTCGGCACATGCTATGTGTCCTCTCAAAACAATTTAAAACGAAAAAAGACGAAGATATCATTTTTATTATTATTCTTTTATTAACAAATTAAAACATTACTGATTATGAGAAAAAATTTTCTTATTCTGATGTTGCTGTCTCTCTTGCCGTTGGCAGGATGGGCTGCTGACGGTGACATTCTTACGGAGCCGACAGCGAAAACAAGCCTGACTTACTCTGGAAGTGCTCAGGAATTGGTTAATGCTGGTACCGTTGATGGCTCCAATTACAGCATATTCTATGCTGTGGTAGCCTCTACAGAGGATGCACCTGCTTGGAGTATTGGCGAAGGTGGCAAATTCTCTAAGACCCTTCCTAAGGCTACTGATGCTGGTACTTACCATGTGTATTTTGTGGCTTATGAGGATGGTGTTGCTAGCCCTTCAACGCCTACGGTTGAGAAGCGTGTGACTGTTACCATCGATAAAAAGGAATTGACTGTAAGTACGGACTATACTGCTCCTACTAAGATTTCCTCTTTGACCTATTCAGGTGCTGCACAGCAACTGATAAATGCTGGTACCGTTACGAATGCAGCCAATAGTGGTAACTTTACCTACACGCTGGATGAGACTAACTATACTAATGCCACTGAGGTAAAGGGTACTGATGCTAAGACATACACCATTAAGTGGTCTCTGCCTGGTAGCAAGAACTACAAGCCTGCTCAAGGTACAATCAGTGATGCTGCTATCGCTAAGAAGAGCATTGAAGACATGACCTTCAATTTTGTTCTAGGTGCTGCTACCCGTACCTATGGTGACGAATGGGCTGCTCCAACTTTCACCGTTGCTAAGTTGAATAATGTTGACGTGACTTATGATGTGAAGTGGTACACCAATACTGATTGCACAGAGGGTGAGACCGCTGCACCTGCCAAGGCCAATACTGTTGGTTACTATGCAAAGGTTACAGGTAATGGCAACTTCGAGGGCTCTTTGGCCTATGCTGCAAGTACACGTGATTGGACTTTCACTGTTGCAAAGAGACAACTGCGCATCTTGGTGAATCCGCAGGAGAAAGCATACAATGGCCAGGAACAGACGGCTGATGCTGACTTCACTATCATCGGTTGGAGCGATGAGGATGAGGCCAAGGAATACACTGGCATTACTACCACAAAGGTGAACGATTCTGAGACGGTTAAGACTGTTGGTACCTATAAAATGAAGGCTGCTACATTGACTGATGCTGCTAAGATTGGTACTGATAAGATTACAGACAACTACACTCCCGTCTACATGGAGCAGGGTTATCTGAAAATTACTCCGTTGACTCTTACTGTTGCTGTTAATGCAGACAAGCACATTACTTTTGGTGGAACGCTTCCTTCTGATGCCACTTTGAGCAGCGCTGCCAATTTAGCAACCGTTACAGGTGTCCTTGTGGACACTGAAAATTCAATTGATGAGACCAGTTCTGTAAAGGAAGCTCTGAAGGTTGGTCTGAAAGCACAGGAAACTGCTAATGCAGACTTCTACAAGGATCGTGATAAGTATACGGGCTGCTGGGCTGTCAAATATAATGCCGACGATGCTACTCTGAAGAACTATAATGTTGTAACAACAGATAAGGACTTCTATATTGATGGCGCTGGCTTCACTATTATGGCTATCGGCGCCAGCAAGACTTACGATGGCAATGATATTTCGAATGCAGGTCTGAGTTATATCGCATTTGATGATAATGACGATGTGGTAGAGCTGCCCTCGTCTGCTACTGTGACCTATGAGGTATATGATGCTGAAAACGATACATGGTCAGCAACTCTCCCCTCAAGCGTAGGTAACTACAAGTATCGTGTTGCTGCCAGCGAAGGCTATGCTTCTGGTAACTATGATGCCAGCCTGATTAAGTATGAGTCTGCCAGCGTGAAGATCAAGGCTAAGAAGATTAATATCACTGTGAAGCCCATCACTCTGCATGTTGGTGACGATGCTGACATTCTGAACAAGTATGCAACGTATGAAGTTGCCGAGACTACTCCGTTGGTTGGCAGTGAGAAACTGAATGTCATCTTCACCTTCGAGAGCGCATTAACGAGCGATGGTGACCACTGGGATGCTACTGCGAAGGCTTTGAAGGCTGCAACGGAGACTCCTATTGCAAGTGCTATCAGCGCACATCTGGCAACTGCTTCCGACTATGAAGCAGAGGAAAAATATGATTTGCTGAACAACGGCAACTATGAGTTGGAAGTTGTTACTCCAGCAGCACTGACCATTGCCGCAGGTACGAGTTTCGTATTTGATGTAAACGATCGCATTCTGGAGAAGATTGAGGATGCTGATGGTACGGAGGAGGCCGCAGTGAAGTTCGCAAACACTAAGTACAAGCTGCCTGCTGGCAAGTGGCGCACTCTGGTCCTGCCGTTCGACATTACTCCTCTGGAGTTCAGCAACGCTATCAGCAAGTACGCTCTGTTCAACACGCTGGAGTCTGCCAACATCGAGACCAACCAAATTGTATTCACACTTGAGCAGAAGAATCTGCCTGCCAACAAGCCGTTCCTTGTGAAGGTTCCTGAGGCTGTGAATCTGGATGAAGTTACATTCACTGGTCGTACAATCGCTTACGAGGAGATTCCTACACACGCTATTACTTCTGACAAGGTTAAGTTCATCGGTTCTTATGTGGACGAGACCATCACTGGCGGTGAGAAGATTATGTGGATGAGTACTAAGACTGGTTCCTTCGTAAAGGCTCTTGATGACAACAACGTTGCTAAGGACTTCACCAACTACTGCTTCCACGCTTACTTCGACCTGACTGGCGCTGGCTTCGTTTCTGCTCCCCAGATTATTGTCGAGGAGGCTGACGGCAGCACTACTGCTATCAGCAGCATCAATGCCGACGGTATTGCTGTTGAGGCTGAAGGCTGGTACACGCTGAACGGTGTGAAGTTGCAGGCTGCTCCTACCACCAAGGGTATTTACATCCGCAATGGTAAGAAGGTTGTTGTTAAGTAATTGATCATCCCTATCAAGAGTTCGCTCACTCCTTGAAGAGCGTGAGCGAACTCTTCTATAATTAATCGAACAATAAAGAAACTGAAATGAAAAAGACAGTATATCAAGCCCCTGATACAGAGGTTGTAAAGTTGGCTTACGAGTCTGCTTTGCTGGACGCAAGTTATAACGACACGACAGTTATCACAATAGATGATAACGCAGGCGATGATGAGCCTGAACGCTAAGAGTAGCATTTAGTCTTAGGTACAGGGCTGTGTGCTTTGCACCTTAGATAGGCAAAGTTCTAGAAGTGGCGGAATTGGTAGACGCGCTTGATTTGGAATCAGGTGTCTCGTTAAGAGACGTGCGGGTTCGAGTCCCGTCTTTTATTACTATTCAAGAAGAAAGATTCTTGATTCCTTAATCTGCAAGGACAGACCTTTGCAATCCAAAGGGTTAAGAAACTTCTCCTTGACATAACAGAAGGTGGGCGCAGGCCCGAGTGTTTGCTGCCCACCTTTTCTCTTAAAGAGACGCAAAGCCATCATGGGATGATGCAAGGATGAGCGAAACATCGCTTTGCGACGAACAATTCCGAAAGGAATGTTTTGTTTATTAAATTGTTAATAAAGACACATTCGGCCCGCCGGCTCGTGAGAGTAGGCAGAGCCAACAAAAAGAAAACGAAAGTCGCCGGCCCGTGATGGGTCGGCGGCTTGTTTTCGGGGAAAGATATTGGTATGTCTTCCAATTGAGATCGGTCAGCGTGATCGCTACGTTATTGCTTCTTATATTTCGATTTCTGAGCCCAGTCCTCAAGTTGAATGTCTGGGATATGGTCAAAATGCTTGAGATTCGAGGTGACCATAATGAGATCATGATAGACAGCACAGGAACCTATCAGCAGGTCGAACTCCCCAATCATACGCCCTTGCTCCTCAAGCAGTGCTTTGTTCTCCCCATATAGGCGGAGCGAAGGCAGTAATGGCATAAGATCGAATGACTGTAGAATCTTGTCTACATCTCCGAAGTGGTCTGAATTCCCTGATTTGGCGGCACCAAAGAATAATTCTGCAATAGTGATGTCTGTCACGAAGCAATTCTCTTCACCTGCGGCTTCCACTTTGTCAAGCACTCGAGTGTTGTGCTTGATAACTTCAATACAGATATCTGTATCAAGTAGATATTGTTTCATGGTCTTACCAACTTTCAACAGTTCTTCCATGATACTCATGGTCTCTGAGACTGTCAGCATCCACTTCAGTCCAATCACCTTTGAAACAATTCCGCAGGTTGGGGCGCACACGCTTCTTGTCTGCACCGACGCGCATTGAGTTTGACAATTTGGATATCAAATCAAGTTTGTCGCTATTACTGAGTGATGCCAGCACAACCATATACATATCTGTTATGTTTCGTGTACCTATCATATTAAACTCCTTATAATTAGGTGATACCGCATAATTTATTCTCTATTGTGTGTGATAAACACGCTGCAAAGATACGAAAAAAAAATTAAGAACAAAAATAATACGAGTATTTTTGTTGTGATGAACACTTCCGAAAGGAATGTTTTGTTTATTAAATTGTTAATAAAGACACATTCGGCCCGCCGGCTCGTGAGAGTAGGCAAAGCCAACAAAAAGAAAACGAAAGTCGCCGGCCCGTGATGGGTCGGCGGGTTATATACTCAACCTGTGATAGTCAATTAAGAAATGTCGCCTGATGGGGCGAACAGCGAGAAGTTCACGCTGCCGTACTGGCGATGCTCGATGAAATGGGGATGGGCGGAGAAGTCGTGATCCTTGCCGTGCTCGAAGACGAAGATGCCGCCCTCCCGGAGGATGCCTTTTTCGAAGATGAGGTCGGGAATCTGGGGTAGTTCCTTTAGGGCGTATGGCGGGTCGGCAAAGATGAAGTCGAACTGCTGGTGGCAGGACTTGAGGAAACGGAACACGTCGCCGCGGAGGGGGAGGGCCTGGCCGTCGGCTTCCAGTCTCTTCAGGCAGTCGCAGATGAAGCGGTGGTGGTCGCGGTCCTGCTCGATGCTGATCACCTGGCTGCAGCCGCGGGAGAGGAGTTCGAGCGTGATGCTGCCCGTGCCGGAGAAGAGGTCGAGGGCGGTGGCTCCGTCGAAGTCGATGTAGCGGGTGAGCACGTTGAAGATGTTCTCCTTGGCAAAGTCGGTGGTAGGCCGTGCCTTGAACGAGCGCGGAATCTCAAAATGGCGTCCCTTGTATTTCCCAGTTATAATCCTCATTCTTCACTCATCACTTATCACTTATCACTCA
>JAFUUL010000177.1 GCA_017483805.1 Prevotella sp.
ATTATTTGCACAATCTGTCTATAAAGTGAATGCACAAAGGTAATCACTCTTTAGATTGTATGCAATATGTAAAAGCGGATACGCTTACGTAAACAACGCAAATACGGTGGCAAACAACGATGGGCATAGTGACCGTGTATGGAAATAATGTCGTATCTTTGCACCCAAACAATCTGGGTATGGAAGATAGGGTAGTTATGGTTGCTCACAAGCAGTCGGCCTTTGCACGGCATATCAACTTGCTGGGGTTTGCCCTGAAAGAGATAAAAGAGTCTGCCAAGAAAGATAACAGGTGGGCAGCCGTTTATTGGGACCAGGCTTCGATGAGCGATTTTGTTGAAAGAAACAAAATTGTCAATCATTTGTTGAATACACCTGTCGGATGTACCCAGATCTTGGACTTCAACATAAACGGGATTGGCACAACAAAGGAGCGCCTCATCAGAGAATCCTTGACCTACTGTGACCTGCTGAGAATAGGGAAAGAGGAACTGTCGGCACTCTGCCACCTTCTGGGAATCGAGACCAACAGTTTGTTTGACAGTTGCTTTGAACTGATGGCCAGGTTCAGCATTAAGACACTCATTGTCAGCCACGGCAACTTTGGAAGCCATGTCTTCCATGGTAATGCCGTTTCAGAGAAATGGGGACATCTCTCTTTCGGCGCGTGCTCAAAAGAAGAGGCAGAGGGAGCCTTTCTGGCTGCCTATTTTGCCGCTTCACAAGGATCGGAAAGTGTTTTCACCGATTACCACAAACAGGCACTGGAATACCTAAAGCGTGTCTGTAGACCTCAATGTTAATGTTATCCTGACAACAACCTGATTACCTCATGCAAGGCTGCTAACTACTAAGATTTACTAATCACTAACTACTAACTTGACATATCTTAACGTCTTTGTGTAAGGCTTTGTGAGTGCAAAGATAATGCAATTTCGGATGGCAAGAGCGTCCACACTTTCTTTTATCGACTTTTGAAATACGCAAACGATTTCTCCTGCAATACCATTGTTTGCACGACAAAAAGCCCCATTTGGCGGCAAACGGACACAAAAAGGTGGCAAATGCTCACCGCGAACCGATGTTTTTCACTTTTTTTTGCTTACCTTTGCAGCAGATGAACAGGATGCAGAGACACATTGACTGGGGGGGCTGTCTGGTGATGATCCCATTGATGACCTTCATTTTCCCCGTTGGCCGGTGGGTACATGAAAGGCCGTCGTACACAGTTCTGCTCGTCGGGTTCGTGTATCTGACTTATTTTCTTGTCCGCAAATTCATCATGCCGTTGTTTTTCCAAGGCCAACGCATGCGGGGCCTTTCGCTTCTGATTTTCCTCGGTTTACTGGCCGGCTTGTTCGCACTGACTTTTTACCACGAAGGGTGGCCGTTTTACCATCTGGCGCAGATTTATCCCAATGTAGAACTGGCAAAGGTGCAGATGAGCCAGCAGCGCATCTGGCTGGCATTCATGACGATAGTTCTGTTTGGAGCCGTCATCGGACTGCATGAGGAAGTCATCCGCCAAAGCCTGCATAGGCAGGCCATACAGCATGAGCGCGACCATGCGGCACTGGCCATGTACAGGGCACAACTGAACCCGCATTTCCTATACAATACGCTCAACTCGCTGTACGGGCTCATCGTTACCCACAACGACCGCGCCGAACAGGCCTTTGTGCAGTTTACCGAACTGACTCGCATGATGACCGCATATTCAGGAAAGGACAGCATTGCCATAGAACAGTCGCAGCAGTTTCTGCGCGACTATATCGCCTTGCAGCAACTGCGCCTGAAACCAGAAATCAGTGTCTCGTTCGCCTACTGCAGCGATGCCCCTGAGGCACGGATTGCCCCTATGATACTCTTCACGTTTGTTGAGAATGCACTGAAACACGGTACGCAGGGCATTTCCTCCGGCCAGATTATCTTCCGACTGGAAGTTGCCAAAGGGGTGCTGACCTTCGTGGCCGAGAACCCGATGGGCATGGCACCCAAAGAAAAAACCTGCGGCACGGGGCTAGCCAACTGCCGCAAACGCCTTGCACTGCTCTATCCAAACCGCTATACACTAAACATCTCACACGACAATGGACACTACCTTGTTCATCTGACCATTCAACTATCAGAACCAACATGAAAGCAATTGCCATAGACGATGAGCCTATTGCGCTCAGCATTATTAAAGAATTCACGGGGCGACTGGGCAATATCCAACTGCAGACCTTCACCAACCCTGCTGCCGGAATGGCTGCCGTCACAGAGCAACAGCCCGACTTGTTGCTGCTCGACATCCGGCTGGGCACGGCCGATGGTGTCTCGCTGGCCCGCCGACTGCCTGCTACCACCAGCCTCATCTTTACAACGGCCTACACAGAATATGCCCTTGACGGCTTCGAGGTGGGGGCTGTCGACTACCTGCACAAGCCTTTCTCGTTTGAGCGCTTCAGGAGCGCCATCACGAGGGTACGGGAGCGACACCCCGTACCGTCCTGCATCACCCTGAAGGCTGACTATAAGAATGTGATCATCCCCTTGGCCGACATCCTTTATATCGAGGCAATGGACAACTATGTGCGGATACATCTTACCGGCAATCGCCATCAGATGTCGAAGACCACGCTGACCTCACTGCTCGCCCTGCTGCCTCCTCAGCAGTTCATCCGCATTCACAAGTCATTTGTCGTATCGGTCGCTCAGATTGACAGTTTCACCCATCAACGGGTCTTCATCAAAAACATAGAAAGACCCCTGCCCGTCGGACGCAATTTTACCGATGGAATCAGACAATTAAACAAAGAAGAATAAACAAGAGTATACGCCAGGCCATCAGCAGATGACGGTGCCGTGGCGACCGTCGATGGCGGTGGCACTGGTGATGATGACGCGGCTGACGCCAGCATCGATGGCGGCGAGGGCATTCTCAACCTTGGGCAGCATGCCGCCGCTGATGGTGCCGTCGGCACGAAAACGCAGGAAGTCCTGACGGGTGATGGTGGGGATGACGCTGGCATCATCGTCGGCATCGCGCAGCACGCCGGGCTTCTCGAACGCGAAGATGAGGGTCACGTCGTAGAGGCCAGCCAGGGCCTTGGCGGTCTCGCTGGCCATGGTGTCGGCATTGGTGTTGAGCATATGGCCCTGACCGTCGTGGGTCAGCGGGGCGATGACGGGCACGATGTTTTGTTCGATGAAACCGGCCAATTTTGCACCGTCGGCTTTGTCTACATCGCCCACCCAACCGAAGTCTACGCCGTCCTTCAGGGGACGCTTGTGGGAACGGATGATGTCGGCATCGGCACCGGTCAGTCCGAGGGCGTTGATGCCGCAGGCCTGCAGACGGGCGACGAGGTTCTTGTTGACCAGTCCGCCGTAGACCATCGTGACGACTTCGAGCATGGCGCTGTCGGTGATGCGGCGTCCGCCCACCATCTGTGTCTCGATGCCCAGCGATGCGGCCACCCGGGTGGCGCGCCGGCCTCCGCCGTGCACCAGTATCTTCGGGCCCTCGATGGCGGAGAAGTCACGGAGCAACTGCGTGAGTTGTGCCTCGTCCTCGACGACGGCACCGCCCACCTTGACGATGGTGAGTCCCTTATTCCAAATAGGTGTATCCATAAAGTCCACTTCTGTAATTACTCAAAAACTCCTTGCCTTCCTCCAGGGTGATCTTGCCGGCCTTGACACTCTTGGTGACCCACACCTCGAGTTGGCGCACCAGTTTCTTGGGGTCGTACTGCACGTAGTCGAGCACCTCGGCCACGGTCTCGCCGTCGAAGATTTGGTCGATGTGGTAGTGACCGTCCTTGACGCTGATGTGGACGGCGGTGGTGTCGCCGAAGAGGTTGTGCATGTCGCCCAAAATCTCCTGATAGGCTCCCACGAGGAAGACGCCCAGATAGTAGTCCTCGTTCTTGCGGAGGGCATGCACGGGCAGCGAGTGGGAGTTGTGGCGGTTGGTGACGAAGGAGGCTATCTTGCCGTCGCTGTCGCAGGTGATGTCCTGGATGGTGGCATTGCGGGTGGGCCGCTCGTCGAGGCGCTGGATGGGCATGATCGGAAATATCTGGTCGATGGCCCACGAGTCGGGCAGCGACTGGAAGAGCGAGAAGTTGCAGAAGTACTTGTCGGCCAGCAGTTTGTCGATATTCATCAGTTCCTCGGGGATGTGCTTCAGGTTCTTGGCCAGGGCGTTGATCTCATGGCAGACACTCCAGTACATGGCCTCAATCTCGGCGCGCGTCTTCAGGTCTACGATGCCGTGGCTGAAGAGGTCGAGCACCTCTTCGCGGATCTGCTCGGCGTCGTGCCAATCCTCCAGCACGTTGCGGGGCGAAAGGTTATCCCAGATTTCGTAGAGGTCCTTCACCAACTGATGGGAGTTCTCGTCGGGCTCAAACTCCTCGGGCATCTCGGGCAGCGAGGCCGTCTCGAGCACGTCGATGACAAGCACGGAGTGGTGGGCAGCCAGCGAGCGTCCGCTCTCGGTGATGATGTTGGGATGGGGGATGCCGTTCTTGTTGGCAGCATCGACGAAGGTGTAGATGCAGTCGTTGACATACTCCTGAATGCTATAGTTGACCGACGACTCGCTGCTGGGCGAGCGGGTGCCGTCGTAGTCGACGCCCAGTCCGCCGCCACAGTCGACGAAGTCGACGTTGTAGCCCATCTTGTGCAGTTGGATGTAGAACTGCGAAGCCTCGCGCAGGGCGGTCTGTATGCGGCGTATCTTGGTGATCTGCGAGCCGATGTGGAAATGGATGAGGCGCAGACAGTCGCGCATGTCCTTCTTGTCGAGCAGTTCGAGGGCTTCGAGCAGTTCGGCACTGGTGAGTCCGAACTTCGAGGCGTCGCCGCCGCTCTCCTCCCACTTGCCGCTGCCGCTGGAGGCCAGTTTGATGCGGATGCCGATGTTGGGGCGTACACCCAGTTTCTTGGCCTCGCGGGCAATGAGGTCCAGTTCGTTCAGTTTCTCCACGACGATGAATATCTGCTTGCCCATCTTCTGTGCCAGCAGGGCCAGTTCGATGTAGCCCTGGTCCTTGTAGCCGTTGCACACAATGATGGAGTCGCTCTGGCACTGCACGGCGATGACGGCGTGCAGTTCGGGCTTCGAGCCGGCCTCGACGCCGAGGTTGAACTTGCGGCCGTGCGAGATGATCTCCTCTACCACGGGCTGCATCTGGTTCACCTTGATGGGGTAGACCACGTAGTTCTCGCCCCGGTAGTCATACTCCTGGGCCGCCTTCTTGAAGCAACTCCAGGTCTTCTCGATGCGGTTGTCCAGAATGTCGGGGAAGCGCAGCAGCACGGGCGGCGTGACGTCGCGCAGCGACAGTTCGTCCATCACTTCGCGCAGGTCGATCTGCGTCTGGTCCTTGCAGGGTGTCACGTAGACATTGCCGGCGTCGTTGATGCCGAAATAACTGGTGCCCCAACCGTTGATGTTATACAGTTCACGGGCGTCGTCAATGGTCCATTTCTTCATAACTTCAGTAGTTCGCGAATCTTTTCTATGGTTATCTTGATTTTCTCGTAGTTGTCCATCAGGCTGACATCGAGGGTGTATTGCGCCTTCGAGTAGAAGGGCTCGCGCCGCTCCAGTTGCTCGTGTATGAAGGCGATGAGTTCGTCGGGCGTCTTGCCCTTCAGCAGGGGGCGCTCGGTCTTGCCCATCAGCAGGTGGCGGTAGAGCACCTCGGGCGTGGCCTTGAGGTAGATGACCTGTCCCTGCTGGTTCATGTAGTCGATGTTGTCGAAGAAGCAGGGTGTGCCGCCGCCGCAACTGATGATGACATCCTCGAACTCGGCCACCTCGTGCAGCATGTTGTACTCTATCTTGCGGAAGGCCTCTTCGCCTTGCTCGGCAAAGAGTTGGGCCACCGTCTTGCGCCGCCGGCTCTCAATGTACCAGTCGAGGTCGTAGAAGGGGATGCCCAGTTCCTTCGACAGGGCCTTGCCGACGGTGGTCTTGCCGGCTCCCATGTAGCCTATCAGGATGATGCGCTGCATAACTCTCTCTCCCTATTTCTTCTGCTTCTCGATGACGGCCATGCACTCGTCGTAGGTCAGGTCCTTGGCTTTGTCGTGCATCGACTTGGGCAGGCGGTAGTTCTGTCCGTCGTAGGCCAGATAGGGGCCATAGCGACCGTTGAGCACCTCCAGTTTGGCATCCTCGCCGAAGGTCTTCAGGTGCTTCTGCGACTCCTGCTTGCGCTTCTCCTCGATGAGTCTCACGGCATCGGCGATGCTGATGCTCATGGGGTCGGTGCCCTTGGGCAGCGAGGTGTAGAGTTTCTTGTGGAGCACGTAGGGGCCGAAGCGGCCGGCACCCACGGTGACAGGCTCGCCCTCGTATTCGCCCAGCATGCGGGGCAGTTTGAAGAGGTCGAGGGCCTGCTCCAGCGTGATGGTCTCCAGGCTGAGTTCCTTGGGCATGTGGGCAAACTGAGGTTTGTCCTTGTCCTCGGCTGTGCCTATCTGCACCACGGGGCCGAAACGTCCAATCTTCACGAAGACGGGCTTCCGGGTCTTCGGGTCGATGCCCAACTGACGCTCGCCGGCCTTGTGCTCCGAACGGGCGTTGAGCGTGGCTTCGACGGTAGGCTCGAAGTCCTTGTAGAATCCCTTCATCATCTTGTTCCACTGCTGCTTGCCCTCGGCAATCTTATCGAAGTCCTGCTCCACCTTGGCAGTGAAGTTGTAGTCCATGATACTGGGGAAATGCTCCATCAGGAAGTCGTTGACCACGATGCCGATGTCGGTGGGCAACAGTTTGCCCTTGTCGCTGCCAATGGTCTCGGTGCGATATTTCTGGGTGACCTGCTTTCCCTTCAGGGTGATGACCAGGAACTTGTGCTCCTCACCCTTCTTGTCGCCCTTCACTACATACTCGCGCTGCTGAATGGTAGAGATGGTGGGGGCGTAGGTGGAGGGTCGGCCGATGCCCAGTTCCTCCAACTTATGGACGAGCGAGGCCTCGGTGTAGCGCTGCGGGCCCTGGCTGGTGCGCTCGATGGCAGAAATCTCACGGCGTGTCAGTTCCTGTCCCTTCTTCAGCGGGGGCAGCACGTGGATGAACTCGTCGCGGCTCTCCTCTTCGTCATCCACCGACTCGCGATAGACTTTCAGGAAGCCGTCGAACTTGACCACCTCGCCCTGGGCGATAAATTGAAGATTGAAGATTGAAGCTTGAAGATTGGCGTCCGTCAAGTTGTCTTCAATCTTAATGA
>JAFUUL010000178.1 GCA_017483805.1 Prevotella sp.
GCTTGGACACCACTAAGTTACTAAATTTCAACGATATGTGCAACTTTTTAAGCATAAATATTTTACAATTTTAATTCATCCAACAGGTACATTATATATAATATAATAGGTATAGCCCTCCTCGCCCTTGTTTCCTGCCAGAGCGATGACGACCCTCAGCCGTCCCCGACCCAGCCGGCCCAGGAGGTGGTGACCGTCAATGTTGATGTCATCCTGCCCGGCAGCGTGATGAAGAGTCTTCAGCCCGCCATCGACGATGCCCTGCGCAACATCGACAAGGCACAGGAGAAATGCACCAAGCGCATGAAGTTGAACCTGCGCTACCACGACGAGGACAACGCCGACCTGACCAAGTTGGCCTACGCCCTGACCAACCCCGGCCAAGGCGATGCCGCCTACGTGCAGCCCGACACCTGCCACGCCATCATAGGCCCCTACTACAGCGACCATGCCCGCGCCGTGCTCAATCAGGCCCAGCGGATGCGCCTGCCGGTGCTGATGCCCTGCACCAGTGCCGAGTTGCAGCGCAGCGAGGCCACGCAGACCAACTCGTTCTTCCTCATCGAGAGCGACATCACCCAGTGCGAGGTGCTGCTCTCTGCCATCCAGGCACAGGGACACGAGCGCGTGGCACTGCTCTATAGCGACGACACCTACGGCCAGTCCTACCGCGACTGGTTCGGCTTCCTGGCCACCGAACTCGGCCTACAGCCCGTCAGCGGCGGCATACACGAGTTCCAGTCCGGCGATAATTTCACGGAGTTCTACCAGCACCTGGTCGACAATGCTTCCCCCACCAAGCCCGTGGCGCTGATCATTGCCCTCGGACGGCCCGACAACTACAGTCAGGTGCTCAGTGCCTACAAGCGGTTTGTGCAGGCCATGGCCGGCACGCCCGACAGCAAGCACCTGATACCACGCGTCTACGTGACCGACACAGGACTGACCGACGACGTGCTCCAATACAACGTCCGCGGCACCTATCCCGTAGGATCCTCGTCCGACGGCTACGTACAGAACTACCAGGCACTGCACGGCGAGTTTCCACCCTTCTGCGCTGCCCAGGTGTACGACGCCCTGAGCATCATCGCCCTCGGACGAGCCGCGCAGGCCTACGCCGCCGACCCCGAGGAACTGTATATCGACCAGCGCCGCGTGGCCTTCGAGACAGCCCCCTACGGCCCGGTGCTCAGCGACTGGATGCGCGCCCTGCTGGCCAACAGCAGCCGCAGCACCGAGACCCTTTGGATAGGCTACGGACTGGCCACCGCCTTCATGCTGACGGAGCAAGGCGTCATGCCCAACCTGCACGGGGCCAGCGGCACCCTCGACTTCGACTCGCAGACGCATACCTCCATCCTCAACACGCTCTACCTGCTGTGGGAGTCGGCAGGCGACGGCAGCGCCATCATCCCCTTCGCCACCCTCTCCACCACGCCCGACGGCAGTTTCGGCATGCAGAGCATCTGGGACTGGGAGCACAAGGTGCATGAGTACGACGACGACCTGGGAGCCAATGCCGGACAGGACCTGCCCGCTACCGAAGAGCGGTGGGCGGTGGTCATCAGCCCCTCCACCAAGTGGACCAACTACCGCCACCAGGCCGATGCGCTGGCCATCTATCAGGGGCTGCGCCACTATGGCTACGACGACGACCACATCGTCCTCATCGTGGAGGACAACCTGGCCGACGCCCCGCAGAATCCCTTCCCTGGACAGATTTTCGTGGAGCGGGCCAGCCAGCCCGACCCCGCCAACCCGCTGGTCAATGCCGACCTACACAAGAACCTGCAGGTGGACTACCACTTCAGCGACCTCAGCAGCCCCGACGACCTGGCCGACATCCTGCTGGGCCGGGCCTCCGACCGCCTGCCCAGCGTCATACGCCCCACCGTCCGCGACAATGTGTTCTTCTTCTGGAGCGGCCACGGCGACGATGACGACGGCCCCATCTGGGGCGACGAGGATGCCCGCCGCGTGTTCGGCTCCAGACTCATCCGCAGCACCGTCGGGCAGATGCAGTACCGCCGCATGCTCATGGCCGTCGAGACCTGCTACAGCGGCAAGTGGGGCGAGGCCCTCACCGGTCTGCCCAACCTGCTGGTGCTCACCGCCGCCAATGCCTACGAGACATCGAAGGCCGACGTCTACGACACAGAGATGCGCACCTTCCTCTCCAACGCCTTCACCCGCACCTTCCGCAACATCATCAGCCAGCAGCCCGACGTCACCCTGCGCGACCTCTACTACTCGCTGGCCCGCTCCACCAGCGGCAGCCACGTGTCGCTCTACAACATCGAGAACTACGGCTCCGTCTACACCAACGACCTGAGTGATTATATAGTAACATCAAAATAATGTTTTTAACACAACAAATGAAAAGAAAAATGAACTACTGGCTGATGGTCGCCCTCATCGGGGGCCTCAGCATGAGCGTCGCCTCTTGTAAGGACGACGACAAGGAACTCTCCGAGGAGGAGAAACAGCAACAGGCCGAGCAGCAGGCCGAACAAGACATGGCCGATGCCGCCACGTTCTGGGACGTGGTGGGCCAGTTGACCGACGACGTGATGCCCGACGACTGGCAGAACGCCACCTACGAGCCGTCCATCGGCGAGGCCGACGCCACTAACGCCGCCGTCCGCGTCGTCTCCACCGCCGACGTGGAGACCGCCGCCGAGCGCTTCGCACAACTCACGGGAGCCGCCGTCAACGCCTCGACCACCGAGTACACCTACCAGACCCCCCTCGTGGGCTCGCTCACCTACCGCCGCACGGGCGGGCAGTCGCTGGCCACCGTCGACATCAGCATCAAGCAGATGCCCGGACTGTCGCAGATCATCTACAAGTCGCCTGAGCAGATGGGCGAGAACGGCTCGTTCAAGGGCACGGCCTACTACCGCTTCGGCGACGTGGTGCAGAAGTTGAACGCCGACGGCCAGTATGACTACTGGATCTGCGTGCGGCCTGCCTTCGGCCCCGAGAGCAAGGGCGACAGCCACTGGATAACGCTCAGCAAACTGCCATCTGCCAACGTGAAGACCGTCAACAAGACCGTCAACGGCCAGAAACTGAGCCACACCATGCCCAAGAGCCTGGGCACCAACAAGGAGCACATGCAGAACCTGGCCGAACTGGTCTATGCCATAACGGCCTCGAATACGTGGGCCGCCAACCTGGCCGCCGACTGGAAGACGCTGAAATACTTCAAGGACTTCCACTACGACAAGACCTTCAAGTACCACAACGCCTCCTTCTTCAGCAATGTCAACGAGGGCATGCCCGACCGCGTGTTCCAGGAAATCTTCGGACTCACCAAGCAGCAGATGCGGCAGGAACTGGAGCAGTACGGCCTGCACCTCGTCTACAACTCGCCCTCGATGAGCGGCAACAACATCATCTTGCCCGTGGCCGAATATGCCGGCACCAACCTGAAGACCGCGCGCTACTACAACTCATCCTCCACATGGGATGCCGCCTCCTTCGACGTCTACGCACTGAGCCGCAATCACTACATCAGCGACGCCCGCATCACCGGCGGCAACGGCAAGATGTGGATCTGCCGCTACGCCACCGGAGCCACGCTGGCCAAGGGCAGTGCCGAGACCCCGGCCTCCTTCGACAAGTACAAGCGACTGCCCAACTGCCGCGACGTCTTTGTCTATAATGCCGATGTGGACAACCTCGACCTGGACAACCTGAAGAACATCGAGCCGCGCGAAGGCATTGGCGACTTCTCGGGCATACCCTACTATCAGTACGGCGAAATCCTGCAAGACCAGAACGGCCACCGCTGGTTCGTCATCAACCAGGCCGGCAACCCCGATAACGGTATAGACGTAGGCGAGAAGTCGCCCTACAGCGAACTCATCAGTTTCGAAGGCATCACCGTCAGCAACGACCGTAGGAAGGCCACCAACCTGCCTACGCTCAAGCAGGCCATCCGAGGCGCATACTTCCTGGAGATGTTCTACAACAGTACCACTGATCGAAGTCATCTGACCAAGGAGCAATGGATGACCAGGGGAACCTACGCAAAGTTTGGCGTCAGTTGGGCCAACGTGCTGGAATACTGCGATGTGGAGATGCGCGACCTCTTCCAGAAAATCTTTGCTCAGAGCGGCGACCCGCGCCAGGCAACCCTGGCTGCCAGCATTGCCTACGACGACGGCTCGGGCAAGCAGCGACTGCTGCGATGGATCAGAAACAACCAGGTGGAGGGACAGAACATGTATTACTATCTCTCCGACCTCTACCCGGCCTCGCCCAATGCTACCACGCAGTTCTACGAGCAATACGCCTACAGCACCCTTCCCATCTACCTGCAGGACATTGCCAGCAAGCAAATGGTGGAATCCTTTGCCGAGGACACCTATGTACGCCAGCCATTGGTGCCTAACGATAACCTCATGAACAATGGCGACTCGTCGCCCCGCCAGCCGCGCACCGAAACCGACGACCGCGTGCTTGACGTGCGCAACTGCCTCTACTATCGCACGGCATGGGAATATCGCTCCTTCGTCAGCGACATGTGGAAAGCACCCATACTCATGTTCCGCATGACACGCGTCTATGACCATGGCGAGAACGAATACTCCGACACCACCGTCGACGGGCTACGGCTCACCAAGATAGCCCGACACGACTGGAGTGATACGGATGGCACAGCCGCAGAAGAGAATCTTGACGAATTCAGGAATCAAACCATGAATATCATCTGGGCCAACTGCTACAAGAGTGGCGTGCCTGTAAAATGCTGGTTCCTCAACGGCGAACCCCTCAACTTCCCCACATGGCGCACGGCCTGGTAAGAACATATCAACGTATTGTTTCACAATTATAATTAACAAAACAAAATGAGAACAACAGTCAAACATTTCCGCATGCTCGTGGCCGCCATGGCCATGGGCGCTGTGGTCGCCGCCTGTACCGACGACGACAAGTACAGCATCAATGAGGCCCGGCTCGACGGCAACACCACCGTGCTCGGACAGATGGAGGCATACAGTTATGCCACCCCCTTCAACCTCGTGACCGACGCCGACGCCGAGTGGACCGCCACCATAGAGTGGGACGAGGAGGCATTCAACCAGCCCGCCTACGTCTATCCCAAGAAGGGCATTGGCCCCGCCACGCTGAAGGTGGTCATGCTCGACAACCCCACCCAGTCGCCCCGACAGGCCACACTGAAGATTACGTTCCCCAAGGACGAGTCGAAGAACATCGCCCAGACCATCACCCAGAAGCGCGGCTCCGACACCAACGACTCCGAGGAGATTGCCTTTGGTAACAAGGCACGCGGCATCGGCTACGGCTACAACATCTTCAACGGCTATGCCGGGAGTGAATGCATGATTACCCCCATCCTTGCCGTTGACGAGATGTACGATGAAAAAGAACTCGTCTACGACTTCAACACCCTGAAGGTGGAGACGCGCGAGGAGAGCGGGGCCAGCGTCGAGGAAATGGCCCGCAAACTGAATGCCTCCATGCACGCCGGGGCTTCTGGCTGGGGCCTGAGCGTCAGCGTAGATGCCAAGTTCAACAGCGGACAGAAGAACACTGCCAGCAACGAGTTTGCATGGATGGACGTCAACGCAATCACCTGCACGGCATCATTCAACAAACCGCTGGACGACGTCATCCTGGAGAGAATGACCGATGAGGCCTACAACGACATCAACGGCATACCCCGTACTATCCGCAACAAGGTGCGCCTCAAGTATCCTACCACCGACGAAGGCTTTGCCGAAATGGTGAAAAACTACGGCACCCACCTCGTCGTGGGCGGTCAGTTGGGCGGTCAGTTGCATACGCAGGTGACGGCCAACACATCGAAGATCACCACGGCCTACAACGCCAGCGTGGCACTCGAAGTGACCTACAGCGGACCCTTCAGCAGCGACCTCTCATCCAACACCAAGGCCCAGTGGGCTCACGCACAGTCGAAGAACCAGAACGCCTTCTACTTTGCCTACGAGTTGCGCGGCGGCAGTAAGGACGACGGCAGTTTCGAAGCCCTCAACTCCGTACTCAGCACGATGACCAAGGCGCGCCAGGGAGCCGGCACCACCGACGACCTTGTGGATGACTCGGAACTGAACGTGCAGATTGACGACAACGCCACCGAGTATCAGGCAGCGGCCGATGCCTGGATCCGCTCAATGACCCCCACGGGCACCAGCGCCTCCGAGCGTGAGGACGCACTGAAGAACGTGGTGCTCGTCGATTTCCAGCGCGAAGACAACCTCGTGCCCCTCTACGAACTCATCGACCGCGACCTGACGCTTGAGGAGGACGGCGTGGACGGCGAGGCCCGCTATCAGGCCTTCAAGGACTGGTACGAGCGCAAACTCATGCCCGACCCCAGCATCATCGATAAGTATAAGCCCAAGAGCCAAATCGACATCGCGCCCACCATCATCGACCCCATCGTCGACCTGACCAATGCCAACACCACGGAGTCGCTCATCCAGGACATCTTCCTCAGCAACGGAACGCACGTGGCCCGCGTCTGCTCTGAGTTCATCCCGCTGATCAACTCATCGAAGCGCGTCAACGTCATCTATCCCGTCGTCAACGGCAAGCCGCGCTACAACCTCGGCATCTTCTGCGGCGACGAGGACTCCTACGCCTACTACGTCAGTTGGGGACAGGTGGACGACCCCACCACGCCGCTCATCACGCAGATTAAGGGCTCCAGACTCGGCGGCTACAACGTGGCCTACCTGCGCGGCAACCACCTCACGCTGGAACCCGACGAGAACTTCAGCGAGAACGAGTACCTGAGGACCGCCCCGAAGCCCTACACCCTCATCATGAGCGACAACGGCGAGCAGATAGAGTATCCGCTGGTGAAGATCAACGACTACATCTACACCCGCAACCTCTACCGCGCCCGCGCCTACCAGAACGGCACGCCGCAGATGTCGGACAAGGTGCCTTACGACTGGGACCACCAGAACGCCTTCTCGGTATTCAGCAGATACACCGACGCAACGCAGAACGTGGACTGGTACATGGTGAGCAACTACACCAACA
>JAFUUL010000179.1 GCA_017483805.1 Prevotella sp.
GAAAACAAGGGAGGCTTCAAATTCTTCACAGAGAACGATGTCAACGACGACACCCGTCTGCTCTATTTCGACTTGAAGCCATTCAAGGACGCTTTAGAAATTTTATAGTAGCTGCTATATATTTTATCCCTGTATGACCTGTAGAGAAGAAAGGTTAAATAATGCCAACAGAGCAAAAATAATGACCGAAACACTTGGCTATTACAATAATTTTTCGACTCTCTCGTCTTTAAGGCGCAAGGCAAGAATTCTATAAATTTAGACTGCTTACATTTAGTTAGTTTAACGGCCCTAATACATCATTTTTGAAAAATAATGTGTACCTTTGCACACGAATTTCAATGAATAGATGGATATATTCGAGCAAACATCCATACAGGCGATACTGTTTATCGTAACCTACAGCATTATGGGAGTGTTGCCACTTGTTGCGGCCCTCTACCTGCTGCTGCGTCCTGGTAATGCATTTGCGCCAGGTGTCACGCCACCGGTGCGGTTGCGCCGTTGGGCAGCGTCGTTCTTTGCCGTTGTAGCCTTGAGCTATGTATGGTGGATGCTTTTCTTCATCTGTCATCGCGACATCCATTCCTTGGAAAGTGTGATCCATTCTGTAGGCTATATGGGTCTTTTCACACTCGACTGCGTGACGATGTTCACCACTGTCACAGGAACACTGCTCTCCATGCTTCAGGACTGTCGCCGCCCTATGTGGCCCTTCCTAATGGCCATGATGCCGTTCGTGGCACTTGCCGTAGTTTACATGGTTCATCCCAGTGAGCAAATCATGCTTATTACCATGAGTTACGCCCTGTTGCTCTACGTGCTGTTCACCATATATATGGTGCTTGCTGTCAGGAGATACGACCGCTGGCTGAACGACAACTATGCTGACCTGGAGAATAAAAAGGTATGGCTGAGCCTGGTGTTGACGCTCTGCTTCCTGTTGGCATTTTTCCTCTATACCTTTGTTGACGTAAGTTCCATCCACTTAATCATTCTCACGTGTATTACCGAACTCGTGCTTTTCGGCCTGCTGCTATGGCGTGTGGAGACACTGCCGCAGTTAGACAGCATCCCCACGCCCGCCCCCTCTCCCATGGAGGAGGAAGTATTAACTATCGACTTCGCGCAAATTGAACGACTGTTGAACAAGCACTGCGTGGCTTCTCAACTCTACCTGAAACACGACCTCTCACTACAGGAGTTGGCGCTGGCCGTTCGCACCAACCGCTCATATCTCAGCCAGTATTTCTCGAGTCAGGGCAATACCTACAATACCTATATCAACAATCTGCGCGTCAACCACTTCATCAGTCGCTACGAGGAGGCCATCGCTGCCGGACAGTCCGTCGTTGCTCAGGAACTGGCCTATGAGAGCGGTTTCAGCAGTTACAGAACCTTCAGCCGTGCGTTTACGCAATGCATGGGTCAGAGCGTGACGGACTGGATGCGCCAATCGAGAGAGTAAAATTCCTGCATCACATCATATCCCGCCGAGTTATCCGTAAGGATAGCCTGGCGGATTTTCAATTTTGCCCATTCCCAATATGGCTCATGAGGACGAAGAGTCATGAAAAACAAACAAAACGAGTGGACAAATTTACAAAAAGTGGACAAATCGTAAAAATCTGCTCCTGGGAACTATTGTGTCGTTGGCGGCTTCGGGGATAATTCGTAATTTTGCAGTGACAATCACTGCTTGTTTTGAGACAAAACGGTGAGTAACTGCTAATAATACCGAAATATCTGACGAACAAATAACTGATTTCAATGACAAAGGAGCAACTGAAACAGTATTACCGCTTGTTCCGGCGCTGGCAGCAGGCCGCGCCGCACTACGAGAACCGGCATGAGGGCGTGGTGCAGCACTGCCGCAACTGCGACACGACGTTCATCGGCAACTTCTGCCCCGTCTGCGGGCAGCGGGCCGGGCTGGGGCGCGTGGGTTGGCAGTCCATCAAGAACAACATCGCCCTGCTGTGGGGCATGGACTCGCGGTCGCTGGGCTATACGCTGCTGCAACTGCTGGGGCGGCCGGGCTACCTGGTGCGCGACTACATCAGCGGGCGCCGCCAGGTGTCGTTCCCGCCGGTGAAGATGCTGGTCATCGTCTGCCTCTTCGTGGTCGTCTTCGAGGCGGTGTTCGGCCTGAAGAGCGCCGTGCTGAAGATTAAGTTCAACGTACAGGAGGTGGACGACGCGATAGCATGGATCAATGCGCAGAAGAGTTGGGCCACGCTGTTCCTCCAGACGCTCTATATCCTGCCCACGTGGCTCGTGTTCCGCTTCGCCCCGGGCTACCCGCGCCATACGCTGCCCGAGGGGTTCTTCCTGCAAGTGTTCCTGAGCGTGCTGAATCTCCTCTTGGTGTTCGTCGGCTACTGGAGCCACAATGTCGAGCTCGCGGTTTGGACCATCTATCTGTACATCACCTACCATCAACTCTTCGGCTACGGCTGGTGGAGCACGCTGTGGCGCCTGGCCGTCGTTGCGCTCACGCAATGGGCGGTCATAGTGGTGGCGCTCATCATTCTGATATATTTCTACGGCTATGACGACGAGTCAAGGGCCGATCCCGACATGATTAAGGCCCTCCTCTTCATCCTTGCCGCCACCGTCGTGCTGACCGCCATCATGCTCCTGGTCACCCACGCCATCAACAGGCACACTTACCATAACAACAAAGAAATAATTTCAAATTTATAACTTCCAAAAACAAGTAACGATGAAAAGAATGATTCAATGGGTGCTTGTCGCCACCCTCGTTTGCGGCACGGCAACGGTGCTCACATCATGTACCGACAAAAACGACAACCCAGTTACTGAAAATCCTGTAACTCCTGAGGAACCGACGGAGGGCGAAATCATTAAGGACCCCATCAGTGCGGCTTTAACGGAAGAGCACGCGGAAGTCATGAGACAGTTGAAAGAGGCTGCGAGGGCACAGTACGGCGAGAACAAACAGATTACAGACGGCAATTATGACAGGTCGCTGGCCGTGAAGTGTGTCAACGGAACCTTTGTCGGCAAGAAAGCGGACAACACTATCGTGTACAGGGGCATTCCCTTTGTCGGCAGTCAGCCCGTTGGGGGCCTGCGCTGGAAAGCGCCGGTGGATGTCATTCCGGATGATGGCGTATATGAGGCATATTATAATGGGAAAAGTGCTCCCCAGAGGGAGGTCGAGTATTCCTCCATCTACGTGCAGGGTGAGGACTGCCTGTACCTGAACGTTTGGAAGGCTGACGACGCGTCTGCGGAGAAGAAGCCGGTCATGGTATGGGTACATGGCGGCGGTTTCGAGATTGGCGGAACGGTTGACCCAGGTTATGATTTCCAAAACTTCGTCACGGAAAACCCCGACGTCATCGTCGTTTCTATCCCATACAGGCTCGGCGTCCTCGGTTTTCTGCACCTGTCTCACCTGCCTGACGGCGCGAATTATCCTGATGCGCAGAATCTCGGCTTGATGGATCAGTTAGCAGCCCTGAAGTGGGTTCACAATAACATCGCGGGCTTCGGCGGTGACCCAGACAACGTAACCATCTTTGGCGAGTCCGCTGGTGCTGGCAGCGTGTCGCTTCTCCCACTGGTTAATGGTTCTCACCAGTATTTCAAGAGGGTCATCGCGGAGAGCGGTTCGCCAGCCATGACCAGGTCAACAGAACAGGCCATCGAGATTACGAACGCATTTATGAAAGCCCTCGGTTGCAAGACCGTTGCTGACTTGCAGAAGATTGATGCCGAGACGCTTATTCAGGCCGCTGGAAACGTTGTCCTGCTGCGCGGACTGCCGGAAAGGGATGGAAACTTCCTGCCTCTGGAGACGCTCAATGCTTATGCAAACGGCACGGCTAAGGACATAGACATCCTTACTGGCTGTAATAAGGAAGAGATGAGCACTTGGAAGGGCTCTATGGGCGAAGGTTACACTATCTGGGCGAACGACCTCAAGGTAAAGAAACTTGCCCAACTGACGAGCGAGGAGAAGGCTCTGGTCGAGAGTTACTGCCAGGATGCCAACGGCGACAACGGCGAAACACTCAGAAGCCTGCTTGATCAAATCTGGTTTGTTGCTCCCTTCTTCAGGACGGTGGAGAACCAGACTGGAGCCGGCGGCAAAGCATACGCCTATTACTTCACGACAAGAAGCGGACATGGCAATGAACTTACGACCGTACTCTGTCACCCGGAGATGAACGACCCTGCAATCGACGACACCTTCTCAAAGACCGTGCGCAAAATGTGGGTTCAGTTTGCCAAGACCGGCAATCCGTCTCTCAGCGCGGATATTTCCCCGGACGGCAAGGCGCATGAGTGGCCACTTTTCGACCAGGGGGACAAGCAGGTGATGGTCTTCGACGAGTTCAACATCCACTCGGCAACCGAAGGAGAAATTAAACTTGTCGACTGGGGCCGTACCTATTTCCTGACTAAGTACTATATTTTCTAATTAAATTTGTACAACAATGAAAGCAACAAGGAAATGGATGCTTGCCGCCATCCTGATTTGCGGCACGACGACGGTGCTCACGTCATGCAGTAGCAAAGACGATAATCCGGCTCCTGTAGATCCTATGGATGAGAACCGAGAAGCCATCAGGTCTCAGTACGGCGAGAACAAGCAGATTACCGACGGCAACTATGACAGGTCGCTGGCCGTGAAGTGTGTCAACGGCACCTTCGTAGGCAAAAGAACAGACAACATCATTGCCTTCAAGGGCATACCGTACGTCGGCAGTCAACCCACTGGGGGCCTGCGCTGGAAAGCACCGGTCGACGTCATTCCGAATGACGGCGTATATGAGGCATATTATAATGGGAAAACCGCTCCCCAGAAGGAGGAAGCAAGTGAACCCTCATCCCTTTACTATCAGGGTGAAGACTGCCTGTACTTGAACGTGTGGAAGGCTGACAATGCGCCTGCCGAGCAGAAGCCGGTCATGGTATGGATTCACGGTGGCGGTTACGCGATGGGAGGAACAGCCGATCCTTTGTACGACTGCCATAATCTCGTCAAGGAGAACCCGGACGTCATCGTTGTTTCCATTGCCTACAGGGTAGGTATTTTTGGCTTCCTCCATCTGTCCCACCTGTCGGACGGCGGGGATTATCCGGACGCGCAGAACCTGGGGACTATGGATCAGATGATGGCCCTGAAATGGGTGCATGAGAACATCGCGGGCTTTGGCGGCGATCCCGACAATGTGACTATCTTTGGCGAGTCCGCTGGCGGCGGAAGCGTGACCACACTCCCACTGGTTAAAGGCTCCCATGCGTATTTCAAGAGGGCCATTGCCGAAAGCGGTGCTCCCGTTTTCACACGGTCTATAGAGCAGGCCATCGGATGTACGAATGAAGTGATGGAAATACTCGGGTGCAAAACCGTAGCCGATTTGCAGAAGATTGATGTTAAGAAACTCGTGGAAGCGTCAGGAGTGCTGTCGCTGCGTGTATGCCCGGAGAGAGACGGAAAGTATCTGCCCCTTGAACCGTATGAGGCTTACGCGAACGGTGCGGCAAAGGATATAGACATTCTGCAGGGCTGCAACAAGGATGAAATGAATTATTTCGTGTACGCTGCAGGAGTGGATGTATACACCGATTTCACCGATGCCTTCATGAAGCGGAAGTATGCCCAGGTGACGGAAGAAGAGAAGGCGCTGATAGAGAGTTTCCTGAACGATGTAACGGGAGAAAGTTACGAACCCGTCAGCCGCCTGCTCGACCAGATATGGTTTTTCGCACCGCTTTTCAGGTTGTCAGAGAGTCAGACCATGGGCGGCGGCAAGTCATACACCTATTTCTTTACGCCGGAATCGTCATTGCCCATTATGAAATGTGGCCATGCAGTGGAACTCGCGGTAGTACTCAACCATCCGGAGAATACGATTTTCACGGGAAGGGCATTTGACGAAACCTTCTCCAAGACCCTGCGCAAGATGTGGGTCCAGTTCGCCAAGACCGGCAACCCGTCGCTCAGCGCGTCCGAGTCGCCCGACGGCAAGGCGCATGAGTGGCCGCTCTATGATTTGGGCGACAAGCAGATCATGGTCTTCGACGAATTCAATATCCATCCAGAGAAGGAATCCCAACGGAAGATAGTGGACTGGGAGAGGGCCTACTTCCTGACCAAGTATTACTGCATTTAAACCGAAGTCGAAGATGCAAAGAAAGTCGAACCATAAAGAATCTCGGCCTCCGCCGGAGGAACAGTAAAAAATATGTAGAATCCTTTCAGAATAAAAAAGTGCTACTGCCAAGAGTTTGATCTGGCAGTAGCATTTTTTTATAAATGATGTCCTCTTCTTTGCGTTTGTTGCTGTTCTTCCCGTTGCATACGTCTTTTCTCCAACTGTTGACCCAGCCATTGTCCGATGGGTGTCTGCTCAATGGTCAGCAGTAACTTTTGCTTCGTCTGGTGTATGACTTGCGCCGTCACGCTGTCAGCCCAGA
>JAFUUL010000180.1 GCA_017483805.1 Prevotella sp.
GCCCTCATCTCTCTGATAGTTACGGCTTCATTCTATATGGAGGGTGGCCAACCCTAATATATCATGTGCGCCTCGTGGCACACCGCTGCCAGCATCGGTCTTCAGCGTGGCATCGACGCCAGAGGACTGGCAGGGCCTCATCAAGTGGCTGGACGACAGCGGCCAGGCACTGCCCGACCGCCAAGCCATCAGGGATATAGCCACCTCAGCCATGGAGGCCGACCAGAAGGAGCAACTCATGAAGCGCCGCTATCCCGCCGCATGGCAGCAATTGCTGGCCGATGTCTTCCCGGCACTGCGCCACAGCGACTACCGCGTCAGTTACACCATCCGTCCGTTCTCGGTAGAAGAGGCACGCGAACTGATACGCACCAAGCCCCAGCAACTCAGCCTGAACGAGATGTTCCTCGTGGCCAACACCTATACGCCTGGCTCACAGGAGTATAATGATGTTTTCGATATTGCCGTCCGAATGTATCCTGAGGATGAGACGGCCAACCTTAACGCAGCCATCACGGCGCTGAACAAGAACGACCAGGCCGCTGCCGAGCGCTACCTGATGAAGGCCGGTCAGAGCGAGACGGCAATCATAGCCCGTGGCGTGCTGGCCGCCCGCCGTGGCGACTATGCAGCCGCCAAGCACTTCTTCAGCCAGGTGGACAACGACGCTGCCCGCCACAACGTGAGCGAACTGACGCTCTATCTCAATAGCATTTCTAATCAAACAATTAATTAATAACTTCCTAAAACATTATGTTTATGAAAAAACTGTTTTTATTCGGAGCACTCTTCGCAGTAGGACTCAGTTTCACTGCATGCTCAAGTGACAACGATGATGTTCAAGACTCTTCTCTTGACAGCAAGTTTGATGCCCAGGGCAATGCCTACGTTAACATTGCCATTAACCTGCCGACAACAGCGGGAACAACTCGTGCCAATGGCGAATTTGACCACGGAACAGCAGCAGAGTATGAGGTGAAGGATGCCGTACTGGTACTGTTCAAGGGTACTGAGGAGACCACAGCAAAGTTTAATGGTGCCTACACACTGCCTACGGAAAAAGTAAACCAGCCTGTCAGCAACAACCAAATCTCAGACCGCTTGCTTTATGCACAGCAGATCAACAAGGGTGAGAATGCTATTACTGGTAGTGATCATATCTATGCTTTTGTAGCCATCAATACCAATGGTAAGTTTACGGTTACCGCAAATCGCGGCCTGACGGTGACCACAAAAAGTGGTGATCAAGTTTTGAGTACATCAACCACCACCACCTTTAATGAGTTTAAAGACTATGTCATGAATGAGATAGGTGACCCTACAACCAATGGTCTACTGATGACCAACCCACCAATGAGTACTGCTGGTGGTGGCTCTTCTGCTCCATCAAGCCCACAAATCAAGTGCATGCCTGAACTAACAGCAGACCACATCTACAATTCAATCGAAGAAGCCTACGCGGGCTCCAAGTTTGTAGAAGTCTATGTCGAGCGTGCGGCCGCAAAGATTGACTTGTCAGTACCTTCTGGCACATCCACGGGTCTGACCACGGATGATGCAGTAAAGTATGACCCCAGTGGCATCAAATGGGACGTACAGAACTACAACACATCATTCTATCTCACCCGTAAAGTTAGCACAACTTATCTTGGCTATTACAGTGGAGTGCGTTCTACACCGTTCTACCGCTTTGTTGAAGAGACAGCAGTTGACCCAAGCATGACCACAAAGAACTATCGCATCCCTTGGGCAGAAGATGCCAACTACACTTCGACAGCACCAGAGAATGTTCCTAGCACAGACGTGATTGGTAAGCAAGTTGGACTCAGCAAATCAATTAGCGATGTAGTTTACTTGGCAGAGAACACAATCGACGAGGCAAGCCTGCTGCAGCAATACACGACCCGTATCGTGCTGGCTGTTCCGTTTAATGGCGGCACAAGTTTCTACACTTCTTCACTTGGCGGTGCTGACGAGATATTCAGTGTGCCTGATATGGAAAATAAAGTGAAGGAGTATATTACAAGCAAGTATGGAGCAACAGCAACTGATGTCACTTTCACTAATGCTGTTGACGGTAGCGCGAAAGTAAATACTATAACACTAAGCGGTGGCGAAGATGCATCAACCATTAAGACCGAGATAAATGCAAATGTAATGTTCAGTTACTTCTTAAACGGAATGGCTTATTATAAGGTTCTCATCAAGCACTTTGGCGACATCGAGACTCCCTTGAAACCTGCTGCCGAGATTGCTGGCACTACTTACGACGACATCTATTCCACCACCAATCGTGCACAGAATTATTTAGGCCGCTATAGTATCGTTCGCAACAACTGGTATCGCATTACGTTAGATGGCATCAAGCACATAGGCAAACCTTCAGTGCCGGATATTCCAACTGACACGCCTGACGACGAAATCGACGCATACCTGAAGGTACGTATCAACATTCTTTCTTGGGCACTTCGCAACCAGCATGTAACCCTCTAAGCCGCGTATATGAACTGGTTCAGAAACATTGCACTGCTCTTGTCATTGGCTTTCGTCTGTGTTTGTTGTAGCACGGAAGAGGCTGATGAGGGTGTTGAAGCACAGCGTGACATCACGTCGTGTTTCAATGCCGAGGGCAAGGCGTGGCTGACCTTAGACATCTCACCGGACGCCATTGGCGGCTTTACACGAGCCGCCAATGGCTCCTTCGACGATGGTGAAGATACTGAAAGCACCATCAAAACACTAACCCTCGTGCTGCTACATGGCACTGGGACAGAGGACCAGATGCGTGTAGCCAGCACCTACAATGTGCTCTATTCGCCCGCAACAGACGAACACCAGCAAATAACCCACCACACGGAGAAAACAATACAAATTAGTGCAGACAACATCACGGCAGGTGACCACTTATATATCTTGGCTATTGCCAACCTGTCTACAACCATTAATGCTGGCAGCACCTATGCCAGTCTGAAACAAACGGTTATCAATAATATTGCAACTGAAATTGATGGAACAGACTACTTTGTCATGAGTAGCAGTCCTTTGGCTACTGCCAACGATGGCTCTGGCAAGACAGAGACGCTGACATGGATAGATCCAAACAATCTCTATGGCAGCGCCGAAGAAGCCTCAACCCATCCGGCTGGAGTGCAAATCTACCTGGAGCGTGCTGCCGTCAAGGTGACGGTAGACACGCACGCCAGCCTCGACCTACGCGTCGCAGGCAACACCGACATTGACTTTACGAGAGCAGACATTCAGTACTCGCTCTACAATTATAACACCAACTACTATCTGGTGCGCCACTTCGACGAGAGTTGGCTGCCCTATAATGCCTCGTCTACAGGCTATCGCTTTGTTGAGAGTGTAGCCCTATCCACTGGCAAATACCGCACCTACTGGGCCACGGATGCCAACTACGACAATAGCAGCACGCCCGATGCCGTCTTCAAGCAGTGGCAGGCGATGGGGGCCAGCGACTATTGTGCCGAGAACACCTTCGCCGTCAGCCATATGCAGGATGACCGCACAACCTCCGTGCTGGTGCGCCTTCAACTGAACGGAGGCAACAACTTCTACACCACCAACGTCACTGGCAGCGACATCGTCTATCAGGAGCCTGCCACCACCGTCAGCGAAGAGGGCACCAGTGCCAACCAGTCGTTTGCCCGTCGCCGTTCAAGTGAGGTGAGCACCGCCAAGCCCATCGATGAATATCTGCGCGAGTGGCTCTGGCAGACCAACAGCGACCTGCGCAACTGGGTGAGAACCTATGCCGCAGGCGAAACAAAGCACATAAAGATTGCCGTGCTCGGCAATTCTTCAACAGGCCTGGCCACCGTCAGCATCACCCAGACGGCCCAAGCGAGCGGAGCAGGCGTCACTGCCTTCGAGGCACTGGCACTGGACACCTATTTGGCCAACAACATCGTGGTGAACTACTACCATCAGGGCTATTGCTACTACCGAGTGCCCATCAAGCACTTCGGCGACGAACTGACGCCCTGGTCCTCTGCACCCGCCATGACCGATGAGACGCCTGCCGCTGCCTATGCCGGTAATGATGCCGACTATCTGGGCCGCTATGGCGTGGTGCGCAACAACTGGTACACCGTCAGCATCCGCAGGGTGACACACGTGGGCTCGCCCGTCATCCCTGAGTTGACGCAGAATGCCGACGACCAAGTGGAGCAACTGCTCAACGCCACGCTGACCATCAAGAACTGGACAAACCACAACCAAGACCTATAAGATAGTGAATAGTTAATAGATAAAAATGAAGAGATACAGACTGTACATATGGACCACATGGCTTTTGGCTTCCTGCCTCTTGCCTCTTGCCTCTTGCAGCGTCGATGAGATGCTGGAAGAGCAGCCTCTTCAGCAGGCGTCCTCCCGTACAGCGGCTTATCTCAACCTGCACATCACCGACCATCAGCACGCCGCGACCCGCGCCTCCGAACAACAGGAGAACGCCATCTATGACGGAATCTTGGCTATCTTCGAAGGAACGGCAGAGGGAAATGCCACGCTGAAGAGTGCTGTGGTCATCGACCAATTGGTCAATAACCCAGGCAACAGCACTTCCATTAACATCACCCAGCGAGTGACAGGCACCCACAACTACGACGACCGCAAACTCTACGTGCTGACACTGCTGAACACCACCTCGACGGGATTCAGCGTCAAGGACGATATGCTCTACCTAAACGGCACATCGCTCCAGGGCAAGAAGCGGTCAGACATACAGGCCATGACCATCAACAGCGTGGGCAGTACCGAAGAGCACGTAGGCCTCTACATGACCTGCACCTACAAAGAAGACGGCACGGTGCTACGCGTGGTCTACCCCAACGACGCGTCGAAGCAGTCGTACCTTTATGACACGGAGGAAGAGGCGAGGGCTTCAGGTGCCAAATATCTGAATGTCGACGTAGAGCGTGCCGCCGCCAAGGTGAGCGTGGCCAGCAATCTGGCATCGGGCGACAACCTGACTGGCATCACGCTGAACGGCACATCGGCCAAGGCTCGGTTCCACCACATGGCATGGGCGCTGAACAACTATAACACCCAGTGCTACGCCATCCGCAACGGTTACAAGACCCCCGAGAGATGGGCCACATCCCTGACCGGCAGTGGCATACCCATCAGTTTAGACACGTCGGCTCCCAACATTTTCGACGTCTATCAGCAGCAAGCCTACGAGGCAGGCGATGCTGTCTACGTGGCAGAGAACACCACCGATACCGAAGCCGACCAAACGGAGATCATCGTCGAGGTGCAACTGAAAGATGCCTCTAATATGCTGATGCGCGAGTGTTTCAACTTCCATGACGACAACACCCTCTACACCAGCCCCGAGCAACTCATTGCCTACTACAAGACTGGCTGGGCCACACACAAAGGACGAACGGAGTATGCTGCCATCAAAGACCGGACGGTGGATGAGGTCTACAAGCATCCGACGATTGTTCTCAACGCCGACGGGTCGGTGACCGTCACGCTGACCAACGAATCCTTCAGTGCCGAGGAGACCACCGCCCTCAACGCCCTGGCCACTGAACTAAGCGGCTACACCAAAGGCTTCCGTGAAGGCAGAATGTACTACACCTATAAGATAAAGCATGATGAGACCCACACCTACGGCGTCGTCAGGAATAATGCCTACAACCTGACGCTCAACAGTCTGTCCGGCATTGGGCGTCCGACACCGTGAGAAGTGATGAGTGATAAGTGATGAGTGAT
>JAFUUL010000181.1 GCA_017483805.1 Prevotella sp.
AGTGATGAGTGATGAGTGATGAGTGCCTCTGGGACAGTATTCTCGTCGAAAACGACCTTGAGTTCATCAGGCTGACGCCACTTATCACTTATCAATTTTCGCTCATCACTTCTTTTCGGCGACACCGTCAGCCAGTCGAGGTTGCGGGGAGCGGGACGGGTGCCGTTGCTCTCCATAGCCACCTCGTAGCCGCGACTGTGCAGCAGGTCGACAAAGGCCTCATCCACCTGCAACGTCGGCTCGCCACCGGTGAGCACGACAAAGCGGGAGGGATAAGCGGCAATGGCGGAGAGAATGTCGGCATCGGTCATCTCACGATAGGCGTCGAAATCAGTGTCGCAGAACGGGCAGCGCAGGTTGCAGCCTGCGAAACGGATAAACACCGCCGCACGCCCCGTGTTGCGCCCCTCGCCCTGCAGCGAATAGAATATGTCGTTTACCCTAAACATCTTAACTCTTAATTGCTACTTTTCAAAAGTAGCGATGTTTCCTTCGCTCTCCTGCACCGTCGCCTTATAGCAGGTGGGAATCTGCTCCACACACCAACGGGCGATGTTCTCGGCCGTCGGGTTGAAGGGCAGCACGTCGTTCAGGTCCTGATGGTCAAGAGCGTCCTTGATCTTATGTTTGATCTCGGTGAAGTCGACCACCATACCGTTCTGGTTCAGCGTCGCGGCCTTGCAATAGATGGTAATCACCCAGTTGTGGCCGTGCAGTTGCGAACACTTACTCTCATAGTCCAGCACCAGATGGTGGCTGGCAGAAATCTCTAGTTTTTTCTGAATGTAATACATATTTCCGTTTTAAACAAGGAGGTCGCTGCCCAGCCGTTTGGCCAGGGCGTCGCGAAGTTCCTTGGTCTCCTTATGTTCTTTCAATAGTTCCATCATGCGCAGATGGTCGCCGCCCACCTGCTGCAGCATACGCTGTATCTCTTTCAGTCGGGCCTCCACGATGTCGAGGCGGTAGTCCATGACCAGATGGAGCACCCGCTGGCGGAGCGTGCTCTCCGTATCCTCGACGACGAAGCGGCCGCCCAGTTGGTGGCGGTCGATGGCCAGACGGGTGGCCAACTGGCTGACCTGCAAGTCGGGATGGGCACAGAAGTAGGTGGTGGCCATGAAGCCCTCGTCGTGGACATGGGCCACTGCCTCAGCGAGTATCTCGTTGTGCAGAGGGACAGCGAAGGCCAGTCCGTCCTGCGACAGGTCGAACTGGATGTATTCGGCCACCGTGAGCGAGATGGTCTGCCCGTCCTCGGTCTCCACATTGTCGAAGATGATCTTCTCGCCGTTGCGGATTATTTCGCGGACGAGCATCAGTTCCACTGAGGAAGACCCTCCCCCAACAGACTCTCCCCCAACCCCTCCCTGTGAGGGAGGGGAGTAATTACCTTCAGTGACAACGGTACTATCCACTCCCCTCCCTTCAGGGAGGGGTTGGGGGAGAGTCTGCTGAGTTCGCTGCTCGCGTTCCCTGTCTTTCTCCTTGTCCTCAATGCCCTGACGGATGTATTTGTTCATCTCGGCAATGAGGGTCTGCTCCTTCATGTTGACTCGATGGGCAAAGTCAGCCAGATAGGTGGAGCGCAGAATCTGGTCGGGGATGACGGAAATGCTCTTCACAATGCCGCCAATGGCCTCAGAGCGCTTCACGGGGTCGGTGACGTTCTCCACCGTCAGCCGGCTCTTGAAGGTGATGAAGTCGGTCTGGTGGTCCTCAATGTACTTGCGCAGTTCCTCTGTGGAGTGCTTGCGGGCAAACGAGTCGGGGTCGTCGCCATCGGGCAGGAGCAGCACCTTGATGTTCATGCCCTCCTCGAGCAGCATATCGGTGCCTCGCATGGCAGCATGGATGCCGGCCTCGTCGCCGTCGTAGAGCAAGGTGATATTGTTGGTGAAGCGGTGCAGCATACGGATCTGATAGAGGCTTAGGGCCGTGCCGCTGTTGGCCACCACATTCTCGATGCCGGCCTGGTGCATGGCGATGACGTCGGTATAGCCTTCGACCATAAACACGCGGTCTTCCTTGACGATGGCCTTCTTGGCCTGATAGATGCCATAGAGTTCACGCTCCTTGTGGTAGATGTCGGAGTCGGGCGAGTTGACATACTTCTGCGCCACGCCCTTGGTGCGGCTGTCGAGCACACGTCCGCCAAAGGCCACCACCTTGCCGCTGACATTGAACCAGGGGAAGATAGCGCGACCGGAATAGCGATCGTACAGCCCACGTTCATTTTCAATGCACAGTCCCGTCTTCACCAGGAACTCCGCCTTGTAGCCTTTGGAGAGTGCGGCAGAGGACAGAGCGTCACGCTTCTGCGGCGCATAGCCCAACTGGAACTTCTCGATGATGTCATCGCGGATGCCGCGACTGCGAAAATACTGCTTGCCGATGGCGATGCCGTCAGGATCTTCGAGCAGAATCTTGTGGAACCAGTCCTTGGCCCACTCGTTGACGATGAACATCGACTCGCGTTCACTCTGCTGGGCGCGCTCCTCGTCGGTCATCTCCTTCTCTACAATCTCAATGTTGTATTTCCGCGCCAGCCAGCGCAGGGCCTCAGGATAGGTGATCTGTTCGTGCTCCATCAGGAAACTGGCTGGCGTACCACCCTTGCCGCAGACGAAGCAGTGGCAGATATTCTTAGACGGCGACACCATGAACGACGGATTACGGTCATCGTGGAAGGGGCACAGGCCCTTGTAGTTCACCCCGCTCTTCTTCAGCGTGACGAACTCTCCCACGACATCGACGATGCGTGCCGCGTCCATGATTTTATCTACTGTCGCCCTGTCTATCACCTTTCTATCTTTTTACTTTTTTACCTTTTTACTTTTTCAAGTATTTAGCCAGTTCGCTGTTGTTCTGACGCAAACCCTTGGCAAACGACTGGGCATTCATCTGGGCACCGGCCTTCGAGGCGTGGGTGTGGTCTTTCTTGAAATAGATGTCACCGGCCTTCTGCTTGATCTCTGCCACCTTGGCCTTTGCCTTCTCCTTGTCCTCCGGCAGTTTCTTGACAGCAAACTTCTTGTCGAGGAAGTCGGCAGAGATGTTATGCATATCGATGAACTCCACGCCCGTCTCCTCGACCACTTCGCGATACCACTTGCCGTAAGAGTTGTCGCGACGCTCCACCTTGCCGCCAGGCCACTCGTTGCGAGGCGTCAGCGAGACAAGGATGGGTGTGGCCCCTTTTTCACGCACGTCATCAATCATCTTCTTCAGATACCAACCGAAGGAGTAGACCACCTCGTAGGTATCGTTATCCAGATGATAGACATGCAGCGTGTCCTTCGTACCAGGGATGACGCCACGAGCCTTCTGGTCGGTGATGGGACAGATGTCATTGTGGCCAAACTGGATAGTGACGAAGTCGCCAGGCTGCAGCGAGTTGTAGACCTTGTCCCAAAGGCCCTCGCGAACGAAACTGCGAGTGGAACGGCCGGCGCGGGCGGCATTGACCAGCGTGATCTTCGACTCATCGAAGACCGTGGATGCCTGCGAGGCCCAGCCCCACATACCGTCGTCCTCCTTATCGGCATTTTTCACTGTGGAGTCGCCTGTGAAGAAGACAACCGGTTTGCCCTCTTCCCGCTTCACGTTCCAGCAGTCGGCAGGCACGCCCTTCATCATCGCCTGCAAGGGCTTCAGTTGAGGGTTGGTGCTCTCCCAGAGCCCTTCGGCTGCACTCTGGGCATTCATCTCGGCACCAAACTTCGAGGTGTGGATCTTGTCGCCCAGGAAGTGGTACTGCTCCTTCCAATGACTGTAGGAGTCCAGTTTCTGTCCACTGCGCTCGTTCAGGTCGACGAAAGGCACGCCCTCCACGGCAGCAACATAGGCCGCCCACTCCGTCTGGGGCTTGCGCACAATCTTCCCCTTGTCATCGTAGGCATCGCGAGGCGTGAGTGACATCAGGATGGGGTTGGCACCCTTGGCCCGTATCTCACTGATATATTTGCGCAGATACGTACCATAACTATAGACGGTGTCCTGTTTCTGGGTACGCTGGTTGAAGCCCACATAACAGGTATCAGGGTCGACGCCTGGAATCACGGCACGAGCCCGTCGCTGGTCGAAGAACTCACCATTGTCGTTGTGACCGATGGAGACGATGACCCAGTCGCCAGGCAGCAAAGCCTCGCGGACAGCCGGCCAAAGGTCGGTGTAGAACGTACGTGTCGACATGCCGCCCAGAGCCTGATTCTCTACGGCAATCTTCGACTCGTCGAAATACTTATTGGCAAAGTAGCCCCAGCCCCACTGGCCGTTGCTGCCGTTGCCCTTGGTGCCGTTGCGCATGGTGCTATTGCCCACCAGGAACAGCACCGGCTGGTTGCCCTTGCGGGTAGAGCCCGGCTTAGGCCGCGACATCAGCGCCTTGGCTATCGAGTCGGGCGTATTGTCCACCACCTTGTTCACGTCCTCTATGGGATCGGGCAGGTTGTCGAAGCCCTGTGCCCACGCCCCAAGCACCAGTGCCGCCATCGTTAAAGTAGAGAGTAGTCGTTTCATAATCATAATTAAGTTAGGATATGGTTTGCAAAAGTACAAAAAAATACTCGAAACGCGAAAGGATTATTACACAAATCTCCAATTTTGTGCACGTTTGGAGGCCTTTTGTGCATTTTTTACACGTTTTCTTTTGTCAATCGAACAAAAAGCCGTACCTTTGCACCGCTTTTTTTACTAAGCAAACATTTACATACATTATTATAATAATATGGCTTTAAAGATTGTTGTGCTGGCCAAGCAAGTGCCAGACACCCGAAACGTGGGTAAGGATGCGATGACTGCCGAAGGTACGGTGAACCGCGCTGCCCTACCCGCCATCTTCAACCCCGAAGATTTGAACGCCCTGGAGCAGGCCCTTCGCCTGAAGGAGCAGAACCCAGGCTCTACAGTAGGAATCCTCACGATGGGTCCTCCACGTGCAGGTGAGATTATTCGTCAAGGTCTTTATCGTGGTGCCGATACCGGTTGGTTGCTGACCGACCGCCTGTTTGCAGGTGCCGATACGCTGGCCACTTCTTACGCCCTGGCTACGGCCATCAAGAAGATTGGCGACGTGGACATCGTCATCGGTGGTCGTCAGGCTATCGACGGCGATACGGCCCAGGTAGGCCCGCAGGTAGCCCAGAAACTGGGTCTCAACCAGGTGACCTACGCTGAGGAAGTGCTCAGCGTGAAGGATGGCAAGGCTACCATCAAGCGTGTGATCGATGGTGGTGTGGAGACCGTTGAGGCTCCGCTGCCCGTGGTCATCACGGTGAACGGAAGCGCTGCCCCCTGCCGCCCGCAGAACGCCAAACTGGTGATGAAATACAAGAGGGCAATGTGCCCATTAGAGGCCTCCCCCAACCCCTCCAAAGGAGGGGAGTCCAACTACGACTACCTCTATGAAGAGCGTCCATATCTGACACTGAACCAGTGGAGCGTGGCCGATGTGAATGGTGACGTGCAGCAGTGCGGTCTCTCCGGCTCGCCCACCAAGGTGAAGGCTATCAAGAACATCGTGTTCCAGGCTAAGGAGTCGAAAACTTTGACGGCTTCTGATGCTGATGTCGAGGGAATGATCAAAGAATTGTTGGA
>JAFUUL010000182.1 GCA_017483805.1 Prevotella sp.
GTGCGGTTGCTGGCATCCTGGGGAGGGTTGGCCAAAATAGTCCGTTTCACGCGCAGCACGTATTCATGACCTCTTTCGTAAGTGAAGCCCTTGACTTCACTGAAGTATAGGTACTGCCATTGTCCTGGCTCGTCTTCCGTCATCACTTGCATACACTCGATGGGATGTTCTCCCATGCTGTCGAAGAGGTCATACATTATGCCAGGCTCAGCGGAAACATTCATGATAATTTCCTTGGTAATGTCTTTGTCATCATCGTCGCTGCTGCAAGAGGCGAGGGAGAAGGCAGCAAGCGTAATAAACATGATTCTCCAAATCTTCATTGTTTTCATTTGCGTTATCATTTTGATAATCATGTCAATGTTTGGTTATATCTTGAGCAAAGAACTATTTGATGATTTATCAATGTTGGAATCTACCTGTTTGGTCTTGCGCCCGAAATCGAAGGTGTATGTGAGCGAGAGATTGCAGTATTGGCTCTGAGTTCGGTCGAGGACTTCGCGGAACTGGCAGTAGGGCATTGCCTCCATCGTGGTCTTGGTGCGTCGCTTGGTGAAGGGCGACGAGACGAGGGCTGACAGATAGAGGTTCTTGTGGGAGTAGGACAGTTTCATCGAGTAGTTGATGGGAATCTCGGCAATAGTCATCGTGGCAAAGTCGAGCGTTTTCTTGCGGAAACTGACGGTGGGCTGGATGGAAAACTCGCGCCAGTAGTAGGAGGCATTGAGGTTTCCAGTCAGACTATTAGTATGGATGCTCTCGCGGGCATCAAGCCATGAGTGGGCGTAGCGGATGTCGCCGCCGATACTGGCTCGTTGCGACAGACGATAGGAAAGACCGACAATCTCGGAGAAGTGGTGTGTGTCGCCATCGTTGCTATACGAGCGGATGATGCGGTCGCCGCGACGGGTGTAGTCGGTGGTGACGTAGTTGTGGCTGAAATTGTATTGCGATATGGCCGAGAGCGTCCACTTCTGCTTGAACTGCTGCATATAATATAGATAGGTCACGAAGTCGTAGGACTTCTGCAAGTCGGGATTGCCCTTCACGGAGAGGTAGCGGTCGATGGCTACTTCAGCATCGTTGATGATGTCGGTGCCATAGTTAGAATTGACATAGTTCACGGCATAGAGCAGACTGCCACGCGGTATCTGGTATTGCAGACGGACGTTTACGCGAGGGGTGACTTGACTCAGGTCGTTGGAGCCGTGTAGATGGTATTGCAGCCAGTCCACGCCGAGGCGCGACGTGAGGCTGAGTTTCTGGCTCAGCCGACGGTTGTAGGACAGGAACGCCAGCGACTCGCCTTTCCAAAGATGCTGCCAGAGTTCGGTGCTCTCGGTGTAGTGCGAGTCCCAGATGTTGTGATAGTGGTAGAGTTCAGCGGTGAAAGCCCCCTTTGCCAGCGTCGTGTTGTAGATGCAGGCGGCACGGAAACTGTAGGCATCCTCCGACTCGCGGACAAGATTCTGATAGTCCGTTTCACTGTAACTGCGGTCGTACTTGTTGCGGTCGTAGGTGAAGTGTGCGCCATAGTTGAGCGACTTCGTATTACTGAAACGGTACTCGCCGTTGAGGTCGAACTTGGGCGACAGGCTGTTTTGCGAGGTCTCGGAGGTGAAAGGCTGATTAGCCAGACCCGTCACGGCTGATGTTCCATTGACCCGATTGTAGGGCATGTCGCTATTGACAAGTGTCAGTTTGGTGGTCAGGTAGTTCTTCTGTCCCTGATACTGGTGGCGAAGTTGCACATACTGGCCGTTTCGCTTGTAGGCAGACTCCTGTTCAATCTGTCGGGTGAGAGGCGTGTCAAAGCGGAACTGTTCTTCTGAAGTCGCCCCGTTGTCGCTGACCTTCGTATAGTCAAGCCCGGCAAAGACAGAATAGGTGTTGCGCCCGTGGTTGATGGTTGTTGCCAGGTCGTAGATGCCGCGCCCGTAGCCGATGGTCTGCTGTGCCTTTGCCAGCACATAGCCGCCATAGCGGTACTGCTTCACCACGAAGTTGATGGCCGTGCGGTCGTTGGAAAACTTCCCTGCAGGGATGTCGTGATACTCAATCCTCTCAATGTCTCGCGGACGGAGCATCATCAGGTCGCGCACGTCGCAAGGCTGACCGTTCAAGTAGAGCGTGGACTTTGCGCCCATTGCCTCCACGTTGCCCGTCTGCATATCCACCACCACGCCGGGGATGAAGCAGTTTCGCAGCAGTTCGTAGGCATTGCCTGAGTGCCGCTGCTGGTTGGCATCGGGGAGTACCAGAATGTAGTTGTCCATCCGCTCCATGTTCGGAGCCAGCACCACGACCTCCTGCAAGGTCTGCTCGTGGGCTATGGAATCGGTGGGTGTCTGTGCTTCTGCTCCCATCGACACGATGGTAACGAGCATAGCAAAGGCGATTCTCCAAATCTTCAATGTTTTCATTTGTGCTATAAATTTGATGTTAATGTTCTACTTTATTAAACGCCGAAAGCCGGAAATCTTGCAGCGTCGGGCGTTAAATGTGTTTAAATGGGGGCAGCGTCGGCACGAGTCCGATGCCTGCTCAATCAAGAGAAATATTTATAGTCGGTTCTTTTCTGCATTACCTGCGCCAGTTCCCTTGTACTTGCTTCGGGTGGTGTTGAACTTGTAGCGGATGGTAAGCACAAATTCGCGGCTGTCATACCAACTTATCTGTTCGCTCTGCATTCGGCCAGCATACATTAGCATTCCTTGCTTTTCTGTGTGGAGGAGGTCTGTGCCTTGAATGCGGACAGATAGGCGGTCGTTTAGCAGCGACTTGGTGAGACTGACATTAACGGCACTTTTTTTGCGCGAGGAATAGACGTTCTCATCATTGCCCTTTGTATTCAGGTAGGCATCCACTGCTGCCACCCATCCCTGGCCGAAGTCCAATGTATTGTCGAGGTTGAACTGGAAGATGGGGGTATTCAGACGGTAGTTACCGACATCTGTATGGAGCGTGAGCCACTGCTTTTGCATTCCAACACTCAGTTCGGGCGACCAAACGCCAAACTTCGGAGCGACGGCAATTTGAGCGGAGAGACTTTTCAACGTGGGGATGTTCTGATAGGTGATGCGAGTAACGGAACTATTGCCCGCCTGTTGTTCTGCCCAATAAATGATGGCATCGCGACGATCGTTATAACTAACGGCGAATTGTAAGAACTTCCATACCCCCATCAGCGAAAGGTCGTGGATGTACTCGTGGTTGAGGAATGGGTTGCCCGACTGTAGAAGGAAGCGATTCCCATAGGTGACGTTGTTGCTCAACTGCTGATAAGTAGGACGGCGGGTCTTGGCAGTATAACCGAGTTGCATCTGCACCTTGCCAAACTGCGTGCCGACAGAGAGGCTTGGAAATAGATTGCCAAAAGAGCGGCTCTGCTCGTCAAGGTGTCGGCTGTCCTCGTAGTAGTCGAAGTTAACCCATTCATAGCGAAGTCCTACAGTAAACTGAAAGCGGAGAATCTGTCGGCTGTATTCTATGAACGGGGCTATGTGTGACTCCTTCAATTCTGCAAACGAGGTTGGTACATAGTGTTCGGGATTGATGTAGTCATCATTACGATTGGTGTGGGTATACTCTGCACCGATGGTCAGCCCACCACTCCACAACGGATAGTCAACGGCGAGCTTCGAGGCAAAGAGTTCGTTGCGTTCACGGTTTTCAGAATTGACGACACGGTTGTCCTTGTTTGTACTTCGTTCGGTATAGACGGCATGGTCGCTTTCACGATTATATAGATAGTCGGTGTTGAAGTCTATATCGGCCTTACCGATCTTACCTTTATAATAAACGTTGAGCAGATGGGCAGGACAGTAATTGACATCGGCGTGTACCGTATTGTCAAGGCGGTCGAAATAGACTCCATTTGCGGTCACTTCGCTGCCCATCGAGGTATTTGTATGGTTATCGGGGCGAAGCGTCAGTGTATATCGCAGTCCTATGGAATTGTTTCCGTCAAGCAGATAGTTGGCACCGACAGTATTGCGCCACGACTGTTTCTTTGGGTTATAATCTTGCACAAAGTTTTGTCGCCAAAGCGTATCGGCCTGCACAATTGTTGTCGTGGTGCTTGGGTAGTGGCCATTGTTAAGACCGTAATAGATGGTGCCGAACACGTCGAGGCGGTTGTGGCGGTAGTTCCAGTTCAGTTGCTCCACGAGGTCGGTGTTCTCCGACTGGTAGTAACTGGAGCGCACATCGAAGCCGAAGCCTTCACCCTGCGGCATCTTGGTGCGAATCTTCACCACGGCCTTCACGCTTGCGTCGTACTTAGCACCGGGATTGGTGATGAGTTCCACGCTCTTGATGTTCTCTGATTTTAGTTGGTCGAGTTCCGAGGCATCGCGCATCAGACGTCCATTGATGTAGATGAGCGGTGCACCCTTGCCGAACACCTCAAAGGCTCCGTCTTTCTTTGTGATACCAGGCACGTGGGCCAGCACGTCCTCACCAGTGCCAAGTTTGCTCAATACGGTATTCTCTACGTTGGTCTGTATGCCCTCAGTGGTCATCCGATAGGAAGGGACGTGACCTTTCACCACCACCTCGCCCAGCGTCTGATTGTCGGGTAGCATCTGAATATCACCCAAGTTGCCCTGTCGCACTTGGATGTATTGGGGCTGATAGCCTACGCTCGACACTTTCAGAAGTCCGTCGTTGCGGTCGGTCTCGACGGTGAAAGTTCCATTGTCTTTCGTCACGGCTCCCACGATGAAAGCGGAGTCGGCACGATTGAGTAGCACGACGTTGACAAACGGCATGGGCTGTGATTGCTCGTCAATTACCCGCCCCGTGATGCTACCTTGCGCTTCTGCCACCATCGACACGACGGCAGCAAGCAGAATCAATACAAATCTTTTTAGCCTCATTTTTTTCTGTTTTGTTTTGAATCGTGGCAGCACCAGCACATTCCGACTGATGCTGCCACGACGGAGAGATTTCCTATTCCTTTGTGACCTGTGTCACCTCGCCGTCCTGCGAACTGCCGTCGGGTGCGGTGTCGTCGCCAGAGGGCGTGTCATCATCCTTGCCGCTCTTGGTGCGGGCGAGGACTACGTTGCGATAGTAGTTGATGTCCTCGTTGAGCAGACGGATAAACTCGTGGTACTTGTAGCCCGTCTCGTCGAGCAGGGCGGCACCGTTGAGTTGCTGGATGATGAGGCGGTACTCTATGTCGCACTCTTTGCGGGCGGCCAGCATCTCGCCCTTCACCAGTTGGGCGCGTTCCTCTTGGCGCAGGTTCAC
>JAFUUL010000183.1 GCA_017483805.1 Prevotella sp.
TCATCACTCATCACTCATCACTGATCACTCCTCGCTCGACGTCTACGACCTGCAAGGTCGCCGTCTGGCCCAGCCGCAGCGGGGCATCAACATCCAACAGGGCAGAAAGTTCATCGGCAAATGAGCGACGCATCGGTCGTACTGAAGAATCTCAGCATAGGCTATCACACCAAGCAGGGCATCCGCGTGGTGGCCAGCGATGTGTCGGCCAGTCTTCAGCGCGGCTGCCTGACCTGTCTGCTGGGCGAGAACGGCGTGGGCAAGTCGACCCTCCTGCGCACGCTCTCGGCCTTCCAGCCAAAACTCTCTGGCGACATCCTGCTGGAGGGCCAAAGGCTGGAGGACTACAGCGAGCACGAACTGGCCCGGCTCATCGGCATCGTACTGACGGAGAAGCCCGACGTGCAGCAGATGACGGTCATGGAACTGGTGGAGATGGGGCGCACCCCCTACACGGGCTTCTGGGGGCGCCTGTCCGATGCTGACCGCAAGGCCTGCAGGGATGCCATCAGCCTGATTGGCATCGACCACCTGAAAGACCGTCTGGTGCAGACGCTGAGCGACGGCGAACGGCAGAAGGTGATGATAGCCAAGGCGCTGGCCCAGGAGACACCTATTATATATTTGGACGAGCCCACGGCCTTCCTCGACTATCCCAGCAAGGTGGAGATGCTGCTCTTGCTGCGCCGCATCAGTCGCGAGGCCTGTAAGACCATCTTCCTCTCCACCCACGACCTGGAACTGGCCTTGCAGGTGGCCGACACCGTTTGGCTGATGAGCCGCACGGAGGGCCTGAAAATAGGAACGCCCCATGAACTGGCAGCACAGGGTGTGCTGCACCAGTTCATAGAGCGTGGGGGAGACGTCACGTTCGACGCCGAGACGCTGAGCGTCAGAGTCCTATGGCGCGCTTGAGTTCGCTGGACGTCAGGTGGATGTTGACCGACTTGTCCGAGGTGTTGCCCACATACTTGAAGTCCATGCCGCGATTGGTCTCAACCAGCAGTCGGCAGATGAACTGCATGTCCTGGTCACCTTCCTTCACCATGCCGATCATCGCCTCTTTCATCACGTCCCTGGCCATCTCGAGCATAGCGATATCCATCAGGTCCTCGTCGACGCCAACGGTGTAGACCAGGTTGCTGCCCGCCAGTTTGACCGATTTCATCGTCAGGCCATCGCCCAGATCCTGCGGCATTGTCTTGTTGGCCTCTTCGATACCCAACTTCAGCACCGTCTCTTTCATGCCGTCGCTCATGTTGTCCAAGTCCAGGTCGTCGCTGTTGTTGGCCAGGCTCTCGAAGTCAACGGCCTCTGTGTCGTCATAGTCTTCGTAAGCGATGGAATCAGCGATTTCTTCTTCATCGTCGTCATCGAAGATGCTGGCATTCTCATAGCGGGCCTCCTCCAGTTCGTAACTCTCGAACTCGCACTTCCACTTTGTGCCCTCCTCGTTCTGAAAGGCGCATCCGATGGTGCCACCCTCGTTGATGACAGCCTCGACAGCTTCCTTGAAGGGAGAGTCGCCGTCGGTAAACCAGTGGAGCATACCACCCTTCAGCAGATCCCTTCCTTCCTCTTCACCCAGAAACTCGCCGTAGGTGTCGTCCAGACTGATGAAGAATGCCACGGTGTTGCCGTTGGCCAGTTCCACCTTGGTGACGGTGACGCCGTCTTCCAGCAAGTAGGGGCAACCGGCGTTTTCCTGTTCCACGATGTCCTTCAGTTTCGATTTCTGTGCGCATCCGGCTATCAGCATGACGGCCAGGAGCATCAGCATTGCTTTAACGGTACTTTTCATTGTCTCTTATTTTTTAGGTTAGAAAATGTCGACCACCAGGATGTCCCACACGGCAATGATGTGGAAGATGCTGCCCAGGAGCACGCAGAAGTGGAACACCGTGTGCATGTATTTCGTCTTGTTGAACGAGTAGAACACGGCACCAGTGATGTAGGCTACACCCTCCAGGATGATCATGATGACGGCCCAGGTGGCCACCGTGTCAATCAGCGGCTTGAAGGCCACCAGCACACTCATGCCCATGATGACGAAGCAGGCCGTCTCGATGTTGGAGTGGTCCTTCAGTTTGATGAAACTGATGATGGTGCCCACGATGGCACATGCCCAAACAAAGATGAACAGCGTCCAGCCCCACCAGCCATGGTCGCGCATGGCCAGCAGCGTGATGGGTGAGTAGGAGCCGGCTATGTGCCAGTAGATGGCCGCATGGTCCCACTTGCGGAAACGCTTCTTCCACTTGCTTTCCTCCTTCAGGGCATGGTAGATGGTCGATGCCAGATAACTGCCCAGCATACCGAAGAGATAGAGTCCCACACCCAGGCTGGCCCACTTGCGGTCGTAGTTGCCCAGGCAGATCACGATGATGAAGGCAATGGCCACGGCTCCTCCCATCATCGCCCCTCCGGCGTGAGTCCATGTGTTCCAGAGTTCTTCCTTACGGGTATAGTTGATAGCCATAACGCACCTGTTTTGCGGGCAAAGTTACGAAAAAAAACTGAGACCGCGCTATCAATACCTAAATATTTCTTAATTCTTGGCGGCAGAAGTGCATTAGTTCTGTTTTTATTGCTATTTTTGTAAGCAGTAATCGTTATGAAAGCAAAAGAAGAAACGACAGGAGCACCCATTCTGGAACTGCAGCGACAGCGCGCGCTGCTGCAGATGGAGTATGAGGAGGAGAAGAAGGCCTTCATGCAGCAGAAGGAGGCCATGGGCATCCGTCGGCTGGTCAGCCGCGGCGATGCCTGGTTGCCCCTGCGCATCGGGCGTTCCTATTATAATTCGTTGAACCAACTCTGCGTAGAGGTGTTCCGCAACTCGACGGAGGAGGACACCGATCACAACTTCGAGTTCGGACGGCCCGTGCAATTCTTTAAGACTAAATCCCAGCAGACTCTCCCCCAGCCCCTCCCTGTGAGGGAGGGGAGTGGTCAGACTCCAACAGCAAAACTGTCTACCCCCCTCCCTTATAGGGAGAGGTCGGGGGAGAGTCTTTCTCTTTTCACCGGCACCGTCAGTTTCGTTGATGGCGACCGCATGGTGGTCAGCGTGCCCGACGGGGCGCCGCTGGGCGACCTGCAGGTGAGCGACGGACAGGTGGGCGTGATGCTCTTCTTCGACGAGACCAGTTATCGCCTGATGTTCGAGGCCCTGGAGCGCACCATGCGGGCCAAGGGTCGGCTGGGCTATCTGCGCGACCTGTTCTATTCGAATCAGAAGGCCGAGACCTTCTCCTTTCCAGATATGGGCTTCGACTACCTGAACAAGACGCAGGAGCAAGCCGTCAACCAGGTGTTGCGCGCCAAGGATGTAGCCATCGTACACGGCCCTCCCGGCACGGGCAAGACTACCACGCTGGTGGAGGCCATCTACGAGACGCTGCGGCGCGAGAGCCAGGTGCTGGTGTGCGCCCAGAGCAACATGGCCGTCGACTGGATTTCAGAGAAACTGGTAGACCGCGGGCTCAACGTGCTGCGCATCGGCAATCCCACCCGTGTGGACGACAAGATGCTCTCGTTCACCTATGAGCGTCGCTTCGAGGCCCATCCCGACTACCCCCAACTCTGGGCCATCCGCAAGGCCATCCGCGAACTGCGCAACCAGCGCAAGCGCAGCGACAACTGGCATCAGAAGATGGACCGTCTGAAGAGCCGCGCCACGGAACTGGAGATCCGCATCAATGCCGAACTCTTCGGCGAGGCCCGTGTCATCGCCTGCACCCTGGTGGGCAGTGCCAACCGTCTGCTGGACGGCATGAAGTTTGGCACGCTCTTCATCGACGAGGCTGCCCAGGCCCTGGAGGCCGCCTGCTGGATTCCCATCCGACGGACCGGCCGCGTCATCTTTGCCGGCGACCACTGCCAACTGCCGCCCACCGTGAAGTGCTACGAGGCACTGAAGGGCGGATTGGGCCGCACGCTGATGGAGCGCATCGCCAACCAGAAGCCCGAGGTGGTCACGCTGCTGCGTATGCAGTACCGCATGAACGAAGACATCATGCGCTTCAGCAGCGACTGGTTCTACCACAACCAGATGGTGGCGGCCCCAGAGGTGAAGCATCGCAGCATCCTGGACCTCGACCTGCCCATCACGTGGATCGACACCTCTGAATACGAAGGCAAGGAGGAGTTCGTCGGCGAGTCGTTTGGCCGCATCAACAAGACGGAGGCCATGCTGACGCTGCTCTCGCTGCAGGCCTACTTCGAACTGATAGGCAAGGAGCGCATCCTGCAGGAGCGGCTCGACGTGGGCATCATCTCACCCTACAGGGCTCAGGTGCAGTATCTGCGCCAGCAGATTCGCAAGCGGGAGTTCTTCAAGCCCTTTCGCCACAGCATCAGCGTGAACACCGTGGACGGCTTTCAGGGTCAGGAGCGCGACATCATCGTCATCTCGCTGGTGCGCTCCAACGACGAGGGGCAGATAGGTTTCCTTCGCGACCTGCGCCGCATGAACGTGGCCATCACCCGAGCCCGCATGAAACTGATCATCCTGGGCGACCGTCCCACGCTGACGCGCCATCCGTTCTATAAGAAACTGTGGGAGTACGTGGAGGGATTGAAGTAATTAAGAGTTAAGAATTAAGAGTTATGGAGGCGGGAGAACTATTTGGGATTTGCAGGGAACTGGTGCAGGCGGGGCCATCGACGCAGGGCACGAGGCAGATGCATGAGGTCATCGCCCTGTGTGCGGCTGAGGGCTGCAAGCAGCATCGCGGCACCTTCGGCAACCTGTTTTCGCAGGTGGACTTCCTCTGCAAGCAACTGGGACTGAAGGCCGACCAGAAGCGAGCCATACAGACGGCCCGCCGCCACTCTAACACCAGTCAGCCCATCGAGGGCGACGACTGGCTCTACGACCTGCGGGCTGTCACGCTGTTCATCTCGGCGGTCTTCTCCGTCGACGTGCCGGGCTCGTTGTTGCAGGTGCTGCCCGTCAACCTGAAGCCGCAACCCAAAGGGCTCAGCATCAACCGCGAATACGTGCGCTGCATCGTCCGTTCCTTTGACGCCCAGACCATTCAGGCTGAGACCGAGGACGGCGAAATCACCGTCGACTACGGCAATACCGACGAGGGGCGCGACTTCGGCTATCTGCAGAAGATTCTGCGCGAAGGCATGCAACTCAACCTGCTGGACAACCACGTCTCCGATCACTCATCACTCATCACTCATCACTC
>JAFUUL010000184.1 GCA_017483805.1 Prevotella sp.
GCGATGACTACGTCTACCACGGCAAGACCACGTTCAAGGGCATGAACAACCCCGACTCCGTGCTGCAGTTCACGCCGCGCGAGGAAGCCATCGTGAAGGACGACACCAAGCGCCCCGTGTCGCCCGACGAAGTCTATCCCGAGTATTTCCTGCTGCGTGTCAACCAGTTCAATGCCGTGGCCAAGACGCCCATCGAGGAGTGGTTTGAATACCTGAAGGACGGCATCATCAAACCCGACACCACTACGCCCGGCCTGCAGGAGGCCCGCGAGAAACTGGACTACATGAAGATGACGCCCCAGGAGCGCCATGCCTACGAAGACTACATGGTCAGCGTCCACGCCGCTAAGGATGTCTACGACACCGCCGTGGCAGAAGGCAGGGCAGAAGGTATGGCAGAAGGTGAAGCCAAAGGCAGGGCTGAAGGCAGGGCTGAAGGCAGGGCAGAAGGCAGGGCTGAAGGCAGGGCAGAAGGCAGGGCCGAAGGCATAGCCGAAGGTGAGGCCAAAGGCCGTGAGGAAGAGCGCAAAGAGAATGCCCGCAGGATGAAGAAGAAAGGCTTTGCATTAGAAGATATAGCAGACATCACTGGCCTCACTATCGAAGACATTGAGCGGTTATAGAAATCATTCTAGTCCTTTGACAGACAAAGGGCGTAGCCAAAATTATTGTAATTCTTTGACAAGCAAAGCGCGTAGCGAGTCTATTAATTTCTTTCCTTGTATAAAGCCGCCGACCCTCACGGGCCGGCGACTTCGGTTGTTTCTTCTTGGCCTCGACCTACTCTCACGAGCCAGCGGGCCGAATGTGTCTTTATTAACAATTTAAAACTATAACTTTTCATGAGAAAAGTTGCCGCGAAGCGAGGACTCGAACCTCCCACCACTGCCCACCGACTGGGCTGCTTTGCGTTAGATACCTCTGGTTGGCATTCTATATCAAATCCTTGTCGACAATTTCATCATCAATCTTCTTACATAAACGAAAGATGGCATTTATTGCTTCATTGGTAACTGTGAAATTCAGGTTGATCTTCTGGTTTCTCTGATTAATGGACACAATATCATGCCGAGCCATTCCTTTAAATTTAGCATCAGCCTTTGTGTTGTTATGAATGATAAGATGCCTAATTTCCAGATAAACCAATGCTTTCTCAAGGATTTCGTTGTCGATGGTAATGCTCGTGTTCCTGATGAAAGCAGCCAACAAGTCCTTGGTACTTCTTTTGTTTTCTAGAGTTCTGAACACTCTCTTTGCCATTTCCCCTATAAGAGCGTTGTAATTCCCAATGGTGATAATGTCCTTATACTTTATCCCATTTTCACTATTTTCTGATAGCAGACTAAGAAATCGCATAGGATTTTTATGCTCTATCTCAGAAATCACATTGGCCACGTAGTTGCTGAACTCACCATATAGTTCGATGATAGCCTGCTCATGTAACTTATTACGCGACGTTATAAATGCACGTGATATATCTCTCTTCTCGTTAGGTATATTAAGTTGCATATGAGTATCTAAAGACCCACCAAGCACCTCTGCAATCTTCTGTCCGTTTCCAGCTAATCCGGCAGCTTTCTTGTTGGCCAGTGTTAATGCCAAGTCAGAGAGTTGGAGATGTTGTTTAAGCGCCTTCAAACGACTATCAAATGATTGCCACGATTTTGAATTCATAACTTTATTTTAACTGATTTTTATAACAATTCTGGGACGCAAGACGCATTTTCCCGCGCCCCAGAATATATTACCGTTTCTGAGCCATTAAGCGTCTTACTTCATCCAATGTAGTTATGTATTGACCACATAGATTATAAGTAGTAGGATCACATAGTGCCCAGCCATAAACAGGTTCATTGGTCAACAACAGCCCATCATATCGATAGAAAGCCTTGCCTCCGAATTCCTCTTCGGCAAAACCAAGTTGTATTAAACTTTCTGATGCTATATCCATTTTGCCCATTTATTTCTTATAGATTATTTTCTCCCATGGGTGGATTAGTCATCCAACTCATAGTCAGGACGATCACTATCCTCTGTCGGGATAGTAACATCGGTGCTGGTGCCATCGCTAGCGCATACCATCTTATATGCTTCAATGACAACATTCTCCAAATCGGGAGTAATATATGTTTTCTTGTACATCTTCTTTCTTCTTTTATGTGTTTGAAATGAAAGAGAGTTCGCCCACGCTCTTTTATCCTGGGTGAGCGAACTCCTATTAATGATCAGTGCAGTTTACTTAATAACGATCTTCTTACCGTTGTTAATGTAAACACCCTTCTGAGTGGGAACGCCCTGCAGTTTAACACCATTCAGCGTGTACCAGCCCTGTGCAGGAACAAGTTCTCCGTCAGCAGCGATAGCGCTGATTGCTGTGGTGCTGCCGTCAGCCTCTTCAATATAGATACGTGCTTCCTGTGCCTCATTACCGTCGAGAGTGGTGATGTATGCCTCGAAGCCGTAGAACTTCTGTCCATTTGCATTCTTTCCGAGAGAGATATTCGCACCTTCCTGATTCAGGAAGTAAACCAAATTAGGCACGTTAGCCTCGTCGGTCGTATTCACAATCTTCCATACGCTGTTCTTCTCAGTCTCAATGGTAGCAGGAGTAGCAATGGTAACCTCATTGAAAGTTACGTCTTTGAACTTCACCTCAGACTCAACCTTCACTAGGAATGGAGTGTAAGCAGGAATCTGCTCCAGCGAAATCTTGAAGTTCAGTTTATCACTTTCCTTCTGCAGTCTATCGAAGATAGCATAGGTCTTTACGGCGTTGACAAAGTCATACGGAGTGATGCTGAACGGCAGAGAGATAGCATACCACTTGCCAGCCTTCAAAGTCTTGTTCTTAATTACAACATTCATCTTCTTGTTGGCATTCTCGGTCAGCAACTGTGTATTTGTCTTAGCAGTCGCTGCAGTAACATTAGCTGCATTCAACTCAAGGGGAACTATAGCAGAAGAAACAACCAGTTTGCCTGCCTTAATCTCTGTACCCTCACCAGTCAGAGTGAAGTTAACGTCAGTTGCGGCATTATAGGCCGTGGCATCGACAGTGATACCATTGAACCAGATACCCTTGTCGGCATCAGCAGTAGCAGCGGCACCTTCAGAGGTCCAGCCAGCGGTGAGAGCACCTGCGGCCAACTCGCCAGCATGGTCACCAGTTTCTACGGGAACAGCAGGAGAAGTAGCAGAGAATGCGAGGGCGATCTTGTTCAGAACGGCAGTCTTATCAGCCTCGGTGATGCCAGTAGTGGTGGTGAAGGTAACGGTCTCAGCAGAAGCAGCGATAACCTTGTCGCCCACCTGCAGATACTGATCCTTGACTGCAATCTTCAGAGGAGCCTTTGTAATCTTGTACTCACCAGGAACCTTGGTGATGGTCGTTGTGTTGTAGTTCTTCCAGTTGTCACCGGTAGTGTCAAAATCACCAATGTTGATGACATACTTACCGACGTTTGCGCTAGCATTTGCGATGCTCAGAGAAGCCTCGATAGAAGACTTGACAGCAGCAGCGTCTTCATCATCCATACCAACGATGGTCACAGTCAGACCTGCGGTCGTTGGAACAGAAGCATTATAAACATTGCCACCGTTGTCGGCCAAGATAGAGATGGCCTTACCCGTGATAGAGTATGTTCCATTGTCGAACTTATACTTATAGTTGGCAGAAACATCGGTTGAAGAACCATCTTTCACCTCAACCTTAGTATCGGCATTATTCACTACCCAGAGAGCGATATTATTGCTTACATCCTCAGTATCAGTACGCTTCAGAGTCAGGTTTGTGGAAGTACCGATTTCCCAGTTTACAGTGTGACCAGTCAGCAGACCGTCGATAGTAACATCAGCCTCAGCAGCAGCCTTACCTGCTACATAGTCATCACTTGTGCCATAAGTCTTAGTTTTACCAGCAACTGGAGTGATAGTCAGTTCCTTCTGCTCGATGGTCAGTTTACCTACAGAATAGAAGGTCGGCGTATAGTTCGTGTTTGTCAGAGCAGTCTTGCCATCGGCATAACCAACCGTGATGGTATATTCGCCAGCATCAGTAGCACTTGCAACCTCAGAATCATCACTTTTCTTCAATTGCACTTTAAGGTCACTAGCATCAATCCCATCACCATCCTCGAGCATAGAGAATGTCACATTCTTGTCAACGGCGGGAGTGTAAGCAGTAGCACTGTAGGTCACCTTGTCATTGTTGGTTCTGATGTAAACAGTCTTGGGGCTTACGGTGAATACCTTCTCTGCGCTAACAGAGGTGCTGAAGTTACTGCCCTCCTTACCCTTTACAATCACTTTGTAAGAACCTGCAGCCTGGACATGCTCAATATCAGAATAGGAGCCGTCTGCTTCTTTCTTGTACGAAATTACATAATCAGTATTCAGAGTAAGAGGAGTCGAACCTGTGAATGTCACAGAAGGCGTGGGATCCTGGTTCGTCTTGTCGTACGTCAGAGCAGGGATGTCTCCAATCATAGCAGCGGTCAGATCAGCGGCAACAATATTGAACTTCTTTGTTGCAGTGCCAGAGTAGTTGCCGTGACCAGTGATGGTGACGGTAGGAGCATTAGCAGAAGTCGTAGTTGCAACGACAGTGTTGTTGGTGAACTCTTCTGTGTAGTCCTTACCGTTAGTGGCGTTACCCTTAACCAGAGTTGTCCCACCATCTTGAACGGTGATTGTAGGAGTAAGTGGGCTACCAGAATAAATCGGATCAGTAATAGTCTGAATCATGGCATCCGTCAACGGCTTCGGGGTAATGGTGAAGGTAATTTTGGCGGTCTCACCAGTATAAGCACCCTTACCGACAGCAGAAACCTTGTACGTACCAGCGTTTTTCACATCGGTGGCTTCAATAGCAGTTTCTGTTGAATTAACCACCTTGTAGTACGTTACGGTGTAGTCGGTGCCTGCAGTAAGGTTGCCGGCCCCTGACGTAGAGACATTCAGAGTGACGGCTTTCTGAGTGCCGTCATACTGAACAGCATTAGCGCCAGTGTTTTCTATTGTGTAGTCCGCAATAGAAACGCCCTGTGCCCATCCTGCCAACGGCAAGAGAGACAGCAACATCAAAATAAGAAAATTTCTTTTCATACGTAAATGTTTTTAATTTGTTAATAAAAT
>JAFUUL010000185.1 GCA_017483805.1 Prevotella sp.
TCCTGCAGTTTGTGCCAGGTGACGTGCTTGAGGAACTGGCTGACGGGGAAGATGGCGCGTGCACAGAGCCAGCGGCTCATGTGGTTGCGGCGGATGTGGTGCATCAGCGAGTCGTGGGGAATCTTGAAGATGTTGTCCTGCAGTTCCTTCAGGCTGCTGACGCGGGCCACCTCTTCCTTGGTCTCAGGGTCGCGGAAGACGAAGTCGCCGAAGCCCAGGTGCTCCTCAATCATGTTGCGCAGGTCGACATTGAACTTCTTTGAATTCTTGTCCAGAAAATCAAAGCCCTCGGCCCAGGCCTTTTCGCGGTTCTGCACCTCGCTGCTCTCCAGGATGAGGGGCACGTACTCGTCGCGGCGGCGAATCTCGCGCAGCAGTTTGAGGCCGGCCTCGGGGTCGCCCTCCTCCACATGGCTCAGACGGCCCACGGGGGTCTGCATGGGGAAGCGGGTGTCGCTGATGACGCCCAGCGTATTCTCATGATACTTCTCGTAGATGCGAAGGGCCTCCTCGTAGTTGGTGGCCAGCACCACCTTGGGGCGGCCACGCTTGCGCTGGGCGGCAGCATGGGGGTTGAGGGCCTCGGTGGAGAAGCGCTTCGACTGCTGGAGGATGTAGTTGTAGAGGTTGGGCAGCACGGAGGAATAGAAGCGGATGTTGTCCTCCACGAGCAGGATCATCTGCACGCCGGCCTCCTCCATGTCGTGCTCGATGTTCATCTGGTCCTCAATCAACTTGATGATGGAGAGGATGAGGTTGGTGTTGCCCAGCCAGCAGAACACGTAGTCGAAGATCGACATATCCTCGTTCTGCATACGCTTGGTGATGCCGTGCGAGAAGGGCGTGAGCACCACGCAGGGTATGTCGGGGTTGAGTTGCTTCACCTCGCGGGCCACGGTGAAGGCATCATTGTCGGCGGTGCCAGGCATACATATCACCAGGTCGATGTCGGTGTTCTGCAGCACGTGGTTGGCCTCCTCGGTGGTAGACACCTGGGTGAAGGTGGGCGGATAGCGCAGACCGAGTTCCATATACTCGTCGAAGATCTTTTCGTCTACGCGTCCGTCATCTTCGAGCATGAAGGCGTCGTAGGGGTTAGCCACAATGAGCACGTTGAAGATGCGTCGCGTCATCAGATTGACGAACGACACATCCTTCAGATAGAACGTATTGAATTCCTGAGGTATGTTTGCCATGATTGCTTAAAATGTATTTTCTTATTTGACCAGTCGGAGGTAGTAGAGACCAGGATTGAGGGTACCCTCAGTGGCCGCGAGGCGCACGGCGAACTGACGCTTGGCCTGGCCCTGGGCGTCCTTCAGGAGCGCGGCGGGGATGGGATACTCCACGTTGAAGAAACCGTTCTCGGCATTAGGCACCTGGTCGGGGATGACCACATCGGCTATCTTCTCACCGTCCACCAGCAGTGCAGCCTTGCGGCCCTTGTCGGCACGGGTGAAGCGGCACATGACGGCCAGTCCCTCGGCCTCGCCCTTGGCATTGAACAGCGTGTACTGCACATAGCCGCCGGCCTGGGCGTCGCGGTAACTCTCGCCGTTGTAACTGCCCTTGCCCGAATTGGTGGAGTAGTTATACTCGTGGCCGGCCTCGCTCTGCTGCTCACCGGGCACCACGAAGTCGAGCGTGCGGGCCACCAGGGCCTCGTTGGCGGCTTCGGTCTGTGCCATCGTGCTGGCGGCAAAGCCCTCGGGCGTCTGCTGATACCAGTAGCACGAGTAGCGGGCATGGTGAATCTGGTAGAACGGCTGCAGCGTGAGCGTCTTCCACTGATAGGTCTCCACGCCCTCACGGCTGGCGTCTATCGTGAAGGTGAGTTTCGAGAGGTCTTGCGGCGTGATGCGGCTGAGCACATCGGCTCTGCTGCCTATCAGCAAGGGAGCCGAGAGCAGGTTCTTCGACGTGCCCATCGAGCCAGGGGCATGATCCATGCGGCCGGCACCGGCATATTCGTTCTGCAGTTTCTCACCATTGGCCGAAGTCTGGGCGGCCAGCAGGATGGGGCCGTACTTGAAGGCGATGTAGTCCGTGTAGTTGGGGCACTCTTCGTAGCGTAGCGCCATAGGCAGGGTGATCTCGATGCGGTCGCCCTTCTTCCACTTGCGGGTGACGGGGATGTAGGTGGGGGTGCCTTTTTCAGCAGTGATACTGCTGAATACCTGACCATTGACCTTGATCTGGTAGCCTTCGGCGGCCCAGGCGGGGTGGCGCACGGCGATGGTGTAGTGGCCAGACTTGCCGATGGTGAGGGTGGTCTTTGGTTCGAAGGGGAACTGGGTCTCCTGGGTGACTACAAAGTCGTCACTGACGAGGGAAGAGGGGGTGAAGAGGTTTACGTAGAGGGTCTTGCGGCCGTCGTGGGTGTAGATGAAGTGGCCGTACTTGGAGTGGTTCTCCATGCCGGTGCCCACGCAGCACCACATGCCCTGGTTGACCTGCGAATAGATGCGGTAGCCCTGGGGGCGCAGGGTGGTGAAGTAGACGTAGCCGCCGGTGCGGGGGTCCTGCGTGGAGAGGATGTGATTCCACATGGCCTGCTCGTAGAAGTCGGCATACTTGGCATCGCCGGTGCGGTCGCTCATCATCTCCGATAGTTTCAGCATATTGTTGGTGTTGCACGACTCCGGACCGTCCAGATGGTCGATGTAGCGGTTGCTGTTGGCCTTGGTCAGGAAGTGCTCGCCCACAGAATTGCCGCCTATGCAGACGGTGCGGTTCTCGGCTACATCCTGCCAGAAGTTTTCGGCGGCCTTTCTACATTGAAGATTGAACATTGAAGATTGAAGATTATCAATTTCTCCGATGCGCTCCATGCCGATGTACTTGGGCACCTGGGTGTTGGCGTGCTTGTTGTCGAGGAAGGTGGGGTTGAGCGTCTGCATGCCGTCGAGCATCGTGCGGTGGGTGTAGCGCTTGGCGGCCATGAGATAGAGTTCGTTGCCGAAGAGTTGGTAGGCATCGAGCATCGACTCGTTCATGCCACCGTGCTCGCAGTTGAGGAAGCCCTGCAGGTCGTCATCGGACACGTTGCTCACCACACTGACGCTCCAGTCGGCCAGTTTGCGGAACACCTCGCGGGCATCCTGATTGTCACCATAGATATAGGCATCGCGCAGGCCGGCCAGTATCTTGTGCTGGCAGTAGAAGGGCACCCAGCCCCAGTTGCTGCGGATGGAGGCCAGGTTGCCGCTGTAGAGATCCTTCCACGACTGGTTGATGGGCTGTCCGCCGATGAAGCCGTAGAGGCCCTCGGCGTTCTGGTCGTAGTTCGACTGGCAGTCCTTCATCACGCGAACCATATAGTCGAGACGCTCCTTCAACTGCGCCTTCATGCCGGCATCGCGGCAGGCGGCATAGGCCAGCGAGAGGGCCGACAGGTAGTGGCCGCCTACGTGGCCGTCGAGGTTGAAGTTGCCGCTGCCCCAGTTGGGGAACGAGGGATGCTTCTGCTCCCACTGATAGTACTGGCTGTTAGCATCGTCGCTCAGGCCCGACTGACGCACGTAGGGCGTCAGCAGACGGTCTACGTCGTACTGCATGAGCACGCGAAAGTTGAGTTCCATGGCAGTCTTCATCGGTCCGTCGAGCAGGGTCACCTGCTCCAAGTCGAAATGTTTAGGATAGAGTTCGCTTTGTGCATAGGTCTGCGTGGTGCTCAGGCAGCCCAGCAAACACACTACTGACAATAGTTTTTTCATCTTAAGACTTGTTATTGATTATTTATAATATAAATAACGCCTAAACTCCCGACTTATTACGCCCGTACCTAAATAAATTATGTTAAGGTCGGTCTTTTGAACAAAATGCAAGGTGAAAGGAAAGATTTTTTGCTTTTTTCTTGGAAGATACAAGAATTTTTCCTACTTTTGCGGTGTTGAAAATAACAATCTGATTAACTTTAAAACATAACACTATGGAAGTTGAGAAAATCATGCAAGCCCTGGAGCGGAAGCATCCGGGCGAGTTGGAGTACCTTCAGGCAGTTCGCGAAGTGCTGGAGAGCATCAAGGATGTGTACAACCAGCACCCAGAGTTTGAGAAGGCCAAGATCGTGGAGCGCATCGTAGAGCCGGAGCGCATCACCACATTCCGCGTGCCCTGGGTAGACGACAAGGGCGAGGTGCAGGTCAACATCGGCTATCGCGTACAATTCAATAGCGCCATCGGCCCCTACAAGGGCGGTCTGCGCTTCCACCCATCCGTCAACCTGAGCATTCTGAAGTTCCTGGGCTTCGAACAGACCTTCAAGAATGCACTGACCACGCTGCCCATGGGCGGCGGCAAGGGCGGCAGCGACTTCGCCCCGCGCGGCAAGAGCGACGCTGAGATCATGCGCTTCTGCCAGGCCTTTATGATGGAACTCTACAAGGTGATCGGTCCCGACATGGACGTGCCTGCCGGCGACATCGGCGTGGGCGGCCGCGAGATTGGCTACCTGTTTGGCATGTACAAGAAACTGACCTCGCAGTTCCACGGCGCCACCCTGACAGGCAAGGGCATGGAATGGGGCGGCTCTATCCTGCGTCCCGAGGCTACGGGCTATGGTGCCCTCTACTTCGTGCACCATATGCTGGAGACCCACGGACTGGACATTAAGGGCAAGACGGTGGCCCTCTCTGGCTTCGGCAACGTGGCCTGGGGTGCTGCCAAGAAGGCTACCGAACTGGGCGCGAAGGTCATCACCATCAGCGGCCCCGACGGCTACATCTACGACCCCGCAGGCCTGGATGCTGAGAAGATAGACTACCTGCTGGAACTGCGTGCCAGCGGCAACGACGTGTGCGCCCCCTATGCTGAGGAGTTTGAGGGTGCCCAGTTCTTCGAAGGCAAGAAGCCGTGGGAGCAGAAGGCCGACATCTATCTGCCCTGTGCCACCCAGAACGAACTGAACGGCGACGATGCCGACAAGATTCTGGCCCAGAAGCCGCTGTGCGTGGCCGAGGTGTCGAACATGGGCTGCACGGCCGAGGCTGTCAACAAGTTTATTGCTGCCGGTCAGTTGTTCGCTCCCGGCAAGGCCGTGAATGCCGGCGG
>JAFUUL010000186.1 GCA_017483805.1 Prevotella sp.
CGACCCCGCCGCCCCGCTCGAAGGCATGGAGACGTGGTAGCGAGTTGCACGGATTTGTTCCGCGCCCTCGCTTCGCGCCGCCACATTTTATATATTATAAGCAAGCATTGAGATTATGACAGACAACTTCATCCGATACCGGGAGTTCATTGAGGCGACGGGCGGGCTGCCCGACGACAACGAGAAGGGCAACCTCGACCGCTACTACGTCATCGAACTGATGCGGCGCGGCAAGGATAATCCCGACCTGCCCGCCGCCAACTACCACTTCCGCAACTACTACATCTACTCGTGGCGCGACCTCGACCGCTACGAGCAGGAAATCAAGCAGGTGTGCCAGATGCTGAACCTGCGGGCCTACTGCTCGGTGAACTACAAGCGGATGTCGCAGGTGGCGCTCGACACGCTGGCCGAGTCGGCCCGTCGCATCGCGGCCCACGACTACAAGCGGTTCTACTCCATCTTCGAGTCGTGCAGCGGCAAGTACGTGGAGCGCGGCGACGAACTCTGGGTGGTGGACATCGACGACGTGACCGACGAGCCTGTGCTGGCCGCCGTGCGCCGCTACATCCGCACCATGCAGTCGGGCTATGCCGACCCCGTGGTCTACACCATGCCCACCCGCAGCGGCGTCCACATCATCACCCGCCCCTTCAACCTGAAGCAGTTCAAGGACGGCTTCTGGGAGGCGATAACGGCGCAGTACAACATCGACGTGCCCGACGTGAAGAAGAATCACCTGACGCTGCTCTACGAGAACCTGAACAACATCTGGGTGCGCCGGGGGCAGAAGAAATAGAAATCTATAGCGAAATGGATACAAGGCAACAAAGAAACCCGACAGTCTCGACCGACGACTGGTACACGCCGCGATGGATCATCGACCGGCTGGGGCCGTTCGACCTCGACCCGTGCGCCCCGCCAAAGGACGTGCGACCGTTCGACATCGCGCCGACGGCATGGACGAAGGAGGACGACGGACTGGCGCACGACTGGTTCGGCACCGTATGGATGAACCCGCCGTACAGCCGCGTGCTGCTGCGCCGGTTCTGCGAGCGGATGGCCCGCCACGGCGACGACATCGCCCTGCTGGTGAACCGCCAGGACAACCTACTCTGGCAGGAGGTCATCTTCCCCACCGCCGCCTCGATGATATTCATGCGCCACCGCGTGAAGTTCATCCAGCCCGACGGCCGCAAGTCGTCGCCCTTCTTCGGCTCCTGCCTCGTGGCGTGGGGCCATGAGTGCGACCGCCGCCTGCGCCAGTCGGACATCGAGGGGAAGTATGTAGTATTGAATTTATAACCCCCAAAACATAACAACAAAATGAAGACAATCACAACCGCAATCCTCTCGCTGCTGGGCCTGCTGGGCGTGGCAGCGCTGATGGCGTGGCTGCTGCCGGTCAGGGCCGCGCTCTTTATCGTTATCGTCCTGCAGATGCTTATGCTCGCTGCAATGGGCAACAGTCTGCCGAACCGCAAAACGCCCGCCGACCATGAGTAAGACTAAGAACCTGCAGCCCTGGCTGGACTACTTCCGGATGCTCCGTCAGCACGCCGACAAGGGCTACCTGCTGATGAAACCCGCCGACCACGAGGCCTACGTGACGCAGCCCGCGCTCTACGTGCTGGCGGGATTCAGCGACGAGCAGGTGCGCCGGGGCGACCTCCAGCGCGACGCCCTGCGCACCACGCGCATGCTCGCCGACGCCGCCCGTCACATCAGCCAGTACGCCGCCTGGCTCGCCGCCGCACAGAAGGGCCTCTCGACCTTCGACCCCGCCGCAGCCTACGACCCCGACAAGCCGCTGCCCGTCATCCCCACGGCGGAACTCTCGGCCTACCTCGACCAGCCCTTCGCCCTCCACGTCGTCCAGCCAGAGCCGCCGAACGACCCGCTCTTCACCCTCCTCCTCTCCCACGTCCGCAAGTTCTGGCGCACGAAAGAGAAGGTCGAGGTCATCACGTATGATAACCCGAAAGCAGAGACCCATGAGCAAAGACCTGAAACCTGAAACCTTGAACCTTAAACTCGCCGCCATGCGGCACCCCGCCATTCTGCCCGACGAGGCGGCGGCGGTGAAGCCGAGGTTCACTTACGGCGACGTGGTGCGGCGGCGGAGCGATGGGCGGCGGCTCGTGGTGGAGCGCATCGGGCAGGACGGTTATCACTTCCGCGACGGCACCTACGCGCTCATCGCCGACGAGGACTGCTACACGCTCGTCGAAAAGGCCACGGGCTACTTCCTCGTCAGCCGCACGCTGGAGGGCGCACCGCTCGCCCGCCACCTGGACCACGGCTACGAGGACCGCCGCGAGTTCGCCGCCGCGCTGCGCCTGCTGACCGACCGCTGGGGAGGGCGCACGGGGCAGATGGTGGGTGAGCGCAACGGCTTCCTGCTGCTCCGCTTCCGCGACATGCCGGGCCGCGCCGTGGAGGACAAGTGGCTGCCGCTGTTTCTCCTCTCGCCCACCGACGTGCCGGAGCACCTGCGCCCCCACGAGCCCACGCCCGAGGAACTATTAGAGCAGGAACTCGACGAGGCGTATGGGTTTGAGTGACGGTTCAAGGTTTCAGGTTTCAGGTTCAAAGTTTCAGGTTAATGGCAAAGACGACGACTACGACGCTGCACCGCTGCGGCGACTGCGCAAACTGCACGCCCGTCACCGACGTACACCGGCTGCTGAGCATACGGGGCGAGCCAACGATGGGCACGTGTCCGCACTGGACGACGAGCCGCTGCACGCTGCTGAGTTGGCAGAGCGACTGCCCGCACTTCAAGCCGCGACGGGCGTAGCGGACTAAGAAACTTTTAATATAGTGTATTTGATTATTGCCAGGGTGCGACCGTCCGCGATGGATCGTCGCACTCGTTTTTTTGTGTCGTGGGGTGGGGCGCTCGGCTCGTCTGCCCTTGCATTTCGCAGGAGAATCCACTATCTTCCCAACAGCCGCCGGAGGGACGCCCTCGGGACCGCTTCCCGAACCGAGGGGCAACCGCTTCCCGAACCGATGGGCAATCGCTTCCCGAACCGATGGGCAATCGCTTCCCGAACCGATTAGCAGACGGCACGGCAGGCGACCGAGAAAAAGATTAACGAGAACCTCACGATCCTTTAGGTCAATCGTCTGTTTTAGTTATGGTAGAGTATGACATCCATGTCAACAACGGCGTAGAGGCATTCGGCACCACGGGCAAGACCCTGTCAGCCGAGGAGAAGCCCCGTACCATCTCCATCGACTTCCTGGCCGAGGAACTGCACCACGCCAACGAGCTCATCCCCCAGCGCACCATCCGCGAGGTGCTGAGCATCTTCGGCACCGTGTCGGCACGCCTCATGGCCGAGGGCTTCGCCATCCAGTTCCAGAACGACGGCGACGTGCTGCTGCGTCTCTACACCGACGTGAAGGTGAAGGACGGCAACATCAACCTGGCCCGCGCCCGCCAGCTGACCGGCAACCCCGCGCTGACCGAGCAGGAGATGGTAGCCCACGCCAGCGAGATTGTGCAGAAGGCAGGCGTCGTGATGCGCTCCTACGCCGAGGTGCAGAACAAGTTCAACGAACTGCTGCACACCTACAAGCCCCAGCTGCTGCTGAAGAACGTGGTCGAGAAAGCCTACGTGCAGCGCACAGGCACACCGTCGGGCGACACCACCTCTGACGGCGGCTCGCAGGAGCAGACGGGCGGCGGCAGTTCGGCACCCGTGCTGACCATCCAGAAGACGGGGACGGGCACGATGACCGTGACCGACCAGACGGGCCACCAGATTGACTCCGGCGCAGCCGTCCAGGCTGGCCAGACGCTGACCCTCAGCGTCACGCCCGCAGGCTCCGCCACGCCCACGGCGACCATCGGCGCACAGGCCGTGACGCTCACTGAGGACGAGGGGCAGTACGTGGGCACCTTCACGATGCCCGCCGCCAGCGCCACGCTCACCGTCCGCACGGGCGGCAGCGGGGATAATGAAGAATAAGGAATTGCTTTTCACGGTTCAAGGCCTGGGGCGGTGACTCTGCTTGGAAACACGAGTCCGCACGGACAGACGGCATCCCTTTCTCACGGCAGTCCCCAGACCAAGACCTCTCAAAAGGGCAGGAATCCGAAAGGGTTTCTGCCCTTGATTTATACCCATAATACCGCTATCTTACCCACAAAAAAAACGACACCGACTATATGGCAGACCTCATATCCGAAGTACAGGGCGCGAGCTGGATGGGCGACAAGTACGGCGACCGGGTGCTCAACTGGGAGTGGAACTGGCGCGACGACCACATCATGCGCTGGATCAACAACTTCCCACGCATCGCCCGCGAAAGGACGATGGGCAACGTGGACCGCGTCATCAGCCAGAAAGGCTCGGGGCAGTTGCGCCGCTCGCTCTACTGGATGACCTTCGCGGCCAGCGGCGGCGACGAGCAGGTGTTCCGCGCCCGATACATCTACTACGCCAAGTTCCTCGAACTCGGTGTCGGGCGCAACAATCCCTACAACGGCCCCGTGCCGCCCATCCCCCACAAGCGGTGGAACCCCATACCCATTCCTACCCGAACGCTGAAGGGCCGCCCGCACGTAGTGGCCGAGATGCGCACGCAGGCCAAGCACTTCACCGCCTACGCCACCAAGTACTTCTCGTTCGCCGGACTCACCTACATGGTCTTCGCCGCCGGCAACACCGTCGAGGGGCAGCACGCCATCAACCGCGCCCTCTTCTGGGCCAGCACCCGCGACAGGGTTTCACGATAACAGCAACACAAAA
>JAFUUL010000187.1 GCA_017483805.1 Prevotella sp.
CGATGAGCACGATGAGGGTGAAGAGCAGTGCGAGGTCGTACTTCGTCACTGCGGGGTGCGTGATCTGTGTCATACTGTTACTGTTTTTTTAGAAAGTTAAACTTATTGTGAACTAAAAAATGTTGTTTATTCCAATGGGATGTCGGGATGCTGCACGGCCAGCGGCAGGCCCTCCTGCGCGTTGGCCTTCTCACACGCCGTCAGCCCGTAACCCACGGCTGCCAGGCCGCAGACGAGGGTGGCGGCCATCACCCATTGCATGATTCTTTTCATTGCTTTTTTTGTTAATTGTATTAAATGCAGTAATACTTGGTCAGGAAGTAGGTGCGGTCCCAGTCGAGGATTTTCCGCTGCGACTCCTTCTCGGGGTGGATGTTGAACTCGTCGAAGATCATCAGCTGCTTGTTCTCCAGGTCGTAGAGCGGCCACTCCTTGGCCTTGCCGTCGGGCGACTCGGAGGCGCTGAGCGACGGGTTGCCGGTCTTGGCGAACTGCACCCACATGCGGCGCAGGGTCTTAGAGAAAGTTGCGTCGAAGATTCTGCCCGTGACGAGGGTTTCCTCTGGATGGTTGAACACAGTAGACAACTCTATGGCATGGCCGCTCTTCAATAACGGCCAGGAGGATTCGGGGGTGAAGAAGTAGGTGTACGACTTGCCGCCGGCCTTGGTCTGGTTCTCTGACATCCTAAAGAGCGGCGCGATGAACACGAGTTGATCTATCCAACGGGTGGTGGCGGAATATTCGGCGGTGACGTCCTTGGCATTCTGGCAGTAACTCTCGACCAGCGCCTTCTCCTCGCCCGTCATCTGGGCCATCTTTTCTGCCTTGCGGCCGGCGGCCCAGGAGTTCCAGGCGTCAAGTCCGAAGCCGTAGACAAAATAGCCCATCTCGTCCTTTGTGCAGCCCTGCAGGAAGGTGATGTCCTTGGCCGCACCGTTGGCGTATGCCTCGTAGGGGTCAAGGGGCAGGATGCGCCCGTCCCGTTCAGCCCATACGCGCAGGTCGAGCAAATCGGATGCCTTATCCACCAGTTTCCGTATATCGACCTTCTGCAGGTCGGCAACGGTCTTGCAGCCAAGTGCCGCCATCAGTTTGTCGGTGCAGGCGATGGATTGCTGCGTGGAGCGCGTGAAGACGGGAGCACCGCTCATGGCAATGACCTTCTTGAAATACTGCTGGGCGCCTGCTATGAGCGGCAGGGAGGTGACGCTGCCACCACCGGCCGACTGGCCCATGATGGTCACGTTGTCGGGGTCGCCACCGAAGGCGGCGATGTTCTCGTGTACCCACTTCAGGCCCATCACCTGGTCCAGCAGCCCGAGGTTCTGCGCGTCTGGATAGTCGGCACCGTCGGGCAGGTGGGACAGATGGAGGAAGCCGAAGACACCAAGCCGGTACTCGATGGAAACGAGGATGACGTCGGGGTTCTCCCTGACGAAGTTGCAGCCCTCCTCACGCGGCTCGGACGTTCCGCCCACTTCGAAGGCACCGCCGTGAATCCATACGATGACTGGCTTCGTAGCCGCAGACGCTCCCTCCGCCTTCCATACGTTCAGGTACAGGCAGTCCTCGCCCTGAGGGTAATGGGAAGCAATCTGGAATACGTCCTCCACCTGGCAGGGGCTCTTCCCGTTGTAATAGGCCTCGTAGATGCCGTCGTCAGCCACACAGTCTACGGGCGCCTTCCAGCGCAGTTCGCCCACGGGCTGCTGGCCCACGAACGGGATGCCCTTGTAGGCGGCGACACCGTCCGTCCGCCTGCCCACGAAGGTGCCGTTGATGCACTTCACGGCCAGCGACTGGTCATAGTTGCCGTCGGTAATCTGCTTGTTCTCGCCATAGAGAGCCTTCATCCTCTCGTCTCCTTTCTCTTCGTCCAGGAACTCGTTCACCGCCTGCTCCGGCTCGTCCTTACTCGGATTGTCGGCTTTGTCCGAGCACGATGTGAATACGCTTGCACCGCAAATGGTCATGGTGAACACCAAGGGTCGGATGGCGGCGAGCATCCATTGATATTTCTTTTTCATTGTTACTTGTTTTTGATTTTACATTGAGAATACCTTTTTGCCCTCGAAATAGGTGGCGGCGGGCTTGGCCTCGTGAATCTCGGTCGCGGGGCAGGTCAGCACGTCCTTGTTGACCAGCAGGAAGTCGGCATACTTGCCGGCCTTGATGCTGCCTCGCTCGTCCTCGATGAACATCTGGCGGGCGCAGTTGATGGTCAGGGCCTGCAGGGCCTGCTCACGGGTGATGAGTTCCTCAGGCCACCACGGTTTTCCCACCGCAACATGATATACGCCCGTCACGGCAATCTCCATGATGCCGAAGGGGTCGTCGGGACTGCCGCTCAGTGCGGGATAGTCCGAGTGTGAGGTCAGGTTGATGCCGTAATCGAAAAACGACTTCATGGGATACGACTTGTCCTCCATGCCAGCGGGGACTAACTCTTTCAGCAGTTCCGTATATTCGTCGGCCATATTATGCCACAGCATGCCTGAGGTGACGTAGATGTTGTGGTCGGCCATACGTTGATAATCGGCTGCATCGACGTTGCGCACGTGTACCAGCGTGTTGCGCATCTCGTCCTTGCCGCCATTGATGAAGGCGTTAACAACGCGGTTGACACCCTTGTTGCCCATCACGTGAGTATGCATGGTTATCCCATTGGCATTCGCCTTGCGCGTCATGTCGGTCAGTTCCTCTTCCTCCCAGTTGGGCAGGCCCTGATGACCGTCGGGATAGAGCGGTTCCACAAATCCCGTACCGCTTTCCACCGTGCCGTCTATAAAGAGTTTTATCCAGTTCGGTTTTACGCGGGTGGAAGCATATTTCCGGGCATCACGGGCCTCGGCCAGTGCCTTGTCCACATCCATCCAGCTCTCAATCTCGTAACTCAGGCCCAGCACGAAGTGCAGATTGCCGACCTCGTCCATCTGCTGGGCGGCCTCATAGAAATTGGTGTTGTAGAAATAGTTGCCCCAGCCGTCAAGATACATCGTGTAACCCTCCGACAATATCTGCTCCTCGATTTTTGCCATGTTCGCTTTGGCCATGTCAACAGGAAAGAGGTTGTCATTGTCCATGAAGGACCGCACGTAGGTGCTGGCCTGCTCCTTCAGGTAGCCCGTAGGCGTACCGTCGGCACCCATCTCTATCTCGCCTCCGCGCACTTCCGACTTCAGCACCGTTCCGTCAGCCTTCATGATGCCTGCCTTGACCATACAGAGCGTGTTCACCAGCCCCTTGTGGCCTTCCTCGTCGGCAAAATACATGGGAATATCGCTGCAGATGGCATCCAACTTCTGGCGGGTGGGCATGTTGTCCTGGAAGTTCAGCATGCGCCAGCCGAAGCCGAAGATGGCCTTTGCGCCGCTGGCCTTTGCCTTCTCGACGGCGGCGGGAACAATCTCCGTCAGGAACTTCTCCGAAGTGTCTTCCAGCCCCACGATCGTTCCTACGCTCTGTATGGCATAGCCCATCGAATAGTGGGCGTGGCCGTTGCCGCAGCCGGGCATCACCAGCCCCTTGCCGCTGTAGTCCACCACCTCGGTCTTGCCCGTCTCGACGTAGGCCTCGGCCCCCGCCTTGTCGCCCACATAGACGTACTTGCCGTCCTTCACGGCGAAGGCTTCCACAATGTCACCAGCCTCGGCGGTGTAAATCTTGCCATAGACCACGAGGTCGGCACCGTCCTTGACGTCCACAGCCGCGTTGTCCGTGTTGCTGCATGACGTCAGCGTCATGCTTGCGCCGCTGATTAAGAGGGTGGCGACCATCACCCATTGCATGATTCTTTTCATTGTCTTTGCTTGTTAATAATTAATAATCTTGTTCCTATATCGTACCGAGGTCTCTACTCCATCGCCGGAGCCTCAGATGGCGAGTAAATCGCCTTTTACTCCATCGCCGAAGCGTCGGATGGCGAGTATCCAAATCAGTTTCTGTTTCATGTCTTACATCATTTTGTTATATCGTCTGATTTTCTCCAACATTTGGGCGTTCCAGTCGGCAGTGCCGGGCAGTTGGTAGCGGCTGTTTCCCGTGGCCGAGGGGGTAAAGATGGTCTCGGCCTGCGGGGTCAGGGTGACGGTGCCGCGAGGGGAGAGCGTGAAGAGGCCGTCGCCCTCCACGGCCTGGATGACGGCCATCGGGTCCCACATCATCTGCCCCGTGTTGCAGTTGCACGTCATATAGACCTGCTTGATGGGGTGCGCGTCGGTCCACGCGATGTCGCTGATGACCTGCTCGGGCGTGTACTCTATCTCCTGGCCCACCTCCATCGGCGAGAACACCATATCGACGTCCTCTGGCCAGAGGCGGAAGAAGTCCTGGGCGAAGGTGATGCCCTGCGAGAAGTTGAAGTCAGGCTCGACGGACTGTCCGAACACGCCGCCCATCTGGTAGATGCACTTCACCTTCTGCCGCACCAGTTCCACGCCGCTGAGGGGGGAGTATTCGTCGCCCCCGGACTGCAACAGCGCGGCCAGGGCCGTGACGAAGCCGATGGAGCAGATGCTCACCGAGTGGTCGGGCTGCGCGGCCAGCAGTCGGCGGTAGAGCACGTAGCCGTCGGGCAGCGCCGCGTAGTCGCTGACGCTGCGCTGGAA
>JAFUUL010000188.1 GCA_017483805.1 Prevotella sp.
TCGTTCGGCAACAGCGGTGGCGACGCCGCCATGCACAACTACGCGCTGGGCAACCCGAAGTACAAGTCCGCCGCCTTCATGCTCATCGCCGACGACGACCAGCGCGACCACGCCTCGCGCGAAAAAGCCCTCGCGCTGGGCGAGCAGTGGCGCACGGCGGGCTACCACGTCATCTCCATGCGCGACGACTTCAAGACCATCTACGGCGAGGGCGTCACGAAGACCGACTTCACCTTCCCCATTGACACGCGAGCCCTCACCGAGTGGCAGGCCGGGCGCACCGTCAGCCAGGCTGATGTCGATGCCTTCGGCGGCATAGACAAGTGCTTCGCCGCCGAGCCCATCCCCGACGGCGTGTGGGCCCGCATGCAGGGCAAGACCTACAAGGAGAACCCCTACATCGGCCGCGACGACCTGCGCCATATCCGCGCCCTGCATTGGGACTACGACCAGCAGATGCACGTCGGCGAGATGGTTGTCAACGCCCTCATCGCCGACCGCGTCGTCAGCATCCTGCGCCAGTTGTTCGACGCCCGTTACCCCATCCAGCGGATGCTCCTGCCCGACGTCTACGACGCGGACGACGAGACCCAAATGCGCGACAACAACTCCTCGTGCTTCTGCTATCGCAACATCGCTGGCAGCACCAACCTTTCCAAGCACGCCCGCGGTCTTGCCATCGACATCAACACCCTCTACAACCCCTACTACAAGGTTCGTGACGACGGCTCGCTCTTCATCCAGCCCGCCACCGCCGAGGCGTACTGTAACCGCGATTGGGACTTCCCTTACAAGATAGACCACGACGACCTCTGCTTCCGCCTCTTCACCGAGGCTGGCTTCGAGTGGGGCGGCGACTGGACCACCCGTAAGGACTATCAACACTTCGAGTGGATAGAACAGTAAGAGAAAATGGAACATTAACATATCAAGTGGACTTATGGCTGATAGAAAGATTGCATCTCGAATGAAAACATTGAAGTGCTTAACGCTTGTTTTATGCCTGAGTGTCTGTGGGCAGACGATGGCACAGAACGACCTGTCTTCTTTTGTCAAGAAGGCAAAAACCATGATTGACTCCATTTCAGTCAGCGGTGTTGACCGACGATATATCGATGCACCCGATAAACCTTGGCGCATCATTGTAAGAGGCAATGTAAACCAGAGTATCGTGAGCATGAGAACGGTGGGCACGATGGCTGGCATGGACTATAGTGCTAAACCACACCTGAAAACGGAACCCTCACGCTATCTGGGTCTGTGGGCAGGCTATCGAGGCTTGGGAATGGGCTTCACAAAGAACGTAGGTGGCGACAAGGGTAGTTACTTTACTGTTGGTGCCAATGGCAGGGTCTATAGTGCCAACCTGCGCATTCACTCGTTTGAGAACAATTCGCCAAACTTCGACCTGAACAGCGACCTCATTCCCGAGGAAGAAAAAGAAGACTGGGGCAAGGTGCATCTCACCAGTCCCATCAAGGTACACACCGTCATAGCCGACGCATTTTATCTGTTCAACGGCAAGCGTTTCTCCTACTCCGCAGCCTACTCCCAATCGAAGATACAGAAACGGTCTGCGGGTTCACTGATGGCAGGTGCCATGTATTACCAGGGCTCCATCGACTATGCCTCCCATTCCAACGGCGACCTGATATATGCCATGCAAGGACTTGGCAAGGTGAAGTTGTGGCAGGGTAGTGTGGGCATCGGCTATGCCTACAACTGGGTGCCGGTTCGTGGGCTGCTGGTCAACGCGACGGCTATGCCTATGCTTACGCTGGTCAACAGAGTCAAGGCATACGGCTACGCAACCAATGTTGAGCAGTTGATGGAAGACCCCGCGTTCTGGAATCCCGATTCGAGCGATGAAGAATGGGACGAGTGGTTCTACAACAACGTGCACATCACGCCTATGGGCGACAAGGCGTTCAACAGCGGCATGACGATCAACTTCGATGCTCGCCTGTCCGTGACCTACAATTTCAATCGCTACTTTGTCAGTGCCTACGGTCAGTTCAACAACATGCGCTATCGCCACAACAGTAGCCACGGCTATCTGAACGACTGGTTTGTCAACACCTCTTTTGGCATACGACTATAATGATAAAATTATGAATGGGTAATATGTACAGAATCATTTTTTCCATTATCGCAAGTCTGCTGAGCGTCGCTACATACGCTCAGGACGACATCGTCTTTACACCCCAGTGGACGGCGCAGGCACAGTTCGCGGGCTACTACGTGGCCGAGGCGAAGGGCTTTTACCGCGAGGCGGGCGTGAAGGTACGCATCGAGCATCCGTCGGTCACGCAGCCAGCCATGGCCCGTCTGCGCTCAGGCGAGTGTCAGGCGACGACGCTGCAACTCTGTCAGGCACTGGAGATAGTGGATGGCGGCATCCCTCTCGTGAACATCTTGCAGACATCGATGAATAATGCTATGGTCATCGTCTCGGCACGTGGCAAGGACCCGCTGACACAGAAAGGTGCCCGTGTTGGCATCTGGAGTGTGGGGTTCGGACAGTTGGCCATCTGCATGAGCATCAAAGACCATCTGGATTATCAGTGGGTGCGTTTCGCTCAGAATGTCAACCTGTTCGTTGCCGGTGCACTCGATGCCACACTCGCCATGAGTTACAATGAGTATTACCAACTGATTCAGGCGGGTATGGAAATCGACGACAAGGCGGTCTACCGTTTCTGCGACCACGGCTATAATGTGCAGGAGGACGGTGTCTATATGACTCGTGAGTATTACCAGACGCACCGCGAACAGGCTCGCAAGTTTGCCGAAGCCAGTCGAAGAGGGTGGGAGTGGGTCGCCCAACATCCCGACGAGACACTGGACATCGTGATGCAGTATGTGGACAAGGAAGGCATTGCTACCAACCGCACATTGCAGCGTCTGATGCTGAAAGAGGTGCTGCGTCTGCAAGTGGATCGCGAGTCGAAGAAACGTGAGTTCCGTCTGCGCCCAGACATGGTGAAACAGGCAAGCCGCCTGATGGTGGATAACATGATGCTGGGGCACGAAGTGAAATACGAAGAACTTGTAGACAAATAATAAGAGTATGAAGAAAATCATTGCATATATCCGTCGGCGGCTCTCCGTGAAGTTGAGCCTGTGGGTGGTGCTGTTTGCCGCCGTCATCTTTAATGCTTCGCTCGGCTTCTTCGTCTGGCATGCCCGCGAGGCGGTGCATCAGGAGGCAATCAGTCACGCCACGCAGATTCTCGACAAGACGAGCCTGCGGGTAGAAGGCATCCTGAACCGCGTGGAGGTGGCGACGCAGATGACCGCGTGGCTGGTACAGCGACACCCCGACAAGGCCGATTCGATGTTCGTCTACAGCCGCGGCATGCTGCTGAACAATCCCGACTTCTACAACTGCTCCATCGCCTTCGAGCCGTACCACTTCAAGGACAAGGGCCTCTACTTCTCGGCCTATTCGATGATGAGCGGTGACTCCATTCGCACCATCCAAGGCGGCAGCGACCACTACCAGTACTTCTACATGGACTGGTACTTGATGCCCACGCTGACGGGCCGCCCGTGCTGGACGGATCCGTACATGGACTTCGACGTACCGACCAACAGTTATGAGATGGTGACCAGTTACTGCCAGGCTATCAAGGACAAGGAGGGCAATATGATTGGTGTCATCAACACCAGCCTGTCGTTGAACTGGCTCTCGAAGACCATCTCCGAAACCCAGCCCTATCCCAACTCCTACAGCATCATGATAGGGCGGGGCGGCACCTACTTCGTGCATCCAGACACGACGAAGATTACCCGTCAGACCATTTTTACGCAGACGATTGATAAGCCCGACACGACGCTGACCGCCCTGGGTCACGCCATGCAACGCGGCGAGGAGGGCATGAAGCGAATGAACATCGACGGCACCGACTGCTACGTCTTCTACAAGCCGCTGGGACAGACAGGCTGCTCGATGGCCATCGTCTGCCCGGAGAGCGACATCTTCGGCGGTTTCAATCGGCTACGCCACATCGTGTGGGCCATCATCTCCGTGGGCCTGCTGCTGATGCTCGTCTTCTTCATCCGCATCATCACCCGCGAACTGCGACCCCTCGGACAGTTGGCTAAAGAGACGGAGACCATCGCCTCGGGGCAGTTCGACACCCAGATACCCGACTTCCACCGCACCGACGAGATCGGCCAGTTGAGCCACTCGTTTGCCGGTATGCAGCAGTCGCTCGTGCGTTACATCGAAGAACTGAAGGACACCACCGCGCAGAAAGCGTCGATAGAGAGCGAACTGAACATTGCCCGCGCCATTCAGATGGCTATGCTGCCCAAGACCTTCCCTCCGTTCCCCGACTGCGACGAGGTGAGCATCTACGGCCAACTGACGCCCGCCAAGGCCGTGGGCGGCGACCTCTACGACTTCTACATCCG
>JAFUUL010000189.1 GCA_017483805.1 Prevotella sp.
CCACGAACGTGCCGTCCATGTCGAACGTGGCGATGCGGTCCTCCGCCGGGATGAAGTTCGCCGACGCCGGGTCGGTCACGTCCTTCACGAAGTCCTGCAACGCCGTCAGCGCCTCGCACTGGTTCCACAGCGTGAAGTACTCCTTCGCTTGTGGGGTCACGATGGTGGCGTTATCATCGTCCTTGCTGCACGATGTCAGCACTGTTGCGCCGCTGATTACAAGGATGGCGGCCATCATCCATAGTTTCAATGTCTGTTTCATATTGTTTTACGTTTTACTTGTTCTCACATACAACCGGGCGACGATGGCGCCGCTGATATTGTGCCACACGCTGAACACGGCACCGGGGATGGTGGCCATGGGATAGGCGGCGAAGTGGAGCGTGGCCAGGCTGGAGGCCAGTCCGCTGTTCTGCATGCCCACCTCGATGCTGATAGCACGGCGCTTGGCGTCGGGCAGGCGCAGCAGGCGGCCGATGAGCCAGCCCAGGCCGAGTCCGCAGACGTTGTGCAGCGCCACCACCAGGACGATGACTGGTCCGCCCGCCAGCAATTTGTCGGCATTGGCGGCGATGATGATGGCCACGATGAGGGCAATGGTCACCGACGAGAAGGCCGGCAGGTAGTCCGTGGCCCGCTCGGTGAACTTAGGCCACAGCCCCTTGAACTCCGTTCGAGCCTGCTCACGCTCGGCAGAACTCAAGCAAGTTTGGCTCTGCGCTCGCTCACTCGTAGCCTTGACCACCAAACCCGCCACGATGGGCAGGATGACCACCCAGAGGATGCTCAGCAGCATGCCCGCCACGTCCACATCGACGCTCTTGCCCGCCAGGGCCCATGTCAGCAGGGGCGTCAGCAGCGGGGCCAACAGGGTGGATACGCCCGTCATGCCCACGCTGAGCGCCAGGTCGCCCTTGGCCAGATAGGTGATGACGTTCGAGGCCGTGCCGCCCGGACAGCAGCCCACCAGCACCACGCCCAGCGCCAGTGCCTCGTCGAGGGCGAACAGCCGCGACAGCCCCCAGGCCAGCAGCGGCATGACCGTGAACTGCGCCACGCAGCCGGTGATGACGTCCTTCGGTCGGCTGAACACTATCTGGAAGTCACGCAGGTTTAGCGTCAGTCCCATGCCGAACATCACCACGCCCAGCAAATAATTGATGACCGTCGGCTTGACGCCGCTGAACGCGCCGGGCGCCGCGAGAGCCACCAGTGCCGCCGCCAGCACCAGCACGCCCATATAATCGGAGATGAGTTTACAGAGTCGTTTCATTTAATTCTTCAAGCAACGTATGGGCCAGAGCGTCGCCTCCTGGGTCAACGAGTTAGAGGCGAGGGAGTAGGCAGAACATAAAAAAGATCCGCACGCACGATTTAGAAATTGGTGCTCACCATTTTCTTATACTTCAAGTCTATCTTCGTGTACCTGTGCTCACCATTCCAGTGTTCAAACAGTCCCAGAGGTTCTGTCAGGGGGTTGCCATCCTGCTTGTAGACGGTGCCGCTGGGGGTATTGGGGATGCTGGCTGCCTCGCGCAGGTATTCGTCGCAATAGTTCAGACTGCCGAACTCAGGCCATTCGCCGATGATGATGTCCATGCCCACGGCATCGCAGGCCAGTTGGTCCTGCGACACAATGAGCGAGCAGGCCCAGTCACCATTGAAAGGCTCCTTCATCCACTTGGGATTAGGCGCGCCGTTCACGTCGCGTGAGCCGTAGGTGCCGTCAATCAAGTAGAGCAGTGCCTTCTGGCCCATATCCTTATGCGCAATCCAGTCGACGAAGGTTTTGTAGCCGGGCTTGCCGTGACGTTTGTCCTGTGAGACGTTGTTATGGGCATTCTGTCGCCAGAGCAGGTTGATGTCCGTGGCACCGTACCAGTTCTTCGATGTCAGTGTCACGCCAGGCCCAGAGTGCGTCTTCAGCAAGGCAGAGTTGATCAGATAATCGGCATCAACGATGCATTTAGCCAGTCCACGCGCCATCTTACCGTTGTCGGTCGAGTAGACAATCTGTTCAGGATAGTAGTCACACTTCTCGCGTCCGTCGCCACCGATGTTGTCAATCATGCGTACCAGTGGGAATTCACGATGCACCTTGTTGAAGATGGAGTCGGTAATGGCACGACTGGGCTCGCAGAGCACGATGTCCTGCTGGCGCACTCCGCCGTCATGCACCAGAGAACGGACCAGTGCCAGCGTGACGAAAGGCGAAGAGTTCAGTTCGATGGTGTCGTGGTGGGTGATGGCATTGTTCAGGTTCAGTTTGACGGCAATGCTTTCACCTTTCTTGTAGCCCCGGTTGCCACGCCCATGAGTCTTGTTGAAGTGACGGAACAGCGTCTGCCACGCCTTTTTGGCTGTCGGCTCGCCCGTCAGTTGCATCACCGCCTCAGGAATCATGGCATCGGCCTTGGCCTGGTCGTTCCAGCGGTCTTCCACCCAGAGTCCGGTCTTTCCGTCCCACTTGGCCACGCCGGGCGAGTGTATCCACGCTACCCGTCCGGGGTGAATGCCACGCCCGACACCAATGGGCTGGTTGGGGCCGACAAAGAGTTTTGGCGCCTGAGCATTAAACTCGCCGAAGAACATTCGGTTGCGGTTTACAGCATCGTCGAGCAGTTGGATAGTGGTCGACGGGCCGAGGTCAGGCTCTTTCCATGCACGGAGTTGCCACACCACGCGGCCGTCCTTGTCCACCTCGATGGCCTGCACGGGAGCGTTGGCCGTGTCCATGGGTTGCTTGTTCCATTCGTTGTACCAGTTGTTAATGAGATGGTTGCCATTTTTCAGCCGTACCGTCTTCTGCGGCTGTGTCACACCATAGTCAGTAGTGTTCAACTGCCAGACGGTCTGCCCTTGGCGGTTGATCTCCTGAATCAGACCTTTGCGCCCCGTGACGAGCAGATTGCCGGTCTTGGGCATCTCCTGCACAGACCACGGCAGGAAGCCGCCCCAGCGGTCCACCTCCTTGCCATCACTGGTGTATTCGTGGATGCAGCCCAACGCCATGTTGGCCACGAGCAGTGTGCCGCGGCTCGACAGGCGGGCATTGCGGAACTGTCCGTGCACAGAGCCCTTTTCGCTGGTTGGGAGTTCGAACTCCCTGACGATGTTGAGGCTCGGAATCTCCATCACCACAGCCTTGGCGGGGCGTCCGTTCTCCACAAATACCACGTGGGTGCGGCCGATGGGCTGGATGGTGTGTATCTCAGTTCCCTCAGGCGCAGCATACTGCCAGACGGTCTGTCCGTCAGCGTCCACTTCGGCCACGCCATACTGATGAGCCACAAGGATATGCCCGTCTGTCATCAGCACGGCATCGCTGATTTCGCCACGGCCCAGTCCGTCCCGGTAACTCCAGCAGACCTGTCCGTCCTTGACTATGAACATACGGCGCTGCTTGCTCTGCCCCGCATAAAAGAAATTGTGTCGTGACAGCGACTCGTCAATCTGCTCCGTAGCGGGCTGCGCCATGACGTCAGTAAGCGTCAGAAGCGACAAAAGAATAGTGCAAATAGTCTTTTTCATAATTACTTGTCTTGTTTTCAATTTGTTTGCAAAGATACAATTTATTTTCGAAACAGCAAAGAAATTTATTCGACAAATTTAAATACTTCCTTGACATCATTTCGCCAAACAACGACATGAAGGCAAAGATTGATGCACTCCTTGCCGAATACCCAGTCCGTACCAACTTCCAGATGGGATTAACGTATCGATTTGGGAGATTTTAATAATGAAAGGAGTGTATCTGTCGTTTCTTTGTGATTGTAATTTACATTGATTCTATTTTCTGATTCTATTTTTTTCTGAAAGCATACATTATTAGTATTAACTTATTGAGTATAAATTATTTATATGATGTATGGTTGATTAATTTTTGAGATAAAGCATACACTATCTATGTGTATATTACAATATAGTTATACGGATATTGTAACTATTTGACTGATTTACAAGCAGTTCCTTAATAGTATCTATAATGGAAACACTTTGTTTCTACTGGAGAAACAGAGTGTTTCTACTGGAGAAACAATCAGTTCCCTTTATTGGAATAAGTGGAAACTATTATTGGAAGAACTCTAAAATAGCGGTGATATGAATCTGAAAACTGGCTGATGATGTAGGATTAATCTCTAT
>JAFUUL010000190.1 GCA_017483805.1 Prevotella sp.
ACTCACTTGAGCACATACAGGGAACTGCTGCCGGACAGATGGAAACAGGACAACGCCAAAAAATAGATGCTAAAGCGGATACGCTTACATTATGCAGGTGCGCCATCACTTGCGAAAGTTCAGTTCTTTAATTTTACATATAGGCCCTATTTATAGGGATAGGGCCTTAACGTAAGTTAAGGCATTAAAGAGAAGTTCGGGATTTCCCGATACCCTATTGTTGATACTAAGTATCGCATTTTGGTGCAGTAGGTGTAGAAAGTGCTGTATGTTTTGGTTAGTTTCTGGCAAGCAGTCAATTGGCCGCGCCCGTGTGTGATATCCTCTGTACATCGGCTTTTCGATGTTTTCCGTGCCTTCCTTATTAACATACTTTCACTACCCAAATTGAAGCAGAACCCGGCCGTTAAACTTTTCTAATTTCAGGGCATAAAGATGTCGCGAGTCTGATTCTGTGCATCCGATTCAAATATCGTGGACGGACGTAAGGTTGTGAAATGACATATCGATGACACATAAATCAGCAGGCGAGGATGACAAACGATACATCCTCGCCCGCATTCCATTAGTTTTCTCTCTGAAATGCAATATAATTCATATTTTTTTTGTACCTTTGTCCCCGTAAACAGTAAATAGAAAGAAATTATGCCAGAGATTTGCCATTTCTACGGAATCGTCATCACTATGTATCTGCCAGACCACAACCCGCCGCACTTCCACGTGCGCTACAACGAATTTCGTGCCACTATCGACATACAGACGGGACAAGTGACGGGACAGATGCCCCGCCGCGCCCTGCATCTCGTCTTCGAGTGGCTCGACCAGCACAAGGACGAACTGATGGCCAATTGGGAGCGCATGGAGAATGGCGAGACTCTGGTAAAAATCAACCCACTGGATTAGTGTATGGAACAGACGAACGAACTCAAATGGGTCACAGCCGCCCGCGCACTCGACGACTACCGGCTGCACCTGACCTTCAACGACGGCAGCGAGCGCATCTTTGACTGCCTGCCGCTTATCGAGAAGTACAATCTCTTTGCCCCGCTTCGCGACAAGGCTGTGTTCGACCATTTTGACCTCGACGGCTGGACGGTCTGCTGGCTCGACGGTAACATCGACATCGCTCCCGAACATCTTTATGAGTTGGGCGTGGCAGCGTAGTTAATAACGTGTAGAAAGAAATGCAAGGACGGGAACCGAGGCCGAGGATGTCGGCGCTGGTTCCCTATTTGCAATTATCATTGTACAAACAATTCAGGTAGATACCATCTATGTAATTAAAATCTGAACAATAATAAGAAAGGTATGAAAAAAGTAATCATATTTGTAATAGCAATCATGACGATGGCAACAATGAATTCGCAGACGCTGACAGAGCGTCAAAAGGGATTGGCAGCATGTGCCTGCCTGATGGCACAGGGAGATTTGGAGCGGTTGGAGCCTGCCGTGCGCACGGCACTCGACAGCGGAGTGACCATCAACGAACTGAAGGAGGCCTTCTCCCAACTCTATGCCTACACGGGCTTCCCGCGCTCGCTGAATGCGCTGGGCGTGCTGAGCAAGGTGCTGGAGAGTTCTCCCTCCTTCGGGGGGAGCGGAGAGGGGGGCCGCTGGCAGGAGGGCAAGCCCTGGACGCGCCCCAAGGAGTGGGACGATGCCAAGGCCGCCTACGAACTGGGCGTGAAGAACCAGACGCAGGTGTCGGGCCGCCCGTTCAACTACGACTTCAGTCCGCAGGATGACTACTATCTGAAGGCTCACCTCTTCGGTGACATCTTCGCTGGCGACCTACTCTCTCACGCCGACCGCGAGATCGTGACCGTAGCCGCCCTGAGCGGCCTCGGCAAGGTGGCCCCGCAGTTGGCTGCCCACAAGCGAGGTGCCGTGAACATGGGCAACAGCCAGGAGACCGTCGACGAACTCTGCGCGTGGCTCTGCCAGGAGGGCTACACCCTCAGCACCGTCTGGCCCAAAGGCGAACCCAACACCGCCTTCGCCCAGTATTTCATCGGCAACAGTTATCTGGCCGTGCTCGACAAGACGGGACTCTGCAACGTGACCTTCGAGCCAGGCTGCCGCAACAACTGGCACGTGCACCACGGAGCCGTGCAGGTGCTCATCTGCGTGGCCGGCCGCGGCTGGTATCAGGAGTGGGGCAAGGAGCCCGTGGAGTTGAAGCCCGGCGTGACCATCGCCGTGCCCGAGGGAGTGAAGCACTGGCACGGCGCCGCCGCTGACAGTTGGATGCAGCACCTGACCTACCACACCAATGTGCAGCCAGGCAACAGCAACGAATGGCTGGAGCCTGTGACCGACGAAGTGTACGGCAATCTGAAGTAAGAACAACGATAAGTCACCCCATGACAAGAAAGGCATTGATAGTAACAGTTATTCTTGCCAGCACCATTTGCTCCATTCAGGCACAGAATAAGTTGACGAGAGTATTCCCTGAGAACGGGGCAACGGATGTGAACATAGACACGCATCTCATGGTGACAATGGCAGAAGATGTGGCCATTGGGCATCGGGGATTTGTGTCGGTGTATGACAAACAGACCGGACGGCTTGTTGACCGCCTCGACATGAGCATACCTGCTGGACCTACAGAGGGACAGCCCCAGAATCCTACGGCACAATATACGCCCGTACCTTATTTATATAAGTCGCAGGACATCACCAACCGCAACACCAAGGCCGGCACGCCGTCTGGTGTGAATGCCTGGGACACGGGCCGCTATCAACTCGACATCATTGGAGGGTTTTCCGATGGCTTCCACTTCTATCCCATCATCGCCAAAGGCAAGCAACTGACTATCTACCTGCATCACAACATGCTGGAGTATGGACACGAGTACTGCGTCACCATCGACAAAGGCGTCGTCGATGGGTTTGACGGCATCAAGGGAAAGAAGGGCTGGACATTCCGCACGAAAGACAAAGCCCCAGAGAGCCATCGACGGATGCTGACGGTTTCGGCCGACGGCACGGGCGACTTCTCTACCGTGCAGGGTGCGATGGACTTCATTCCCGACTCCATATCGAGGGCAGAGGACGGCTATCGGGTCGTGGTAAAGAACGGCGACTACGAGGAACTGGTATATTTCCGCAACAAGCGGTTTGTCACCATCGAGGGTGAAAGTCGCGAGGGCGTACTGATACACTACAGGAATAATGAGGTGTTCAACCCCCACCCTGCTGACATCAAGACCAACGAAGTTCGCGGCACCTTCCCCTCACGTCGTGCTGCCTTTGCTGCAGACAACTGTAGCGATCTCACGTTCCGCAACCTGACACTGAAGACCGACTGCAAGGGTCAGGCCGAGGGGCTACTCGTAAATGGGGAGCGGAATTTCTTTGAGAACGTCCATGTCATCGGCGACGGCGACGCACTGCAGGCCAACGGCAGTTGCTACTGGCAGAACTGTATCATTGACGGCGGTGGAGACACTATCCTGGGACGCGGCCCGTCGTTCTTCAACCATTGTACCATTACCAGTTACGGAGCCTTCATGTGGATTCGCAATACGGAGGAGAATCACGGCAACGTCTTTGTTGACTGCCATCTGAAGGGACTGTCGGAATATGCCGAGATTGGACGTCTGCCCGATAACAAGGGCAAGAACTATCCTCATGCCGAGTGCGTCCTGCTGAACTGCACACTGGAGAACATCCCCGACTACGGCTGGGGCAGAATCGACGAAGGGGCCAGGACGGCAACGATCCTGGAGTTCAATAGTCACGACACAGAGGGGCATCCCATAGACACCTCCAAGCGCCATCAACTGATGCGACAACTCGACCCCATACTTGACGCGCAACTCATCGGAAGATATTCCGACAGCCAGTGGGTACTGGAATGGAGGCGCAATTAGCATTCACGCATAAAATCAACACCAATGGTCACCGGCTGTTTGTGAATGGCAAAGAATTAAGTTGACTGAAGTTTCGCAAGTGAATATTCATTCATCAAGCGACTAATTTATACATTTGATAGAGTTTATGGAACTTTGGATTTTCATCAATAA
>JAFUUL010000191.1 GCA_017483805.1 Prevotella sp.
ATCACCATCGGTGCAGAGGGCACAATGGCATGTTGCTTCGACTCAAAAAACTTCTTGAACGAGTCGCGGATTTCTTTTGCGGTCATCATTATAGTTACTATTTGACAATTTACTGTTTACGATTTGGGGTGCAAAGTTACTGTTTTTTTCCTAAAGCACAAAGAATCGGCGGATTTTTCTTCACTTCAGCATCTCCTGGACGGCACGTTCCAACTGGCGGTCGTGACCGTTCAGGAAGTCCTCGGGCGAATTGTAGACCTCGACATCGGGCCATAGTTCCTGGTTCTCCATGTACTGGCCGCGCACGTCTTTCTTGCCCACCTGGGGGATGCCGAAGACCAGCGTGCGGTCCATGAGCGTCTCCCACCACACGCTGGTGGCGGTGCCGGCCACAGGGGTGCCGATGAGCGGACCGATGCCCAGTTCGCGATAGACCCAGGGGAAGCCGCTGCCGTTGCTATAGCAGTCTTCGTTCATCAGCACGCAGGAGGTGCCCACCCACTTGTTCAGCGGGTCGCGCCCCACATAGTTGCCACGCGGCACGAAGTTGTGGTAGAGACGTCCGCTGAGCAGGGTACAGAGGTCGTCGTGCAGCCAGCCGCCGCCATTGTAGCGCTCGTCGACGATGACGGCACGGCGGTTGCGGTTCTTGTCGCTGAGCAACTCGCTATAGACCTCGCGGAAGCAGGCGCTATTCATCGACTTGATGTGCACATAGGCCACCTGCCCGCCCGAGAGGCTGTCCACCAACTGGCGGTTGCGGTCTACCCAGCGCTTGTAGAGCAGGTCGTTCAACTGGGCCTGGCTGACTGGCTTGACCACCACCTCGAAGGTCTGGCCCTGCGGATTGCGCACGCCCACGCGGACAGGCTTGCCGGCCTTGCCATCGAGCATCCAGAAGTAGTCCTCTCCGGCCTTGATGGGCTGGCCGTCGATGCGCTCGATGATGCAGCCGGCCGTGACTCCCGTGTGCTTCACGGCAAAGGGGCCGCGCTTGACCACCTCCTCGACGCGCAAGCCGTCGCCCTGGTAGTCGGCATCGAAGAACAGGCCGAGGCTGGCCGTCTTCAGGGCGGCGCCGTCGGGCCTATAGCGGGCACCTGTGTGCGAACCATTCAGTTCGCCCAGCATCTCGCTCAGCATGTCGCGGAAATCGTAGTTATTGTTGATGTGGGGCAGGAAGCGCTCGTAGGTGTGGCGGTAGCCCTCCCAGTCGACCCCATGAATGGAGGGGTCGTAGAACTTATCCCTCACCTGCCGCCAGATGTGGTCGAACAGATAGCGGCGCTCCTGCTGGGCACGGTAGTTGAAGGAGGCCTCGAAGCCGATGGCCTCTGACTTGCCCTTGCCGAGGTCCACTTTCCTGATGCCCTTCGACAGCAGATAGAGATGCTTGAAGCCGGCATCGGCCTGCAGATTGCCGCGACCCACATCCTTCAGCACCAGTTCGGTCTTCTCTTCGCGCAGGTCGTGGCGCCACAGGTCGTAGCCACCCTCGAAGGCGGCCTGATAGTAGAGCGTGTCGCCACCAGGCGAGAGCACGGCGTCGCCCAGATGGCTGGAGTTGGCCGTCAGGCGCACAATACGGTCGGGCGCATTGTCGAGGTCGAACGACAGAGCGGCCTGCTCCTTTTTGGCGGGCTCTTTCTTCTTGTCGTCCTTCTGCTTGTCGTCTTTCTTCTGCTCCTTCTTCTGTTCCTTCTCGGCCTCCTCGCGCATCACCTTTTCTTCCTTGGTCATGCGGAAACGCTCGTAGGCCTCGAGGTCGAAGAACATGATGTAGACATCCTCCTCGGCGCCCCAACTGCCATGACTGCGATAGCCGGCACGGTCGCTCGACCAGATCATGGCCTTGCCGCCCAGTGCCCATTTGGCATTCGTGTCGCTATAGCCGCTGTTGGTCAGGTTGTGCACCTCGCCACTGCCGTCGGCCTTGACCAGTGCCACGTCAGGACTGTGCCAGCCGCCCACACCGATGTAACTGCTGAGCAGCCACTTGCTGTCTGGACTCCACTGATACCACAGGTCGCCGTCGCTGTAGGAGTACTGATACTTGCCGTCGAGCACCTTGCGGACGGCCTTCGTCGAGAGGTCCATCACACACAGGTCGCCACGATTCTCGAAGAAGGCCAACTGCTTGCCGTCAGGACTGAACTGGGGCTGCTGGGTGGTCAGGTCGGTCTGGGTGAGACGCTCCTCCTTGACCTCGGAGGCATAGGCGAACTGCTTCTCTTCCTGACGGGAGACGGTGCTGCGGTATATCTGCCAGACACCATCGCGCTCAGCGGCATAGGCCAGACTGCGTCCGTCAGGCGAAAAAGTCAGGTTGCGCTCCTGCTCGGGGGTATCGGTAATCTGGCGGGTGGTCTTATAGTCGAGGGCCGTCACATAGACATCGCCGTGCATGATGAAGGCCACCTCCTTGCCCTTGGGCGACAGACAGATATCGGTGGCACCAGTGGTCTGCAACTGGCGGACGACGTCGTGGTCGTTGCTGTCGGCCACAATGCTGACGGCCACCTTCTGTTCCTTTCCGTCGCGGTTGACGTATATCTCGCCGTCGTAGCCGTAGCACAGCGTGCCGTCGGCGGCCATCGTCAGGAAGCGCACAGGATTTTTCTCGTGACGGGTGATCTGCTGCTCGTCAGTACCGTCGATGCGGCGTTTCCACACGTTGAAGGTGCCGTCGCGCTCCGTCAGATAGTAGAACGACTGGCCATCGGGGGCCCAGACGGGCGAGCGGTCCTCGCCGCGGAAGTCGGTCAACTTCTGATAGCGACCCTGACTGAGCAGCCAGATGTCGCGGGTGATGGCACTCTGGTGGTGCTTGCGGAAGTAGTCCTCGTAGCCCTTCATATCGTGGTAGAGCACATCGCCGCGACTGTTGATACTGATGTCTTCCATCGTGATGGGCGAGAACATCTGCGGACGTCCGCCAGCGATGCCTACCTCATAGATCTGCACGTACTGCGCCTCGGGCATGATGATCGAGCGCGACGTGGGCATCAGGGCACTGCTGAACAGTACGTGGTCGGCATCGCGCCAGGCGATGGGCTTCTCGTCGCCGCTATGGGTGGTCAGCCGCGTGGGCGCCCCACCCTGCCGATCCATCACATAGACATCAAGACTGCCCTCGCGACTGGAGGCAAAGGCGATGTGCTGGCCGTCGGGACTCCACACGGGATAGGCATCGTAGGCCGCATTGGTGGTCAACTGGCGTGCCTGGCCGCCACCTGCAGGAACACAGAAGATGTCGCCCTTATAAGAGAAGGCGATCGTCTGGCCGTCAGGTGAAATGGCAGGGAAACGCATCCACAGGGGCACCTCGGCAGATGCCGTCAGAGCCAGCATGCTGAGGACGAAAAGTAAAAGATAATGTCGCTTGTTCATAATTAATTTGAAAATTTCCGTGCAAAGATACGAAATAATTCGGAAATAATTTGTAACTTTGCCGCAAAATATACGCAAACATGGCACTGAACCTGAATAAGAACTTGAAACTCTACTACTCCATCAAGGAGGTTGCCGAGATGTTCGACCTCAACGAGAGCACGCTGCGGTACTGGGAATCGGAGTTCCCCTACCTGAAGCCGAAGACGGCAGGGCCGAACAAAGTGCGCCAATACACGCAGAAGGACATCGACCAAATCAAGTTGATACACAACCTGGTGAAGGTGCGCGGCTTCAAATTGGCTGCGGCCAAGCGCATCATCAACCAGAACCGCGACGGTGCCGACAAGACGGCCGACGTGCTGAGCCGACTGATAGCCGTGCGCGACGACCTGCAGGCCCTGAAGCACCAGTTGGACGGGCTGGAATAGATTTGCAAACCCAAACTGACGCGTTATTTTGCCCAGAGATTTTGCAAATTCACTTCCACTTCCACTTTTTCTTCGAAAACACCAGTGTTTATCGAGGTTTCAGGAAGTGGAAGTGAATTATTTCACTTCCACTTCACTTCCACCTTTTCTGGCTTTTTGTGCCAC
>JAFUUL010000192.1 GCA_017483805.1 Prevotella sp.
ATGTTTGCTTTTTCTTTTTTTGGCGGCAACTTCATTTGCAGATTCTTGCCAATTTTCTGTCCCTCAAACGTCCCTCGACATAACTTTTGCCCCTCTAAAATAATGTTATGTCGTTGATTATCACCACATTATATTTGCAGATATTAGATTCTGCATCGGAAAGTAGATTCTGCGTGGGCAAGTGATGGTATGACGTGTGTTAAAATGTTATAACGGGAGCACGCGGGTGAAGATGCCAGGAAATTCGATTTCCAGGTGAGGCTGGCTACGGAAAATGCCAAACAGGGCACTGCCGCTGCCGCTCATCGCTGCATAGACGGCTCCCATCTGGTAGAGTTTCTCCTTCACACAACCAATCTCAGGATGCAGGGCGAAGACGCTCTGCTCGAAATCGTTGGTCAGTTCTTCGCGCCAAGTTTCTATGGGTTGACTGACTATGGTGCGACAGTTCTTTGAGGGCCTGTGCGGTCGGATGAGGGAAAAGGCCTCACGAGTGGGCACAGGTATGTCGGGACGCACCACGGCCAGCCAATAGCCACCCAAGTTGACCTCCATCGGCTGTAGCCGCTCGCCTATGCCCTCGGCGTAAGCCGGACGGCCAATAACGAAGAAGGGGCAGTCGGCACCCAGACGGGTAGCACGGTCGATGAGTTGCTGCTCGGAGAGCCCCAGTTCGAACATTCTGTTGAGCAGCACGAGCATGGCCGCACAGTCGCTCGAACCACCACCCATGCCGGCTTGTGTGGGTATGGCCTTGAAGAGGTGGGCATGCACGCGAGGCATACGGGGGAAGTCCTGCTTGAGCAACTGGTAGGCACGCACCACCAGGTTGCGCTGTTCGTCGCCCTCTATGGCCAGGTTGGATACCTTCAGGTCGCAGTCGTAGGGCGAGGGAAACTGTTCGTCCATAGGCAGCACCTCCAGTGCGTCACGCAGTTGCACGGGCATGAAGACGGTCTCCAGGTTGTGGTAGCCGTCAGACCGACGCTCCACCACGTTCAGCCCCAGGTTGATCTTTGCTATTGGAAATGTTATCATCGTTCAACTCTTTATTCAAAATTATTAATGTTCCAGCCTCGAACCTTCCAGCAGTTTGGGGCAGATGTTCTCCAGCGGACACTTCGGGCAGTGCGGACGCTGCGAGGTGCACACATAGCGGCCGTGCAGCAGCAGCCAGTGGTGGGCACGCGGAATGTCGGCGGTCGGAATGTTCTTCACGAGGGCCTGCTCCACCTTCAGTGGCGTGTTTTCACGACGCGACACCAGACCCAGACGATGGCTGACACGATAGACATGAGTGTCTACGGCCATCGTTGCCTGTCCGAAGGCCACAGCCTGTATCACGTTGGCCGTCTTGCGTCCTACGCCTGGTAGGTCGAGCAGCAGGTTCATGTCGCTGGGCACCTGTCCGTCGTGCCGCTCCACCAGCACACGCGACATCTCCACCAGGTGGCGGGCCTTCGAGTTTGGGTAACTCACGCTCTTCACGTACTCCAGCACTTCATCGGGCTCCACTTCGGCCATCGAGCGGGCATCGGGGAATCGACGGAAGAGTGCTGGCGTCACCTGATTGATACGCTTGTCGGTGCACTGGGCACTCAGTATGACGGCTACAAGCAACTGGAACACGCTGCCGAACTCCAGTTCGGTGTTCACCTCGGGCATCTCGCGGCGAAAGTGCTCCAGCACCAGCCGGTATCGTTCTTCTCGTTTCATTGGTGCAAAAGTAAGCAAAAAGTTTCATATTCTCGATTATTTTACTTAATTTTGCACAAAAATACGTGAAACTATGAATGCAAGACTGATTTTAGACTTCCTGCGCCAGGTGATGGGCAACAACAACCGCCCCTGGTTTCAGGCCCACCGCTCCGACTACGATGCCGCCCGCCACGAATGGGAGCAGGCCGTGGAGCAGATTCGCGAGCGCATCATCGCCTTCGACCCCGACGTGGCCAACCAGCCGCTGAAGGACTGCACCTATCGTTTCTATCGCGACACTCGCTTCTCGTCCGACAAGTCGCCCTACAAGAATCACTTCGGAGCCTACATCAACGCCCACGGCAAGAAGGCCCTGCGAGGCGGCTACTATATCCATCTGGAGCCCGACCACTGTCTGCTGGCAGTAGGCAACTACTGGTTGCCTACGGACATTCTGACCTCGTGCCGCAACGAGATCATGGCCAACGAGCAGGAGTGGCTGCGGTGCGTGGAGAGCAAGGAGTTCCTGAGCCTCTTCGACTCGCAGCAGGCAACCCAGTCGTGGGATGAGTCATGGGACTCGCCTCAGGGCTTCGGGCTCACGAAACTGAAGACCTGCCCCAGCGGATTTCCGCGTGACTATGAGTACGTTAGGTATCTGCGGCTGAAGGACTACTGCGCATGGCACCACGTGGACGAGTCGTTCTTTGAGAGCGACCGCTGGCTGGACGAGACGGAGCGCATCCTGCGTGCCGCCAAGCCTATGATGGACTTCGTGAACAGCGTCATCGATGACTACGAATAAATTAAAACCCTATACCAATATGCTAAGAAACCTGTTACTTTCGGTCATGCTGCTGACCGCAATGACGGCACTGGCCGCCGACACGGAGCCCGTGTGGAAGAACCCCGCCGTCAACCAAGTGAACCGTGAGGCCCGCCGGGCCGACTTCTTCGCCTTCGAGAATGCCCAGAAGGCACTGTCGGGCGACAAGTCAAAATCTGCACGCTACCTGTCGATGGAGGGCAAGTGGAAGTTCAACTTCGTGAAAGACCACAACCAGGCGCCGCGCGACTTCTTCTCGCTGAAGTACGACGACTCAGCGTGGGTGGACTTCCCCGTGCCGGGCCTCTTCGAGATTGAGGGCTACGGCGACAAGATCTACAAGAACGTGGGCTATGCCTGGGCAACGACCTTCGACAGCAACCCACCCTACATCAGCGAGACCAACAACTACACCGGCTCGTATCGCCGCACCTTTGAGTTGCCTGTCGACTGGAATGGTCAGGAAGTCTACTTCCACGTGGGCTCGGCCACGAGCAACCTCTCCCTGTGGGTCAACGGCCGCTACGTGGGCTACTCGGAGGACTCGAAAGTGGCTGCCGAGTTCAACATCACGAAATACCTGAAGAAGGGCCAGAACCTCATCGCCATGCAGGTGATGCGCTGGTGCGACGGCTCCTATCTGGA
>JAFUUL010000193.1 GCA_017483805.1 Prevotella sp.
TTGAGAATTGAGAATTGAGATTTTTTTCTATCTTTGCATCCGAAATAGAATACGTTTAACATTTTATTAATAAAAAACAACTGAGATTATGAAGAAAATGAAAGTAGTGATCCTGACGCTGTGCGCCGGATTGATCATGGCAGGTTGCAACAACTTGAGTAAGGGAGCCGCTATCGGTGCAGGTGGTGGTGCAGTGCTGGGTGCCATCGTTGGCAAGATTGCCGGCAACACCGCAGTAGGCGCTGCCATCGGTACAGCCGTAGGCGCTGGCACAGGTGCCCTCATCGGCAAGCATATGGATAAGGTGAAGGCTGAGGCTGAGGCCGTGAAGAACGCCCAGGTGGAAAGCGTGACCGACGCCAATGGTCTGCAGGCCGTGAAACTGACCTTCGACTCTGGTATCCTCTTCGCCACCAACAAGGCTACTCTGAATGCTGACTCGAAGGCTGCCCTCAACCAGTGCGCCACACTGCTGAAGAACAATAGCGACTGCGACATAGCCATCTATGGCCATACCGACAGCACTGGTTCTGACGCCATCAACAACCCGCTTTCTGTCAACCGTGCCAAGGCTGTGCAGTCTTATCTGCTGGGCCAGGGTGTGAGCAGCACCCAGATCCGCACTGTCGACGGTCAGGGCTCTACCAACCCCGTGGCTGACAACTCTACGGCTGCTGGTCGTCAGCAGAACCGTCGCGTGGAGATCTACATGTACGCTTCGCAGGCCATGATCCAGGCTGCAGAGGCCGGCACGCTGCAGTAATCCCAAGAGGATGAAGAAACTGCTACGGCGTGTCCGCCAAGTCGTCCAGTGGACGGCAGCACTCTTCTTCGGCACTACCATTCTTGCAGTGGTAGTGCTGAAGTTTTTTCCTGTCTACTACACGCCCCTCATGTTCATCCGTCTCTTCCAACTGGACGAGCCCCGCATCACCCATACCTGGGTGCCCCTGAGCGAGATGTCGCCCAAGATGCCCCTGGCCGTGATGGCCAGCGAGGATGCCCGCTTCGCCTCGCACCACGGCTTCGACTTCGAAGCCATCAAGGCCGCGGCCGAGCGCAACGCCCGCCATCCTGAGAAGAACAAGTTGGGGGCCTCCACCATCTCGCAGCAGACGGCCAAGAATGTCTTCCTGTGGCCGGGCCGCTCGTGGCTGCGCAAGGGGCTGGAGGCCTATTTCACCGTGCTCATCGAACTGCTGTGGTCGAAGGAACGCATCATGGAGGTCTACCTGAACAGCATCGAGACAGCACCCGGCGTCTACGGCGTTCAGGCCGTGGCCCGCGAGCACTTCGGCTGCGATGCCAGCCAACTCTCGGCAGAGCAGTGCGCCCTGATTGCCGCCACGCTGCCCAACCCCCGCCGCTTCAGCAGCAAGTCGCCCAGTCCCTACATGAAGAAGCGTCAGCGGTGGATACTGAACAATATGCGATATGTAGAGCCCCTGTAACTTTCAGAAGTTTTTTCTTAATTTATAGGTGCTGTTTGCGGAGAATTTTGTACCTTTGCACCGAATTTACGAAATGAGCGTGTAAGCATGCAAGATAAGGATATATATATAATAGGTATAGAGTCGAGTTGCGACGACACGTCGGCGGCTGTGCTGAAAAACGGCGTGCTGCTGTCGAACGTGACCGCTTCGCAGGCCGTGCATGAGGCTTACGGCGGCGTGGTGCCTGAACTGGCATCGCGGGCCCACCAGCAGAACGTGGTGCCCGTGGTGGACCAGGCCATCAAGCGGGCCGGCATCACCAAGGAGCAACTGTCGGCGGTGGCTTTCACCCGTGGCCCGGGCCTGATGGGCTCGTTGCTGGTGGGCGTGAGTTTCGCCAAGGGCTTTGCCCGTTCGCTGGGCATTCCCCTGATTGACGTGAACCACTTGCAGGGCCACGTGATGGCACACTTCATTGATGGCGGAGAGGGCGACTTCGTGCCGCCACCCCTGCCGTTCATCTGTCTGTTGGTGAGCGGCGGCAACTCGCAGATTGTGCTAGTGCGGGCCTACAACGATATGGAGGTGCTCGGCCAGACCATCGACGATGCTGCCGGCGAGGCCATCGACAAGTGCTCGAAGGTGATGGGACTGGGCTATCCCGGCGGCCCCATCATCGACCGTCTGGCCCGTCAGGGCAACCCGAAGGCCTATCAGTTTGCAGAGCCGCACATTCCCGGCTACGACTACAGTTTCTCGGGTCTGAAGACCTCGTTCCTCTACAATCTGCGCAAGTGGACGGAGGAGGATCCCGACTTTGTGGAGCACCACAAGGAGGATCTGGCCGCCAGTCTGGAGTGGACGATAGTGGACATTCTGATGAAGAAACTGCGGCTGGCCGTGAAGGATACGGGCATCAAGCATGTGGCCGTGGCCGGCGGCGTGAGTGCCAACAACGGGCTGCGCAATGCCTTCCACGACTATGCCCGCCGCTACGGCTGGACGGTATATATTCCGAAGTTTAGTTATACCACCGACAATGCCGCGATGATAGGCATCGTGGGCTACTATAAGTATCTGGACGGAGAGTTCTGTCCGATAGATGCGCCTGCCTTCTCGAAGGTGACGTTTAATTAAGTATTAATAAGTTATGGATTTTGAAGGAAAAATGATCAGCAGGGAGATCAGCGAACTGCTGTGGGAAATGGAGAAGACGGTCGGCACGGCAGAGAGTTGCACGGGCGGCCGCATTGCCGAGTCGATCATCGCCGTGCCTGGCGCGTCGAAATATTTCAAGGGAGGCATCATCTGCTATGTCAACGAGGTGAAAGAGAACCTGCTGGGCGTGTCGCACGAGGTGCTGGAGGAGAAGACGGCCGTCTGCGAGGAAGTGGCCATCGAAATGGTGAAGGGCGCCTGCCAGGCCCTGAATACCGACTATGCGATAGCCGCAACAGGCATTGCCGGTCCCGGTGGCGGCACGAAGGAAATACCCGTGGGCACCATCTGGCTGGCTTGCGGTTCGAAGGAACGTGTGGAGACCTGTCTGATAGAGGAAGACCAGGGCCGCGACATCAATCTGGCCGTAGCCACCAACAAGGCTTTGCAGATGTTTAGCGCCTTCCTGAAGGCTGAGAAAGGCGAGGTAACGCCGATTGAGAGTTAAAAAACTTTAAGACTTAAGCAATTCTTAATTCTTAATTCT
>JAFUUL010000194.1 GCA_017483805.1 Prevotella sp.
GGCTTCTTCATCTGCACCGACATGTTCACCATGTTCATGTTCTACGAGGTGGCCCTCATCCCCATGTACCTGCTCATCGGCGTCTGGGGTAGCGGCCGCAAGGAGTACTCGGCCATGAAACTGACCCTCATGCTGATGGGTGGTTCGGCACTCTTGATTCTCGGCATCCTGGGCATCTACTACTTCAGTGGACACACCACGATGAATGTCAACGACATTGCTGCGATGCACAACATCCCCGAGGAGATTCAGAACGCCTTCTTCCCCTTCATCTTCATCGGCTTCGGCGTCCTCGGTGCCCTGTTCCCCTTCCACACATGGTCGCCCGACGGTCACGCTTCGGCCCCCACGGCTGTCTCGATGCTCCACGCCGGCGTGCTGATGAAACTGGGTGGCTACGGCTGCTTCCGCATCGCCATGTATCTGCTGCCCGACGCTGCTCAGGATCTCTCGTGGATCTTCCTCATCCTGACCACCATCTCTGTGGTCTATGGCGCCCTCTCTGCCTGCGTGCAGACCGACCTGAAGTACATCAATGCCTACTCCTCGGTCAGCCACTGCGGACTGGTGCTCTTTGCCCTCTTGATGATGAGCCAGACGGCCTGCACCGGTGCCATCCTGCAGATGCTCTCTCACGGTCTGATGACGGCCCTCTTCTTCGCCCTCATCGGTATGATCTATGGCCGCACCCACACTCGCGACATCCGCGAACTGGCCGGCCTGATGAAGATCATGCCTTTCCTGGCCGTGGGCTATGTCATCGCCGGTCTGGCCAACCTCGGTCTGCCGGGCTTCTCGGGCTTCATTGCTGAGATGACCATCTTCGTCGGTTCGTTCGGTGCCAAGGAACTGGCAGGCGACCCCGCCTCGTCGTTCCGCATGGTGGCCACCATCATCGCCTGTATGTCTATCGTCGTGACCGCTGTCTACATCCTGCGCGTCGTCGGTAAGATTCTCTATGGCGAGGTGGAGAACAAGCACTACCTCGAACTGACCGATGCCACGTGGGACGAGCGTGTCGCCGTCATCTGCCTCATCTTCTGTGTGGCAGGTCTCGGCTGTGCGCCCTTCTTCTTCAGCGATATGATCTCGCCTGCCACAGGCTCGATACTTCGTTCAATTGGTGTAATGTAAAAATCAGAACAGAACAATGGATATTAACTATAGTGAATTTCTGAAGATGGTTCCCGAGGCCACGCTCATGCTGGCCCTGGTGCTCGTATTCTGTGCAGACTTTGCATTGCACAAGAGTGAACGCAAAACCTTCGTACTGAGCGTGCTCACCGGTGCGCTGCTGCTGTGCCAACTGGTGCCCTGCTTCCTGGCAGAGCCCGCGTCGGCCTTCGGCGGACTCTATGTCACCTCGCCCATTGTCGGCGTGATGAAGACCGTGCTCACCCTGGGCACCTTCATCGTCGTTGTCATGTCGCAGTCGTGGCTCAATAACAATGCCACCCGCATCTCCGGCGAGTTCTATGTCCTGGTGCTCTCCACGCTCCTCGGTATGTATATGATGATGTCCAGCGGCCACTTCCTCATGTTCTTCCTCGGACTTGAGATGGCCTCTGTGCCCATGGCCTGCCTCGTGGCCTTCGACCGCTACAAGAAGCAGTCGGCCGAGGCTGCTGCCAAGTACATCCTCACCGCCACCTTCTCCTCGGGCGTCATGCTCTATGGCATCTCGTTCCTCTATGGAGCCGTCGGCACGATGTACTTCGACGATATGGCCGAGCAGATCCGCCTCACACCCCTGGCCATCGCCGGCATGGTGTTCTTCTTCAGCGGACTGGGCTTCAAGATTTCCCTCGTGCCCTTCCACTTCTGGACGGCCGACACCTATCAGGGAGCCCCCACGCCCGTCACGGGCTATCTCAGCGTCGTGTCCAAGGGTGCCGCCACGCTCACGCTGGCCATCATCCTGATGCACGTCTTCGGCCGTCTGGTCGACTATTGGGAGCCGCTGCTCTGGATCGTCATCATGCTCACCATCACCGTGGGCAACCTCATGGCCATCCGTCAGCACGAACTGAAGCGCTTCATGGCCTTCTCCAGCATCTCGCAGGCCGGCTATATCATGCTGGCCGTCGTGGGCAACTCGGGGGCAAGCCTCGCCGCACTGACGTTCTACGTGCTGGTCTATGTGGCTGCCAACATGGCTGTCTTCACCGTCATCAGCACCGTTGAGGAGAACAATGGCGGCACCACCGAGATGAGCGCCTACAATGGGCTCTATCAGACCAACCCCCGTCTGGCTCTGCTCATGACCCTCGCCCTCTTCTCGCTGGCCGGCATCCCGCCCTTTGCAGGTATGTTCTCTAAGTTCTTCGTCTTCATGGCTGCCGTAGGCGGTCACGAGAGTGCCCCGTTCTGGCCCTACTTCGTCGTGTTCATCGCACTGATCAACACCGTGGTGAGCCTCTACTACTATCTGCTCATCGTGAAGGCCATGTACATCACGAAGACCGACAGCCCGCTGCCCGCCTTCCGCAATGGCACCGCCATCAACTGGTCGCTCGCCATCTGCACCGTGGGCATCCTGCTCTTCGGCATCTGCTCGTGCATCTACGAGTGGATCGACCGTGCAGCCACCGTGTAAGCCACGTCTTACCTCACAAAAAATCTGGCGGCCGTCCTTAGGGACAGTCGCCAGTCTTTTTTTTCATTTCGGCTGCAGGTCCGCGTACTCCGTCACCGGGCTGTAGCAGGGGCAGGCCTTCTGGGGATTGAGGTCGTGGTGGCCCACGATCAGGGCGCGGGGGTAGGCCCTGTGCAGATCCTCCAGCAGTCGGCGGAGCGAGGCGCGCTGAGCCTCGGTGCGGGTGTCGGCAGG
>JAFUUL010000030.1 GCA_017483805.1 Prevotella sp.
CACGGTGACTGCAAATCGTCGTGCGGATGTTCTTTTGTGTCCGAAAGTTTGAGTAACTTTGTGGCAAATGGAATAACATAAGAACATAATTTTGCCTATGGACGTATCAGTATTTCGGAACTTTTGGGACAAGGAGCCTCGCAGCAGTACGCTGGAGGCAATGGTGGAGGCTATTCAGTCAGACGAGCGGACACGGGAACTGACGGCGGGGTATCGACGGCAGCGGCTGGATGCACTGAAGAATGAGAGTATGCTGTTTGCCGTGCCGTGCATCTTCGAGGGTGGCAAGGCGCAGAAGCATGTGGTGAGGCTCACAGGGATGAGTATGGTGGACTTCGACCACGTAAGCCTCACCCCCGGCCCCTCATTCCCGAGCAAAGCTCGCCTACCCGTAGCCTTTCCAAAGGGCGAGGGGAGTAATTACATTGGATTGAAACAGAAAATCATCAGCGATCCTCACACGCTGCTGTGCTATACCACCATCAGCGGGGAGGGATTGCGGGTGCTGTACCGCTACGAGTTGGACGAGTCGTTTGAACTGAAACAGCAAATTCAGTTCTACAAAAAGGCGTTCGCGGTGGGTAATGCCTACTATGAGCGATTGATTGGAGCCAAGGCTGATGGCCAGTGCAAGAACGTGACGCGGCTGTCGGTGGTGGCGCATGACGACGAGGTGTATTTCAATCCCGAGGCCGAGGCGTTTACGGCAGCGTGGATTGATGAGCAGTGGGAGCAGATGCAGCAGCCGATGAAGGAGAACCGCAAGCGAAGCCGTGAACTGGCCCGCATCCGTGCGCTCTACGCGAAGACCATCAAGCCGGAGGTGGAGGGCGAGGGGGCGGTGTATGCGCCTGGCTCGCACAACGACTACGTGATGCGTGTGGGCTATCGGCTCAACCAGTTCGGCTTCACTTTGGAGACGGCTACGGAGTGGGCGGTCAGCGAGTTTGCCGACTACGACAAGACGGCGAGCGTCATTGCGTCGTGCTATGAGAAATCGGAGGAGCATGGCAGTCGTGGCGGACAGAAGCACAGCCACGGGCAGGACACGGGGCAGAATGGCTTAGCCAGTGTGGAGGAGATTGAGGCGTTTCTGAAGGAGCATGTGAAGTTGCGGCGCAATGTGATTACGTCGAGGACAGAGTATCTTGACGAGGCAGTATGGCGCCCTATCAGCGACACCAAGGTGAATTCGCTGTGGAAGGATATGTCGAAGACAAAGCGGGTGAATGTGCAGGATGTCTACCGGATTATCGAGAGTGACTTCGTGGCGGAGTTTCATCCGTTTCGTGAGTATCTGGAGAGCCTCACCTCTAACCCCTCTCCGAAGGGCGAGGGGAACATTAAGTGCGCGGGGAGTGACTTCATTAGGGAACTGGCAGAGACGGTGAGGGTGAAGGGTGGCCCAGGGGAGCAGGAACTGTTCTACCTATACCTGAAGAAGTGGCTGGTGGCGATGGTGGCGGGATGGGTGGACGAGTCGGTGGTGAACAACGTCATTCTGGTGCTGATAGGTGAACAGGGCTCGTACAAAACGACATGGTTCAACTACCTGCTGCCGCCGGAACTGAAGCAGTACTTCTACACGAAGACCAACTCGAACCGCATGACGAAGGACGACCTGCTGACGCTGGCGCAATATGGCTTGGTGTGCTGCGAGGAACTGGACACGATGTCGCCTCGCGACCTGAACCAGTTGAAGGCGGCGGTCACCATGCCGTCGATAGACGAGCGGGCGGCGTATGCCCACTATCACGAGCACCGGGGGCATATCGCCTCGTTCTGCGGGACGGGTAATAACGTGCAGTTCCTGAGTGACCCGACAGGCAACCGTCGCTGGCTGCCGTTTGAGATTGAGCAGATCCGCAATCCCCGTGAACATCCCTTCAACTACGAGGGCATCTACTCGCAGGCCTACCGGCTGTACCGTGAGGGCTTCCAGTTCTGGTTCGACCAGGACGAGATCAAGCGGCTCAGCCGTCACAACGAGCACTATGAGACGCCGAAGCAGGAGCGGGAACTGGTGGACGTCTATTTCCGCAAGCCGCGTGAGTTAGAGGGTGGCGAGTTCATGCCTGTTAGTCGTGCCATGCAGATTGTCGGCGGCAACACCGTGCAGACGCTCAGCGACGTGCGGCTGGGGCGTGCCTTCCGTGACCTTGGCTTCGTGTGCAAGCGCAACAGCCAGGGGCGCGGCTACATCGTCGTGTGCCGGACGACGGAGGAAATCAAGGCCCGTCAGCGGATGTTGGCCGCAAGTGATGACGATGCCGGAGAAGAAGCCATGCCCTTCTGAAGCATGACGGATGACAGATATGACGGATAATTGTAAGAATCCCTCATGCGTGTACGCAGGAACCAACGGTCACGAGGAACGCAGTAACTCTTGGCAATGACAACACTTCCTGCGTACACACGAGAGAAATCAGGAAAGCAAGTGTCATATCCGTCATCCGTCACAACAAGAGATAACAATAAAAACAGAATATACAATGAAAGCAATGACGAAACAACAATTGGCAGACAGGGCGGGCGTGACCACGAAGACCCTGACGAGTTGGTGCGAGCCGTTCCTGGATGAATTGGAGTCTATGGGTATGCGACCCCGCATGAAGGTGCTGCCGCCGCACATCGTCCGCTTCATCGCCGAGAAGTTCTGCATCGACGTGGGGGAACGGTAGACAGCGGTCTGGCAAGATGCGTCATCTAAGGGTCGTCCGAGCGTCATCTTCGGCACCAAACGATGGCACTCTGGGGAGTAAAGTATGGCACTTTAAGGGGGTAAAGTGCCATCGGAACGGGCCCGACTTCCCATAGGAACAACCGCAAGACAATAAACAATAACCGTTAAACCTGCATGAGTTCGCCCCGGCGCATCATCAAGACGCGTCGGGGCGAATGTGCTGTGTGTGGCAGGTCGCGGCTTACTCCTGACGGTCGGCCACGTTGTCGCCCTCGGTGGGCTTCATCTCCTCCTTGAAGTCGGTGATGCCGTTCTCCACGAGGATGTTGTACCACTGGATGAGTTTCTTGATGTCGCTGCCGTGAACGCGGTCGCGGTCGAAGGTGGGGAGCACCTTGGCGAAGTATTCGCGCAGTTCGTCGCCGCTGGCCTTCTTGTAGTCGATGCTCGACTTCTTGCCTTCCTCGAGCGTCTTCAGGCTGTCGAGCACGTTCATCAGGGGCACGTCCTCGGTCTCGGTGAACATGGCGATGTCGGCCAGCGAGGTGATGCGGTCGGTGCCGAAGGCGGGCTGACGGCGATGGGTGGCATCGAGGGCCTCGACGATGAGGTTGTTCTTACCGCGTGAAATGAGTTTGTAGAGGCCGGGCTTGCCGGCGATGGCTAAAATGGTCTGTTGCATTTCTTAACTTTGTTTATTTTGTTGTAGTTTCTCTAAGTTGTCGAATATCTCTGTGATCTGCGGCTCCAGGGGTCGGCCGTCGTTGATGATCTCGTAGTCGGACAGACGGCGCACCTCGTCCTGCGGCCACTGGCGGCCGAGCCACTCCAGGGCCTTTTCGCGCGAGATGCCGTCGCGCTGCATGATGCGCCGGACGCGCACCTCCTCAGGGGCAGTGACGGCGATGACGCGGTCTACGATGTGGGCGATGCCGGCCTGGAAGAGGATGGCGCTCTCCATCCACGAGAGCCCGCTCTGCAGGAAGTCGCTGACCACGGCAGGATGGACTATGGCATCGATGGCATGGGCGTTGGCCTCCGACTGCAGCAGGAAGCGGGCCACGGCGCCTTTGTTCAGCAGTCCGTCGGCGGTATATGCTTCAGGACCGATGAGGGCGGTGAGGCGGGCCTTCAGGTCTTCCGAGGTGCGCATGAGCCGCTTGGCGGCGGCATCGCAGTCGTAGACCTCGATGCCCTGCTGGCGCAGCAGGCGGCAGACGTAACTCTTGCCGCTGCCTATTCCTCCGGTGATGGCTATCTTCATCTGCTTTTCTCTTCTATCAGGTAGTCTACCGCTGAGGGCACGATGTTGACGCGCGAGATGCCTGACGGCATCTTCTGCAGCCGGACGGCGCACTTGGTGGACGAGTCGGTGGGGAACTCATTGTAGTCGGCTGTCACCTGAAAGTCGCTGGCGGTGAGCGACCTGTAGGTGTTCATGCCTGCCACAAACGTGACGCTGACCTTGGCCGGGAACGTGCGGAGCATCTTGCCTTCGGGCATGTTGACTCCCGTGACGGGTATGCCGTCGATGCGCTCTTCGGTGAGGATGTCAGTGTAGAAGTCGATGTCTACGCGGTCGGGCACCAGTTTGACGCCGGCCATGCGGAGCAGGGGCGTGCTGACGTGGAGGGTGTCGTGGAAGTCGGTGTAGTTGAGGTCTTCGGTATAGACCACGCTGATGCTGTCCAGTTTGCTCTTCGAGGCGTAGACGGTGACGCTGTCCGGGCGGCAGCGGTAGCCGGAGAGGAAGTAGAGCGGCTCGGGCTCCACCTGACCGCGCCACTCCACGGGCACCCGCTTCTTCTCGCCGAAGTTGTAGTAGAACGAGAGGTGGTCGGGCTTCACGCTGACCAGATGGGTGGAGGCGGGCAGGCGTCTCTCGATGATCTTGACCAGGTCGGCATTGCTGACGGAGCCGGAGCCCATGGCCTTGGAGTACTGCATGAAGTCGATGTCGATGGACTTGCTCCTGGCGTCGTAGATGTAGGACAGCATGGAGTAGCCCTTGTCGCGCAGGGTCAGGCGCAGGGTGTCGGTCTCGCCGGAGGTCATCACCGCATTCTTGGGCACGTTGACGTAGCGCACCAGTATCTTGATCTCCTGCTCATAACTCTCGTTGAGGGTGGTCATGAGCCAGAACACGCCAGCCAAGGCAAAAAACAGCAAGAAGATGACAAACTCCTTGTTGGCCTTGCTGAACACGAAGTTGACGATGGTGCGGAGGATGCTTTTCACGTGCTGAGCGCTGCTGAAAAGAGTGTGGCCCTGAGACGGGTGCTACTATTTCTGCTGGCCTGTGCTGGCCATGTCCTTGAAGACGTAGCCGCGGTCAACGGTGATGACGGTGTCCTTGGCAATCTTCACGTCGACGGTGTTCTTGGCCAGGTCGATGCTCTTCACGGTGCCATAGATGCCGCCGCCGGTCACCACCTGCGTGCCTTCGGTCAGTTCGTTCTGGAATTTCTGTATCTCCTTGCGCTGCTTCTGCTGCGGGCGGATGATGATGAAATACATCACGGCAAAGATGCCGGCGAACATCAGGAGCGTCATTGTCAAATCGGGGCCAGCACCGGGTGCTGCCAAAAAGATGTTTGTCATAATCTGTGGTTGTTTTTATGTTTTTTTACTTGTTTTCTTCGGGCTTGACATACTTCATGAGTTTGCCGCTTTCGGCCAGGTGGTGGGCAATGGCGTCGAGCATACCGTTGATGTAGCCGGCGCTGCGCGGGGTGGAGTAGTACTTCGACAGTTCCACGTATTCGTTGATGGTGACCGACACGGGGATGCTGGGGAAGTTCATCATCTCGGCGATGGCTATCTGCATGATGACCACGTCCATGTAGGCCAGTCGGGAGAAGTCCCAGTTGCGCGAGGTCTCGCTCATGTAGTGCTGGTAGTCGTCGGCATTGAGTATGGCTGCGCGGAACAGTTTGCGGGCATATTCCTTCTCCTCCTCCGAGTCGTATTCGGGCAGCAGTTCCTGCGAGGCGCTGTTTTTCTCCTCGAAGCGCTTGATGGTCTTGATGACAAACGTGTCTACCACCTCCTTGTCGTCGTTCCAGTAGAGGCTCTGCTCCTCGAGTATGGCGTCAATGTCCTCATTGTCCTGAATGAGCGTGCGATAGATCTTGCGCCACAGTTCGCGGTCGAGGTCGTAGTTGTCCTCCTCCGACTCCATGTAGTCCTTGTAGATCTGGCTCTGCTCAATCTGTTCGAACAGTCGTCCCACAAACTCCGGCTCGTCGGCCCAGGCCTGCTTCTGCGTCTCCATGAATTCGCAGAGTTGCTTGTTGTTCTCCAGTTGGAGCGCGAAGCGGTTGTATGCAAACTTCTGCGAAGGCTCTTCCGTGCCCTCGCGCTTGGCTCTGGCCTGGAGCACCTCCAGCCTGCGGCGCGACTCCTTGGTGACAGCCACGATGAGAGCCAGCAGATGGTGGTAGAGGTCGTAGGCTTTAGAGAGGCTGAACATGAGTTCCTTCTCAGCCGATTCTATGTTCTTGCTACCGTTTTGATAGTACGCGTAGGTTAACTGTACGATTTTGATTCTTATGATTTCCCTATTGATCATCGCTATGTTGTATATGGTTTATCGGTTGCAAAAGTAGTTATTTTTCTTCTATTACACAAGAAAAACGCATTTTTTTTGTTTTTTTTCCTCGTTCGCTTGTCGTTTATCATTTTTTCTTTGTACCTTTGCACCCGCTTTTTTCGTGTGATGGCGAATTAAGTCAACGAATTTATTCAATTAAACAACAACTTAATTTAGAGTAACACAACTGTTATGAAAGAAATTGCAATCAATGGTCAGAAGCGCGAGACCACAGGCAAGAAGGCCTCGAAACTGGTGCGCAAGGAGGGTCTGGTGCCCTGCAATCTGTATGGTGAGAAGAAAGGTGAGAACGGTCTACCCGTAGCCCTGTCGTTTGTGGCTTCGTTCGCTGAACTGCGCAAGGCTGTCTATTCACCCCATGTCTTCGTTGTCAACCTGAACATCGACGGCACTGAGCATAAGGCCATCATCAAGGAACTGCAGTTCCACCCCACGACCGACGCCCTGCTTCACGCTGACTTCTTCGAGGTGAACGAGGCCAAGGCAATCACCGTGGGCATCCCCGTGAAACTCAACGGTCTGGCTCAGGGTGTGCGCGATGGTGGTAAGTTGAACCTCTCGATCCGCAAGATCGACGTGACCGCTCCCTATAAGCAGATTCCTGAGATTCTGGAGATCGACGTGACCAACCTGGGTCTGGGCAAGGCCATCAAGGTGGGCGAACTGAGTTTCGAGGGTCTGACCCTGGCTACTCCCGCTCAGGTGGTTGTATGCTCGGTCAAGGAGACTCGTGCTTCGAAGTCGGCCGCCGCTGCTGCTGCCGCTGAGTAATCAAGGAAGTCAATGGACAAGTACTTAATTGTTGGTCTGGGCAACGTAGGCTCTGAATACGAAATGACCCGCCACAATACTGGATTCATGGTGTTGGACGCTTTTGCAAAGGCGTCCAATATCGTTTTTGAAGACCGCCGCTATGGGTTTGTGGCCGAGACCACGCTCAAGGGTCGCAAGGTCTTCCTGCTGAAGCCGTCCACCTATATGAACCTGAGCGGCAATGCCGTGCGCTACTGGCTCAACCAGGAGAACATCGACCAGCAGCGGCTGCTCGTCGTCAGCGACGACGTGGCCCTGCCCCTGGGCGCCTTCCGCCTGAAGGCCAGCGGCAGCAACGGCGGCCACAACGGTCTGGGGCATATCCAGCAACTCATAGGCCAGCAGTATGCCCGGCTGCGTATGGGCATCGGCAACGATTATCCCCACGGGGCCCAGATAGACTGGGTGCTGGGCCGCTACTCCGAGGAGGAACTGAAGGCGCTCCAGCCCAGCATCGACACAGCCGTGGAGATCGTCAGGAGTTTCGTGCTGGCCGGCATCGACATCACGATGAACCAGTACAATAAATTGGGAAAGAAATGAGTGAGGCCCGCATAGACAAATGGCTCTGGGCGGCGCGCATCTTCAAGACGCGCACCCTGGCTGCCGACGCCTGCAAGAACGGCCGCGTGGCCGTGGACGGGGTGAACGTGAAGCCCTCGCGCATGGTGAAGGAGGGCGAGACCGTCAGCGTGCGCAAGCCGCCCGTCACCTTCTCCTTCAGGATACTGAAGACCATCGAGCAGCGCGTGGGCGCCAAACTGCTGCCTGAAATCTACGAGAACGTCACGCCGCAGGACCAGTATGACCTGCTGGAGATGAACCGCATCAGCGGCTTCGTGGACCGTGCACGCGGCACCGGTCGCCCCACGAAGAAAGACCGCCGGGCAATGGATGCCTTTAACGAAGAAATATACATTTATGATGAAGATCTGTAAGTTTTCTACCATTATGATGATGTCGCTCTGCCTGATGGCGACGGCGTGTCTGGACGACAAGGACACGTACAGTTCAGGCTTCACCGTGCTCTCCACGAAGAGCCAGGTGCTCTATGCCAACAGCACCGCCGACTCGCTCTACGTCTTCAGTTACGGTCCGTGGAAACTGCAGCCCCAGGCGGGCTCAGAGTGGTGCTCGGTGGGCATCACGCAGGGAGTGGGCGGCGCGCTCTACAGCATCGCGCTCAGCCTGGACCAGAACACTACGGGAGAGGTGCGCCGGGCACCGTTCTATATCTACGACACCGACCACACGGAGACGAACGTCAGTTTCCAACTGAAGCAGTCGGCCACACGCGGCGACGGCTCGCTGGGCAGCGCAGCCCTGGTCAGGAGCGTGGAGTCGACCGACGGCTACGTGGCCACCATCGAGTATGACCAGAAGGCACGCCCCGTCAGTTACACGCTGACCGGCAACGACATCAACGACCGTCTGACCGTGGCCTACGACGATGCTGCCAGCCAGATGACCGTCACCTACAACGGTCACGCCATGAGCGGCGACACCGACAACGGCTACCAGCCCACTCATCTGGAGGGAGCCACCGACACCGTGGCTTATCAGTCGCAGTACTATTCCAACGGTATGCCCGTGTCGTCGAACTATGCCTTCAACTTCGTGTCGCGCACCGCCAGCCGCGGCCTGCAGGCCTACTCCTATCTGCTGAGCAGCAAGAGTCATCCCAACGGTCAGTCGCTCGGAGTGGACAGCCTGCACGTGGCCGACAGCATACGCTACGTGCGCCAGAAGAGCGACAAGGACGTGCGCCATGTGGAGATGCTGGCGCCCACCTACAGCCAGCATGACAACCGCTGCCAGTCAATAGACGTCAACCAGTTGCTGCTGGGCTTCGCCGAGTGCCATCCCATGCAGTTGCTCTCGCTGTTCCGCTATACGCGCAGCACGAGCATCGTGGCCGAGGCCAAGTCGGCCGACGGCGATATCCACGTGACCACGACATTGAACTCCGACAAGAGCGTCAGCACCATGACGGTGGAGCGCAATGGGCAGTCGGTGACCTATACCTTTAATTATTAAGCGCGTGGCCCTATGTTGCTCAATTGCTTATTGATAATCGTAGGCGTGGCGCTCGTGCTCTGGGGAGCAGACCGCCTGACCGAGGGCGCAGCCTCGATGGCACGGCGCTTCAACGTGCCCGAAATAGTCATCGGACTGACCATCGTGGCCGCAGGCACATCGGCCCCTGAACTCTTCGTCAGCGTGGCCTCCGCCCTGCAGGACACACCCGACCTGGCCGTAGGCAACGTGGTGGGTTCGAACATCATGAACACGCTGCTCATCGTGGGCGTGGCCGCCATGGTGGCCCCCATGGCCATCTCGCGCTCCACGGTCAAGAAGGACATACCTTTCTCCATTGTGGCCTCGCTGCTGCTCATCGTGCTCTGTCTCGACGGCTTTGCCAGCCTCGACCTGAAGGGCAACACCATCAGCCGCCTGGACGGCGTCATCCTGCTGGCAGGTTTCGTGCTGTTCATGGTCTACACATTCAGCGTGGCCAAGAAGGGTCCGGCACAGGAGGATGGTGAGAGCAAGCCCGTGATGCCCATCTGGCGGAGCGTGCTCTACGTGCTCATCGGCCTGGGCGGACTGGTCGTAGGTTCCGACCTCTTCGTCAGTTCGGCCTCTGCCGTGGCCGAGGGACTGGGTGTCAGCCAGAGCATCATCGGCCTGACCATCGTGGCCGGCGGCACGTCGCTGCCCGAACTGGCCACCAGCGTGGTGGCTGCCCGCAAGGGTCAGTCGGCCATCGCCATCGGCAACGTGATAGGCTCCAATGTGTTCAACATCCTGCTCATCCTGGGTGCAACGGCCGTCATCAGCCCGATGCAGATAGACGGCATCACCATCGTCGACATGGGCGTGATGCTGCTCGCCGTGGTCATGGTCTGGCTCTTCTCCTACACACGCTACACGGTGGAGAAGTGGGAGGGCGCCGTGCTCACCCTGGGCTATCTGGCCTATGCCGGATGGCTGTTGTATAATGTTTAATCACTTACTTCCCTATGGAAACAAGAAAGGACGAAGGCCTGCAGGCGCTGGGCCAGAAGACACGCTACAGCACCGACTATGATCCCTCGGTGCTGGAGACATTTCAGAACAAGCACCCCGAGAACGACTACTGGGTGCAGTTTCGCTGCCCCGAGTTCACGTCGCTCTGTCCTATTACCGGCCAGCCCGACTTTGCCGAGATACGCATCATGTACCTGCCCGGAGAGCGCATGGTGGAGAGCAAGAGCCTGAAACTCTATCTCTTCTCCTTCCGCAACCACGGCGACTTCCACGAGGACTGCGTGAACACCATCATGAAGGACCTGGTGCGACTGATGGACCCTAAATATATAGAGGTGACGGGCATCTTCACGCCGCGCGGCGGCATCAGCATCTATCCCTATGCCAACTATGGACGGCCGGGCACGCGCTACGAGCAACTGGCCGCCGACCGGCTGGCACAACACCAACCCATCTGAAACCGACCACTATGCCAGAACAGAACAACACCCCCCGCAGGCGACAGGCGCGACAGCAGCAGCCTGTAGACAGCACCTATGCCCACCTGCAGCCTCAGGCCCCTGAGATAGAGCGGGCTGTGCTGGGCGCCCTGCTCATCGACAAGGATGCCTATCCCGTGGTCTGCGAGATTCTCTTCCCAGAGAGTTTCTATGAGCCGCGCAACCAGATGATATACAGCGCGATACGCCAACTCTCCATGGAGGAGAGCCCCGTGGACGTGCTGACCGTCACCGAGCAGTTGGCACGCAACGGGCAACTGGAGGAGGCGGGCGGTCCGGCCTACATAGCCGACATCTCCTCGCGCGTGGCCACGTCGGCACACGTGGAGTATCATGCCCGCATCGTGGCCCAGAAGTTTCTGGCCCGACAACTCATACAGTTCTCCAGCGACGTGCAGACCAAGGCCTTCGACGAGACCATCGACGTGGACGACCTGATGCAGCATGCCGAGGGTGCCCTCTTCGAACTCTCGCAGAAGAACATGAAGAAGGACTACACCCAGATAGACCCTGTGGTGGACCAGGCTATCAAGGTCATACAGAAGGCTGCCGCCAATACCGACGGCCTGACGGGCATACCCAGCGGCTACAACGGGCTGGACGACAAGACCAGCGGCTGGCAGCCGTCAGACCTGGTGATCGTGGCCGGACGCCCCGCCATGGGTAAGACGGCCTTTGCCCTGAGCATGGCCAAGAACATTGCTGCCGACTATCAGACGCCCATCGCCTTCTTCTCGCTCGAAATGTCGAACGTGCAGTTGGTCAACCGCTTGATATCCAATGCCTGCGAGATTGAGGGCAAGAAGATACTGAACGGCCAGTTGCGTGCCGACGAGTGGGACCGGCTGGACAAGCGCGTCAACACGCTGCTGGGCGCACCGCTCTATGTGGACGACACGCCCGGCCTGTCGGTCTTCGAACTGCGCACCAAGGCCCGCCGCCTGGTGCGTGAGCATGGCGTGAAGATCATCATGATAGACTATCTGCAGTTGATGAATGCCAACGGCATGCGCTTCTCGTCCCGTCAGGAAGAGGTGTCGACCATCAGCCGCTCGCTGAAGGGACTGGCCAAGGAACTCGACATACCGATCATCGCCCTTTCGCAGTTGAACCGTGGCGTAGAGTCGCGTGAAGGACTGGAGGGCAAACGCCCGCAACTGAGCGACCTGCGTGAGTCGGGTGCCATCGAGCAGGATGCCGACATGGTGCTCTTCGTGCATCGCCCGGAGTACTACCATATCTACCAGGACGCCAACGGCAACGACCTGCACGGCAAGGCCGAGATCATCATTGCCAAGCACCGTAAGGGCGCCACGGGCGACGTGCTGCTCACGTTCCGCGGCGAGTTCACCCGCTTCGAGAATCCTGAGGACAACCGTCTGGGCCCGATCAACACTGGCGGCGAGATCATAGGTTCGAAGATTGACGGCACCAACAACCCGATGCCCTCGTCCAACGAGTTCGACCCCTTCGGTGGGGCGCCCATACCGCCGCCCATCGACGGGCCGCTGCCGTATTGAAGTGATAAGTGATGAGTGATAAGTGA
>JAFUUL010000195.1 GCA_017483805.1 Prevotella sp.
TGATGAGTGGTGAGTGATGGGTGATGGGTGAGTTGGCGCATCAGGGCGTAGGCGCGGGTGATGCTCTGCGTCTCCTGGGGCGAGGCCTGGTCGATGGCGAAGGGCGAGAAGCCCAGGGCCTGGTGTTCGCCGAAGGCATAGAGGGCCCTCACGCCGCTGTTCTGGCAGCAACGGCTCTCAGGGATGAAGAGGCGGTTATTCCAGAGGGCATACTGGGCGGCCCACTGCTTGAAGCCTGTGTCGTAGATGTCGGGGGCCAGCAGGTCCAGGGTGGGAGCACCGCAGTGCCACAGGTCGATGAGATGGGCCAGCGGGCCTGCCGAGGGGTATTCGCCAGGGCGGCGTCCGCGGCTGTTCATGGCGGCGTTGACGTAGAGGGGCATCTGGGGCATGGTCTGTCGGGCTGCCTGTGCCAGGTGCTCCACGTAGCAGGCATAGTGGTAGGCCATGAAGATCTCGTCGGTGTAGGTGTCGGTGCCGAAAGCCGACGTCCAGGGGGCGCCAGGCGTCAGGTCTTGGATGCGGGCCTGCAGCCAGGGATGGAGCCGCCGCTTGTTCTTCTTCAGATAGTCGGCCAGTCGTTGGGGCACGCCCTGCTGGTAGGCCTTCTCGGCCAGCGGCGAGTGGTCGCGGGCATCCTCCAGCATACCTATCTCGTTCTCTATCTGCATCATGGCTACGGTGCCCTGGGTGTCGGTCTGGCGGATGTGCTGCATCAAGGCGGTGAAGGCGCGCAGGTCGGCCTGCAGCACTTGGTCGGAGAAGGCGGAGGCTATCTCCAGCGGTTTGCCGCTGGCAGTGCGGGCACGGGGGAAACGGCGGGTGTCCTGCTTGAACCACAGCGGGGCGTAGCACGACATGGAGTTCTTCCACACGCCGAACCAGAGGAAGACCACGTGCAGGTGGTTCTCCTGTGCACGCTGGATGGTGCGGTCGATGAGGGTGAAGTCGAAGCGGCCCTCCTCAGGCTCCATCAGTTCCCAGTAGGCGGGCACGAGCACGGTGTTGAGCCCCAGTGCTGCCATGCGGGGCATCACCTCGTCGATGTCTTCCACGCAGGTGGCAGCCGAATTGCTCAGTTCGCCGCCAAGGATCAGTTGCTGGCCGTGTGCTACCGTCAGGCTCGCCAGCAGGAGCAGGGAGAGAACGAATCGTTTCATTGCTTTTCTGGATTTGCAAAACTACCAAAATACTTCAGACACGTGTCGTGCCACTCACGGGCATCGTCCAGTTGACGTTGCAGTTTCCCGTCCACCTCCAGCCAGCGTTGCTCGTCGATGTAGGGGCGGGCCTCCTGCCAGATGCGGATGAACGACTCCACCTCACTGACGCCGCGCAGGTAGCGATACTGCATCTCCTCCCAGAGCGTGCGGCCGCTCAGCGTGCGGTAGGTCCAGGGCAGGTGGTGGAACCAGAGCAGGTACTGCTCAGGGCAGGTGGTAGGGCTGTCGTAGAGCGTGCGGTAGGGCTCGCGATACTGTCCTGTGGCGCCTGTGCCGCGGCTGCTGCGGTCGAAGCCGATGCCGGCGGTGTCGGCTTTGTGGTAGTAGACGGGGCACCACTCCAGCGGGTATTCGGCCTTGAAGCCGTCAGGCTCTGGGCCCATGTGGTGGTCGAACTTGAAGATGTGGTGCAGGCCGAGGGGCATCATATAGTCGACGCAGGCCTCGCGGCTGCGGAGCATCATGTTTATAAGACTCTCCCCCAGCCCCTCCCTGTGAGGGAGGGGGGTAGATAGTTCTAAATCTTGAGTGTAATCACTCCCCTCCCTCACAGGGAGGGGTTGGGGGGTGGGTCTGAAAGTCTGGCCGACCCACTCCTCGGCAATCTGGCGGGAGGAGAGGTTGGGGTTCCAGGCCAGTCGGCCGAAAGCGTACCAGTTGGCCTGGGCGAAATGGTGACCGCACCAGTTGGTGTCCAGTCCGATGTTGGCCACGCCGGCGATGCCCTGCAAGCGGGAGGGCGACATGTGGGCGAAGAACTCCTTCCACATGGGGGCGAGGAAGACCAGGTGGTCGCCCTGGCCCAGATACTCCTGCGTGATCTGCAGTTCGGCCATCTGGGGCGTGTGCTTCATCTGGTCGAAGATGGGGGCGTATGGCTCGCGCGGCTGGAAGTCGAGAGGACCGTTCTTTGACTGCAGGATGACGTTGTCGGCAAACTGTCCGTCCAGGTCGGCAAACTCGCTGACGGCCTGCATCACGCGGTCTTCGCCCTTGTGCTTGGCACCATAGACGAACGAGCGCCACATGACGATGCCGCCGTAGGGCTTCAGGGCCTCGGCCAGCATGTTGGCACCGTCGGCATGGGTGCGTCCGTAGTCGAACGGGCCGGGCTGTCCCTCGCTGTTGGCCTTCACCAGGAAGCCGCCGAAGTCAGGTATCACGCTGTATATCTCCTTGGCCTTCGCTCTCCACCAGCGTCGCACCTGCGGGTCGAGCGGGTCGGCAGTGCGCGTCTCGCCCAGGGCCTTCGGCGTGCCGAAGTTGACGGACAGGTAGACGCGTATGCCCCAGGGCCGCAGCAGGTCGGCTATCTCGCGTACCTTATCAATATAGGGGCGTGTGAGCATCCGTGGCGAGGCATTCACGTTGTTGAGCACCGTGCCGTTGATGCCGATGGAGGCGCAGGCCTCGGCGTACTGAGTGATATGTGAAGAGTGAAGAGTGAAGAGTGAAGAATC
>JAFUUL010000196.1 GCA_017483805.1 Prevotella sp.
ACTCGTACCCCCATACGGGATTGTAATTCGATAGCGAGATCAGAAATACTATTTATAGGTGGGATAAACTTATCGCTGAATAGTTACTTGGTTGATAACCCATTGGTCGTTGCCTGTCACTCTGCAGGGCATAAAATCGGCGCGGTACTGATATTGTATCCGTATTCTCGGCATCGCCAAACGCCTTTCTCCCAAATACAAGTCTCAGCCCGCGCCTAAACGCGAGCATCAACTTCTATCATCTTGGGAGTCTTATTTTGGCGAATTCAGAATACAAGAATCAAAAAGTCAACGCTTCCTTATGTAGTTTCTATGTTATGTCCTATCCACTCATTTCGCGGTTTCGTTCTACATTTTACACTGTCACGCCCGTCCGCATCACTTCGCGGTAGATGGGCGAGTCCTCGCCGCTCTCCAAAAGGATGGGCTCGATATAGCAACTGATGGAGTCTGTGGCACGACCGATTGAAATTACACCCGTCGTGCAACTCCTGCTATCGCACGCCCGGCCACCAGTGCATTTTCAACCTCAGAAACAAAGATTTGGAGAAGGTATAAAAAACGTCCGTGCCATTCTTCGTGACACGGACGTTTTGTCTTACAATCCTTTTACCCAAGTCTCTTACTTCAGATTCTCCTTGAAAAACTCTGCCAACTTATCCCAAGGAATCAGGTTCTTAGGCTCGCCCTTTCCTACGAGTTCCGTATATCCACCGTCATAGAGGTCGCAATGAGAGGCACCGGGAATGATGAGCAGTTGCTTGTTTTCTGGATTGGGATTGGGTTTGCCAACAACATTGTATCCCTCGGCCTTGCCCTCCACCATGTACTTGTAGGCAGCCTCGCCAAAGTAGCGCGAGTGGGCTTTCTCGCCGTGCATCACAAGGACGGCTGAACGAATCTCGTTGATGTAGTAGAGGAAGCGGGCGTTGGCGTAGGCCTGGGTGCCGATGACGCGCCAGCCGTCGTTCGAGTTGCCAGAGCGAGCATGATAGCCGCGAGGGGTGAGGTAGTAGTCGTGGTAGTCCTTCACGAACTGCGGCGCATCGTCGGGCAGGGGATTCACTACACCGCCACCCATAGCCAACGGGTTTGTCAGCCGCTGTTTAGAGAGTGCTTCACGGGCAGCATGGCGCGACTCCTCCTTGTCCTCGCTGTCGTAGTATCCGTTGCCGTTGACGCGGGTCATGTCGTACATTGTCGAGGCCACCGTTGTCTTGATGCGGGTGTCGGCAGCGGCAGCGTTGAGGGCGATGCCTCCCCATCCGCAGATGCCGATGATGCCAATCTTCTCGGCATCCACGTTCTCCAATTGCGACAGATAATCGACGGCTGCCATGAAGTCCTCGGTGTTGATGTCGGGCGATGCCGTGCGACGTGGCTCACCGCTGCTCTCACCTGTGTACGACGGGTCGAAGGCCAGCGTCACGAATCCGCGCTCTGCCATCCGCATGGCATAGAGTCCGCTCGACTGCTCCTTCACGGCTCCGAACGGACCACTCACAGCAATGGCCGCCAGTTTGCCCTCTGCATCTTTAGGCGTATAGAGGTCTGCTGCCAACGTCAGCCCATACTGTGTTTCAAACGTCACCTTGCGGTGGTTCACTTTCTCGCTCAACGGGAACACCTTGTCCCACTCCTGCGTCAAATTCAGTGTTGTCATATTCTCTTCGTTTTGATGGTTACTCTCTTTTTGTGTGAAGCCCACGAGCATCATGCCAATGATTGCTGCGAATAATAATGTCTTTCTCATTTTACGTACTTTTTACCATTCTGAATAATGATACCCTTCCGACCAGCCTGAGCCACCGTGCCTTGCAGCGTGTAAGCCCTTGACGAACTCCCGTCGGCCTGCACACGGCTGATGCCCGTAGGTTCGCTCACCGACAGCGTGACGCTGATATTGCTCTCCTCTGCCTTGAGGAACGTGCGCAGTTCACTTTCCGACAGTCCATCAATCTTGCCCAGACGGGTGTAACTGTAGGAGTTGGAACCATAGAAGATGCAGATATACTGTCCGCTGTAGAGAACAATGTCACCGGGCTGTGCTTTAACCTGCTCGTTGCTGGTCGGCAAAGAACGGCCCAGCGAACCCCAGATTTCAAAGTCGTTATCATTGAGTGTCACTGTGATGGGCTCATTTAGCAGGGCTGTCACCAGCGATTGTGTCGCAGCGTTATCGATGAGCGTTGCGGTCTCTGTCCGTCCGCCAATGGTGATATAGAGTTTCTGTGCCATAATTGTCGTTGTTGTCAGCAGCATCGCTGCCAAAATCATCAGAATCTGTTTCATAGTCAATTTTTACTTCACTTGGTATCTCATCCACACGATACCGTCCTGCTCCTCTACGCTCTTGAATGCCAGTCGGACGGGCTTGCGCTCCATCGGACGACCGTCGAAAGCGGCAGCCATGCCCTCGCGTCCGTCGATGCCGTAGCCGTACATCATGCTCACCTCGTCAATCAGTCCCTGGTCGAGCAGCGAGCCGTTGATGTGACCGCCGCCCACCACGGCCAGTCGCTCCACGCCGAACACCGTGCGCAGCGTCTCCAATGCCGAGGCAAGGTCGATGCCGTCGCGTCCTGTCGTGATATAAGAAATGTGCTTCTGCTTCAGGTAGTCCAGATACTCCTGGCTGGCCTGTTCCGACAGAATCATCAGCAGCGGACGGCC
>JAFUUL010000197.1 GCA_017483805.1 Prevotella sp.
ACAATGCAATGAACGTGAGCGTCACGGCTCCGCAGGAGCCGTAGGCTCTAAATTATAAATTATAAATTATAAGATGAAGATCAACTGGACCAAAATCATTAAGATCGCCAAGTTCCTTGGCACCGTGCTCACCACTATCGCCGGCACCCTGGCCGTGCAGAGTTGCGGCATCGCTTACTAAGTCATGAGGACGAAAGTGTCTTTTCTCCTCAAAATTTCGTACCCTACGGTGCAATTTGTCGGGCAAAACTTGCATTCGCCCGATTTTTTTCGTATCTTTGCAGGAAATTTCAGTTCATCATGGAGAATAACAGGAAGCACAAGGCAGGTTTCGTCAACATCGTTGGCAACCCTAACGTAGGCAAGAGCACGCTCATGAACCAACTGGTGGGCGAGCGCATCTCCATTGCCACCTTCAAGGCTCAGACCACGCGCCACCGCATCATGGGCATCGTCAACACGCCCGACATGCAGATCGTCTTCAGCGACACGCCGGGCGTGCTGAAGCCCAACTACAAGTTGCAGGAGTCGATGCTGGCCTTCTCGGAGTCGGCCCTCACCGATGCCGACGTGCTGCTCTACGTCACCGACGTGGTGGAGACTCCGGAGAAGAACATGGACTTCCTGGAGAAGGTGCAGAAGATGACCATCCCCGTGCTGCTGCTGATCAACAAGATCGACGAGAGCGACCAGCAGACGCTGGGCAACATCGTGGAGAAGTGGCACGCGCTGCTGCCCAATGCGGAGATCCTGCCCATCTCGGCCAAGAACAAGTTCGGCACCGACATGCTGCTCAGGCGCATCGAGGAACTGCTGCCGGAGAGCCCCGCCTTCTTCGACAAGGACCAACTGACGGACAAGCCCGCCCGCTTCTTCGTGTCGGAGATCATCCGCGAGAAAATTCTGCTCTACTACGACAAGGAGATACCCTACTCGGTGGAGGTGGTGGTGGAGCGCTTCAAGGAGGACGAGCGGAAGATACACATCAACGCCGTGATCTACGTGGAGCGCGACTCGCAGAAGGGCATCATCATAGGCCATCAGGGCGTGGCGCTGAAGAAGGTGAGCACCGAGGCCCGCAAGGCGCTGGAGAAATTCTTCGACAAGCACATCTACCTGGAGGTCTTCGTCAAGGTGGACAAGGACTGGCGCTCCAGCCAGCGCGAACTGGACAACTTCGGGTACAACCCTGACTAAACGTAAAAAAACAGACAGACTATGGGAAATTTAGTAGCCATCGTGGGACGCCCCAACGTGGGAAAGTCCACCCTATTCAATAGACTGACCAACAGCCGTCAGGCCATCGTGAGCGACGAGGCCGGCACCACGCGCGACCGCCAGTACGGCAAGTGCGAGTGGACCGGACGCGAGTTCTCCGTGGTGGACACGGGCGGATGGGTGGTCAACAGTGACGACGTCTTCGAAGAGGAGATACGCAAGCAGGTGCTCATAGCCACCGAGGAGGCCGACCTGGTGCTCTTCCTGTGCGACATCAAGAACGGCGTGACCGACTGGGACATGGATGTGGCGCTCATCCTGCGCAAGGCCAAACTGCCCGTGCTGCTCGTGGCCAACAAGGCCGACGACGGCAAGGACCTCTACGGACAGTACGAGTTCTACAAACTGGGCCTGGGCGACCCCTTCTGCATCAGCGCGGCCACCGGCAGCGGCACGGGCGACCTGCTGGACAAGGTGCTGGAACTGCTGCCCGAGAAGCAGAAGGACGACCTGGAGGAGGGCATCCCCCGCTTCGCCGTGGTGGGCCGCCCGAATGCCGGCAAGTCGAGCATCATCAACGCCTTCATCGGCGAGGAGCGCAACATCGTGACCGAGATTGCAGGCACCACACGCGACTCTATCTACACCCGCTACGACAAGTTCGGCTTCGACTTCTACCTGGTAGACACGGCCGGCATCCGCCGCAAGAACAAGGTGAGCGAAGACCTGGAGTTCTACAGCGTGATGCGCTCCATCCGCGCCATAGAGAACAGCGACGTGTGCATCCTGATGCTCGACGCCACACGCGGCATCGAGGCGCAGGACATGAACATATTCCAACTGATACAGAAGAACAACAAGTCGTTGGTGGTGGTGGTCAACAAGTGGGACCTCGTGGAGGACAAGTCGCAGCCGGTGATCGACACCTTCGAGAATGCCATCCGCGAGCGCATGGCCCCCTTCCGCGACTTCCCCATCATCTTCGCCTCGGCCCTGACCAAGCAGCGCATCTTCCGCGTGCTGGAGACGGCCAAGGAGGTCTACCTGAACCGCAAGATCAAGATCGGCACCAGCAAACTGAACGAGGTGATGCTGCCCATCATTGAGGCCACGCCGCCACCCTCCATCAAGGGCAAGTACATCAAGATCAAGTACGTGAGCCAGGTGCCCGACACGCAGATACCCACCTTCGTGTTCTACGCCAACCTGCCGCAATACGTCAAGGAGCCCTACCGCCGCTTCCTGGAGAACCAACTCCGCATGCACTGGACGCTGACCGGATCGCCCATCAATGTCTTTATCAGGCAGAAGTGATAAGTGATAAGTGATGAGTGATG
>JAFUUL010000095.1 GCA_017483805.1 Prevotella sp.
CCATCGACAGTAACAACAGCGTTGTCGAGGCTGGTGCCCTTAATCAAGAACTTAGCCTTGGCCGTACCTGTATAGTTCGTCTTACCGTCAACGCGTGCCCAGTAGGTACCCTTCTCCTTCAGGTTTGCAGCAGTCACCTCGCTACCGCCACTTTCTGCATCGTAAATCTTGTAATTCTGATAGTCACTTGAAGACAGATTGTAGGTTACACCATCGGCTATGCCTGTAAGCGATGAAATTGTAGGATAAGCAACAGCATTGCCTGTGTAGTTCTCAGCAGAAGAACTCAGAGTCAGAGTAAAGCCAGAGATGTTCTTCGCAGCAATTGTGAAGTTCTTCGTATTAGAACCAGAATTGAAGTTGTTACCCTTAGCAGTCACAGTTACCGTGTGAGTGCCAGAAACATTGGTATTCGTATTGCCATACGACACATCATAGTTAGCAGCAGGAACAGTGAAATCACCAATCTTTACGCTGGCGACAACAGGATTGATAGCAGAACCAGTGTAAGTGTAGGTACCACCACCAGTGAGGTTAATAGTTACTGCAGAAATATTGTTCTTAGTAATGTTCAACTTATAATAAGTGCTGCTCTTAAGAACATAGTTACCACCCTCATTAGTAAGTTCATATTGGTATTGACCAACATCTTCACCTTCATCAATACGGGAAACGCTGACTTCACCGATATTGGCAGTACTCTCATCTTCGCCATTCTGGAAACCAGTAGTGAGTATGTAGTTCTGATCAGCAAGATCACCTAAGGCAGATGCATCAGTCTCACCATACTTCTTTGTGATGTTACTTGCTGTGTAGAACAGAGCCCTACGCTTAATTGTAACAGGATAATACTCAACTTCTTCTCCTGCTTTTACCCAGACCAGGTAATCACCTGCATCTTTTTTTGTGATGCTGGAAGCAGTGCTTTCATTGATTGTTTCAGGCTGTTCAGCACCAGATTCAGTGACTGCATAGTAAACAGTCTCACCAGAAACTGTACCTGCTGTCTTGATCAGTTCCTGGTTGACACCAGTATAAATCAAGTTAGTCTTGACTTCAAACTGGGTGTCCCAGGAAATAGATGCCCATCCTGCCAACGGCAAGAGAGACAGCAACATCAAAATAAGAAAGTTTTTTCTCATAATTAAATGTTTTGAATTAGTTAATAAAATGTTAATTGAAAAATGATATTTCGTCTTCTTTGTTTCTCAACAATTGCTTTGAGATGAGCACACAGCGGTGCTGGCCGGCACTCCCCTGTCGGTCATCAATTAAGAGTTAAGAGTTAAGAATTAAGAGAATTAGCACTTCCCTTTGCTTCTGCTCTACTCCACTCTTCGTTTAATTTTTTGGAAACAAAAAAGACGTGGGAGTAAGTTTCTCTCCGCGCCTATCCCTGTGTTCAGGCCTTCGCATTGCCCCCAGTCAAGGATAAGCAACGTAAAGCCTGCCCACGCCGAGCGATATATATGCACACACCACGGCACATCATCGCCCGACTGGTCTATATACGCAAAGAGAGTATGGCCATCATTGTGGCATACACCTTTTATATATATAAGAAGGGGATTATGGCCGCAGGGAGATATAAAATCAACCCACGCGGACGCTTCTGTTGCATTACCGCCGTGACTGGTTTCAAAGTTGCGAAGTTTGAACACACAGACAAGTAACGTCAAGAAAACGTCCTTTCGAGACTGGGCGTACAACTGCCCTCAGGTCTCGTTCCATCGATGTTAATTTAACGTACCCACCCTCTCATGAGCAGGCATTTCGGGTGCAAAGATAAACATAATTTTCGAACTGCCAAAGATTTTTAGCAAAAAATTACGCTTTCCGCCCCATTTTCTTATCATTTTAGCAGCAGACCGCAGTCTTTTTAGCAGCGGACTGCAGGTCTGCTGGCCTTTTCCTTAGGCGTCCTGCTGCGGCAGCAGCACGACGCCGGTCTGCTTCTTGCCGTCCATCATCACCTTGAGGGGACGGTCGAAGCGCACGTGGCGCACATGTTCGGTCTCCTCGACGGCTGGCATCGCATCGAGGATATCCTTCTGCAGGACGCCGTCGCCGGTGTAGGTGTTGATGGTGAAGTAGCCCACACCGAAGGAGGTGAGGTTCTGGAAGAAGTGGGTGCCCTGCGAGGGGTCTACATGGTAGTTCTTCAGCCCGGCCTCCACGATGACGCGGGCGGCAGAGATGTGGGGCCACTTGACGGGTATGCCCAGCCAGGGATCGCTGCTGCCCCATCGGCCAGGGCCGATGAGGATGTAATTGGTCCCCTCTCTGGCCTCCAGGAAGCGGCGGTTGATCTGCTCGATCTCGCTGGCTATCTGGGGATTGTTGGCGGCGGTGAAGTCGTCGTCCATCTTGACATAGACCACATCGACCACATCCTCGGAGATGCCGTGACCCAGGGAGTTGTGGGAGCGCAGCAGGCACTGCTCGTCGGGTATCTGCTGCAGATCTTCGTCGAGCACCTGCTTGGAGTCGACGATGGGACGGATCTGCAGGAGGTAGAAAGCCCCCCTCGGTCCCCCCGAGGGGGGGATGACAGACGCCCCATTCCCCCCTCCTTCGGAGGGGTGGGGGGAGGCTCCCAAGTTGCAGGCGAACTCGATCTCCACGGGGCGCTTCATCTCGTCGGCACCCAGTTTCTGGGATAGTTGCAGCAGTTCGGGCAGGGGGAAGACACCCTGCTGGAGCACGCCGCAGAAGGAGATGATCTTGCGGCCGCCCTCGTAGATGCCGTCGCGGATGACCTGATCCACGGGGTCGTAGGTGGAGGCGATGTACTGCAGGGAGCCGTCCTGGTCGGCCTGCTTCACGCGTACCTTTTTAATATTAAAGCCGTCGTCCACCTTGAAGTCGTCGCCCACGTGACTCATGTCGAGGGCATAGAAGCGGGTCTGCGTGTCGCTGAGGGCCGTCTCCATCTCGCTGGTCTGCAGCACCTGATGAGGATGGTAGGGCGAGACGCGTAGCGTCTGTCCGCCGTCGACGATATATTTGCCCAAGCCCAGGGCCAGCGAGGCGATACCCTCCTCGGCCGTCTCGTCGCCTATGGGATAGTAGTTGAGCGAGCGGAGCACGCCGGAGAAGGTGGGATAGTAGAGGTCGCCATACTGACGGCCCACCACCTCCTGCAGGATGACGGCCATCTTCTCCTGGTCGATGACGTTCTGCGTGGCCGTCATATATGCCTTGGAGTCGCGGTAGTAGACCGAGGCATAGACGCTCTTGATGGCACAGGCCAGCATACGCAGCATCTCGTACTTATCCTCGAGCCAGGGAATCATGTAGGTGCTGTAGATGCCGGCGAAGGGCTGGTAGTGGCTGTCCTCGAGCAGCGAGGAGGAGCGCACGGCGATGGGCGTCTTGATGGCCTCGAAGAAGGTGAAGAAGTCGGCGATGAGCGAGTCGGGCAACTGGGCACGCAGGAAGTGCTGCAGGATGATCTCGTCGGGGGCATCGCTCAGGGCTATCGACCAGAGGTTGTTCTGATCCATGAACTCATCGAAGAAGTCGGTGCAGAGCACGACGGTCTTCGGAATCTGAACGGTGGCATTCTCGAACTGGTTGAGTTCGGGGTGGCGCTTGATGATGTTGTCCAGGAAGGCGAGGCCACGACCCTTGCCGCCCAGCGAGCCCTCGCCGATGCGGGCGAAGTGGGCATAGCGGTCGAACTTCAGGCGGTCGAAGACGGCCACCACGCCGATGTTCTTCATGCGGCGGTACTGCACGATGGCGTCGAAGATGATCTGGCGGTGGGCATCCACATCCTGCAGTTTGTGCCAGGTGACGTGCTTGAGGAACTGGCTGACGGGGAAGATGGCGCGTGCACAGAGCCAGCGGCTCATGTGGTTGCGGCGGATGTGGTGCATCAGCGAGTCGTGGGGAATCTTGAAGATGTTGTCCTGCAGTTCCTTCAGGCTGCTGACGCGGGCCACCTCTTCCTTGGTCTCAGGGTCGCGGAAGACGAAGTCGCCGAAGCCCAGGTGCTCCTCAATCATGTTGCGCAGGTCGACATTGAACTTCTTTGAATTCTTGTCCAGAAAATCAAAGCCCTCGGCCCAGGCCTTTTCGCGGTTCTGCACCTCGCTGCTCTCCAGGATGAGGGGCACGTACTCGTCGCGGCGGCGAATCTCGCGCAGCAGTTTGAGGCCGGCCTCGGGGTCGCCCTCCTCCACATGGCTCAGACGGCCCACGGGGGTCTGCATGGGGAAACGGGTGTCGCTGATGACGCCCAGCGTATTCTCATGATACTTCTCGTAGATGCGAAGGGCCTCCTCGTAGTTGGTGGCCAGCACCACCTTGGGGCGGCCACGCTTGCGCTGGGCGGCAGCATGGGGGTTGAGGGCCTCGGTGGAGAAGCGCTTCGACTGCTGGAGGATGTAGTTGTAGAGGTTGGGCAGCACGGAGGAGTAGAAGCGGATGTTGTCCTCCACGAGCAGGATCATCTGCACGCCGGCCTCCTCCATGTCGTGTTCGATGTTCATCTGGTCCTCAATCAACTTGATGATGGAGAGGATGAGGTTGGTGTTGCCCAGCCAGCAGAACACGTAGTCGAAGATCGACATATCCTCGTTCTGCATACGCTTGGTGATGCCGTGCGAGAAGGGCGTGAGCACCACGCAGGGTATGTCGGGGTTGAGTTGCTTCACCTCGCGGGCCACGGTGAAGGCATCATTGTCGGCGGTGCCAGGCATACATATCACCAGGTCGATGTCGGTGTTCTGCAGCACGTGGTTGGCCTCCTCGGTGGTAGACACCTGGGTGAAGGTGGGCGGATAGCGCAGACCGAGTTCCATATACTCGTCGAAGATCTTTTCGTCTACGCGTCCGTCATCTTCGAGCATGAAGGCGTCGTAGGGGTTAGCCACAATGAGCACGTTGAAGATGCGTCGCGTCATCAGATTGACGAACGACACATCCTTCAGATAGAACGTATTGAATTCCTGAGGTATGTTTGCCATGATTGCTTAAAATGTATTTTCTTATTTGACCAGTCGGAGGTAGTAGAGACCAGGATTGAGGGTACCCTCAGTGGCCGCGAGGCGCACGGCGAACTGACGCTTGGCCTGGCCCTGGGCGTCCTTCAGGAGCGCGGCGGGGATGGGATACTCCACGTTGAAGAAACCGTTCTCGGCATTAGGCACCTGGTCGGGGATGACCACATCGGCTATCTTCTCACCGTCCACCAGCAGTGCAGCCTTGCGGCCCTTGTCGGCACGGGTGAAGCGGCACATGACGGCCAGTCCCTCGGCCTCGCCCTTGGCATTGAACAGCGTGTACTGCACATAGCCGCCGGCCTGGGCGTCGCGGTAACTCTCGCCGTTGTAACTGCCCTTGCCCGAATTGGTGGAGTAGTTATACTCGTGGCCGGCCTCGCTCTGCTGCTCACCGGGCACCACGAAGTCGAGCGTGCGGGCCACCAGGGCCTCGTTGGCGGCTTCGGTCTGTGCCATCGTGCTGGCGGCAAAGCCCTCGGGCGTCTGCTGATACCAGTAGCACGAGTAGCGGGCATGGTGAATCTGGTAGAACGGCTGCAGCGTGAGCGTCTTCCACTGATAGGTCTCCACGCCCTCACGGCTGGCGTCTATCGTGAAGGTGAGTTTCGAGAGGTCTTGCGGCGTGATGCGGCTGAGCACATCGGCTCTGCTGCCTATCAGCAAGGGAGCCGAGAGCAGGTTCTTCGACGTGCCCATCGAGCCAGGGGCATGATCCATGCGGCCGGCACCGGCATATTCGTTCTGCAGTTTCTCACCATTGGCCGAAGTCTGGGCGGCCAGCAGGATGGGGCCGTACTTGAAGGCGATGTAGTCCGTGTAGTTGGGGCACTCTTCGTAGCGTAGCGCCATAGGCAGGGTGATCTCGATGCGGTCGCCCTTCTTCCACTTGCGGGTGACGGGGATGTAGGTGGGGGTGCCTTTTTCAGCAGTGATACTGCTGAATACCTGACCATTGACCTTGATCTGGTAGCCTTCGGCGGCCCAGGCGGGGTGGCGCACGGCGATGGTGTAGTGGCCAGACTTGCCGATGGTGAGGGTGGTCTTTGGTTCGAAGGGGAACTGGGTCTCCTGGGTGACTACAAAGTCGTCACTGACGAGGGAAGAGGGGGTGAAGAGGTTTACGTAGAGGGTCTTGCGGCCGTCGTGGGTGTAGATGAAGTGGCCGTACTTGGAGTGGTTCTCCATGCCGGTGCCCACGCAGCACCACATGCCCTGGTTGACCTGCGAATAGATGCGGTAGCCCTGGGGGCGCAGGGTGGTGAAGTAGACGTAGCCGCCGGTGCGGGGGTCCTGCGTGGAGAGGATGTGATTCCACATGGCCTGCTCGTAGAAGTCGGCATACTTGGCATCGCCGGTGCGGTCGCTCATCATCTCCGATAGTTTCAGCATATTGTTGGTGTTGCACGACTCCGGACCGTCCAGATGGTCGATGTAGCGGTTGCTGTTGGCCTTGGTCAGGAAGTGCTCGCCCACAGAATTGCCGCCTATGCAGACGGTGCGGTTCTCGGCTACATCCTGCCAGAAGTTTTCGGCGGCCTTTCTACATTGAAGATTGAACATTGAAGATTGAAGATTATCAATTTCTCCGATGCGCTCCATGCCGATGTACTTGGGCACCTGGGTGTTGGCGTGCTTGTTGTCGAGGAAGGTGGGGTTGAGCGTCTGCATGCCGTCGAGCATCGTGCGGTGGGTGTAGCGCTTGGCGGCCATGAGATAGAGTTCGTTGCCGAAGAGTTGGTAGGCATCGAGCATCGACTCGTTCATGCCACCGTGCTCGCAGTTGAGGAAGCCCTGCAGGTCGTCATCGGACACGTTGCTCACCACACTGACGCTCCAGTCGGCCAGTTTGCGGAACACCTCGCGGGCATCCTGATTGTCACCATAGATATAGGCATCGCGCAGGCCGGCCAGTATCTTGTGCTGGCAGTAGAAGGGCACCCAGCCCCAGTTGCTGCGGATGGAGGCCAGGTTGCCGCTGTAGAGATCCTTCCACGACTGGTTGATGGGCTGTCCGCCGATGAAGCCGTAGAGGCCCTCGGCGTTCTGGTCGTAGTTCGACTGGCAGTCCTTCATCACGCGAACCATATAGTCGAGACGCTCCTTCAACTGCGCCTTCATGCCGGCATCGCGGCAGGCGGCATAGGCCAGCGAGAGGGCCGACAGGTAGTGGCCGCCTACGTGGCCGTCGAGGTTGAAGTTGCCGCTGCCCCAGTTGGGGAACGAGGGATGCTTCTGCTCCCACTGATAGTACTGGCTGTTAGCATCGTCGCTCAGGCCCGACTGACGCACGTAGGGCGTCAGCAGACGGTCTACGTCGTACTGCATGAGCACGCGAAAGTTGAGTTCCATGGCAGTCTTCATCGGTCCGTCGAGCAGGGTCACCTGCTCCAAGTCGAAATGTTTAGGATAGAGTTCGCTTTGTGCATAGGTCTGCGTGGTGCTCAGGCAGCCCAGCAAACACACTACTGACAATAGTTTTTTCATCTTAAGACTTGTTATTGATTATTTATAATATAAATAACGCCTAAACTCCCGACTTATTACGCCCGTACCTAAATAAATTATGTTAAGGTCGGTCTTTTGAACAAAATGCAAGGTGAAAGGAAAGATTTTTTGCTTTTTTCTTGGAAGATACAAGAATTTTTCCTACTTTTGCGGTGTTGAAAATAACAATCTGATTAACTTTAAAACATAACACTATGGAAGTTGAGAAAATCATGCAAGCCCTGGAGCGGAAGCATCCGGGCGAGTTGGAGTACCTTCAGGCAGTTCGCGAAGTGCTGGAGAGCATCAAGGATGTGTACAACCAGCACCCAGAGTTTGAGAAGGCCAAGATCGTGGAGCGCATCGTAGAGCCGGAGCGCATCACCACATTCCGCGTGCCCTGGGTAGACGACAAGGGCGAGGTGCAGGTCAACATCGGCTATCGCGTACAATTCAATAGCGCCATCGGCCCCTACAAGGGCGGTCTGCGCTTCCACCCATCCGTCAACCTGAGCATTCTGAAGTTCCTGGGCTTCGAACAGACCTTCAAGAATGCACTGACCACGCTGCCCATGGGCGGCGGCAAGGGCGGCAGCGACTTCGCCCCGCGCGGCAAGAGCGACGCTGAGATCATGCGCTTCTGCCAGGCCTTTATGATGGAACTCTACAAGGTGATCGGTCCCGACATGGACGTGCCTGCCGGCGACATCGGCGTGGGCGGCCGCGAGATTGGCTACCTGTTTGGCATGTACAAGAAACTGACCTCGCAGTTCCACGGCGCCACCCTGACAGGCAAGGGCATGGAATGGGGCGGCTCTATCCTGCGTCCCGAGGCTACGGGCTATGGTGCCCTCTACTTCGTGCACCATATGCTGGAGACCCACGGACTGGACATTAAGGGCAAGACGGTGGCCCTCTCTGGCTTCGGCAACGTGGCCTGGGGTGCTGCCAAGAAGGCTACCGAACTGGGCGCGAAGGTCATCACCATCAGCGGCCCCGACGGCTACATCTACGACCCCGCAGGCCTGGATGCTGAGAAGATAGACTACCTGCTGGAACTGCGTGCCAGCGGCAACGACGTGTGCGCCCCCTATGCTGAGGAGTTCGAGGGTGCCCAGTTCTTCGAAGGCAAGAAGCCGTGGGAGCAGAAGGCCGACATCTATCTGCCCTGTGCCACCCAGAACGAACTGAACGGCTACGATGCCGTCAAGATTCTGGGCCAGAAGCCGCTGTGCGTGGCCGAGGTGTCGAAAATGCGCTGCACGGCCGATGCTGTCAACTAGTTTATTGCTGCCGGTCAGTTGTTCGCTCCCGGCAAGGCCGTGAATGCCG
>JAFUUL010000096.1 GCA_017483805.1 Prevotella sp.
CCTCCCCGCAGCGGCCCAGAGTGAGGATGACGATGAAGAGGAAGTGGAGACCGCCGTCAAACAGCCTGCCCGTAAGGTTGTCAAGGAGAACTATCCCTTAGTGACCCTTCACGGCATCGTCACCGATCAGGCCACGGCCAAGCCTTTGGCAGGTATACAGTTGCAGGCTATCGGTCATGCCCGCTATACTGCCATGACTGATGAGGATGGTACGTTTGCCATCCGCGTGCCGGAATTCGTCACCTCGTTGTATGTCTATGCACCTGAGTACGCTCCGTTGCAGGTGGCCGTGGTGGCTGGTGACTCGACCCAGCGCATTGGTATCGGTATGCTGAAGGACAAGTATCTGCCCATGTATGGCAAGGGCACGAACTATACGGCCAAGGGTGAGGCACTTATCGACCGTTTCGGCGTGAGTGTCGACAACGAGATTTCCTCGAAGTTGGGGGCCGATGTGCATACCATCATGCGCTCCGGCGCACTCGATGGCGGTGCATCGATGTTTATCCGTGGTCTTAACAGCCTGACGGCTGATGCCCAGCCGCTGGTAGTCGTCGACGGTATCGAGCAAGATATGCAGCGCGATCGCTATTCGTTGCACGATGGTCAGTTCAACAACATCCTGGCCAATATCTCGCCCGATGATATTGAGAAGGTGACCATTCTGAAGAATGCCACAGCCCTTTACGGTGCCCGTGGTGCCAACGGCGTCATTCTGATTGAGACCAAGCGCGGTAAGTCGATGGCTACGCGTATCGATGCCAATATCTCGGCCGGCGTCACCCTGTTGCCTAAACTGCCCACCATGATGAATGCCACGCAGTATCGTAACTATGCTACTGAATTGTTAGGTACCATCGACGGCATTGTCGATAAGGATATTGATTTCCGTTTCCTGAACGACGATCCTAATGGTTATTATTACTATACCTATCATAATAATACAGACTGGACGGATGAGGTCTATCATAATGCCATCACTCAGAACTATAGCATCAATGTGCAGGGTGGTGACGATGTAGGTATGTACAACCTGTCTGTGGGCTATGTCGATGCCAAGTATGCAGCCAGGAAGAATGGCTTCAATCGTATGAACGTGCGTTTCAATACCGATATCTTTATCCTGTACAACCTCAAGACGAAGTTCGATATCTCTATTGCCCGCACCAGCAATGATGTGTTTGACAATGGTATGCCCGAGGACTTCTCGGCTGGCACAGTCTCATCACCCACGGCACTCGCATTGCTGAAGTCGCCGATGGTGTCGCCTTATCAGTACAACAAGTTGCTGAATGGTGGCCAGGGTGGCTATTCTTCTCTGCTGTCCGACTATGATGATCTCTTCACCCAGTTGGGAAATGGTTATTCGCTGGCTAACCCCCTCTCTATCCTGCAGAACGGTAGCGGCAACAACAAGAACCGTGCAGAGAATACCTACTTCAATGTACACGTGGAGCCGGTTTACGAGATCAACAACAACCTGAAGTTGACAGGTATGTTCAGTTACACGCTGAACCGTAATGCCCAGCGCTATTTCCGCCCCTACACAGGTGTGCCTCCGTTCGACATTGCCGGCGTGGGTCGTGTCTATGCCAAGACTCAGTCGATGTTTGCCAAGGAGAACAATTTCACTGGCAAGTTGCAGTTGGACTGGAGCCATCAGTACGGCAAGTATGGCGTGGCAGCCTTCGTTGGCGGACGTTTCAATGCTTTCTCGTTCGACAGCAATGACGTAGGCGTTCAGGCTACCGGCGAAACCAGCGACAAGAATCCCTCTTTGGGTTGGACGGGCTTCCGCAGCATCTTAGGTGCTAACGATGAGTGGAACCAGATACAGTGGTATGGCAATGTGGACTACAACTACATGAACCGCTACTTCGCCACGGTTTCACTGCTGGCAGAGGCTAACAGCCGTTTCGGTGAGAATGCTGACGGCCTGGGCCTGTTCGGTGTGAAGTGGGCCATCTTCCCCAGCGTTCAGTTGGGATGGGTGCTCACCAACGAGAAATGGTTCCCGAAGCATGCCGGTATCGACTATCTGCGTCTGAATGCCGGCTTTGACATCAGTGGTAACGACGGCATCAGCAACTATGCTGCCCGCACTAGTTTCACTCCCGTTCGCTATAATGCCACTGCCATTGGTACACAGTTGACCAATGTCGGTAACGACGAGATCCAGTGGGAGTCTACCAAGAAGTTGAATATCGGCCTGCAGAGTTATCTGCTCAACAACCGTCTGGGTGTGAAGTTCGACTACTTCCTGCACAAGACTGACAACCTGCTGACGCTGAAAGCCTTCTCTAACCCCATTGGCGGTATCAACCGCTACTGGAGCAATGGTGGCGAACTGGAGAACCAGGGCTTCGAGGCCACGGTGACCTTCAAGCCCATTGTGACCAAGAACTGGAACATGGAGATTGGTGCTTCTGTGGGACACTATGTGAACAAGGTGAAGGCTCTGCCTGATGGTGACTACACATCGTCTATCTATGGTGACAACAACATCCTGACGGCTGTCGGCAGCCCTGTGGGACTGTTCTATGGCTACAAGACTGATGGCGTGTTCTCCAGTGATGAAGATGCCAAGAGAGCAGGCAATGGCAACTACCTCTATATGGAGGATAATGCCGGCAATGCCCACAACTTTGTGGCTGGTGACGTGCATTTCATCGACCTGAACGGCGACGGCAAGATCAGCGATGCAGACAAGACCGTCATTGGTGATCCTAATCCTGATATCTATGGTAATATCTTTGCAACTGTCAGTTACAAGAACCTGACCTTGAACCTCGGTTTCAACTATTCGCTGGGCAACGATGTGTTCAACTACCAGCGCATGGTGCTCAACTCGGGCAGCAACTTCTACAACCAGCAGGTGGCTGAGGTAGGACGTTGGCGCTATGAGGGTCAGCAGGCTGAGTTGCCTCGCGCCACCTTCGGTGACCCCATTGGCAACAATCGCTTCAGCGACCGTTGGATAGAGGATGGCTCCTACCTGCGTCTGAAGACCGTTCACCTGAACTATCAGATACCCATCCCCGAGTCGTGGACCAGTTGGTTGCAAGGCCTCTCTGTATGGGCTGAGGCTCAGAATGTGTTTACTGTTACTAAGTACTTAGGCAGCGATCCTGAGTTCTATACAGGCAGTGGCGTACTCTATCAAGGCATTGACTGTGGCAACCTGTCGCAGAGCCGTACGTTCACCGCAGGCTTGAAGATTAACCTCTAATCGAGTAAAGGATTAAGAATTAAGAATTAAGAGTTATGAAAAAGATATCTATTTTTATCTGCGCCATCTGTGCCATCTGCGGTTCATTCTCTTGCTCTGACATCCTGGAGACAGAGAGTACACGTCAGAACATCGAGCCCTCGATCACCGAGAAGACCGACTCCGTGTTCTATGCCTTTGGCATCCTTCAGGGCCTGCAGCAACTGGCCGACCAGTATGTGTTCCAGGGTGAGATGCGTGGCGATCTGGTGAAGACCACTTACTATACGGACAACAACCTGCGTGAGTTGGCCAACTTCTCGGCAACAACCACCAACAAGTATGACTCGGCATACGTCTACTATCGTGTCATCAATAACTGTAACTACTACATCGAGTATTGCGACACGAACCAGTACAATGGTTCTACCAATGTCATCATCGACAAGTATATCGCTGCCAAGGCTATCCGTGCATGGGCCTATCTGCAGTTGGGCCGCAACTATGAGAGAGTGCCGTTCTTTACAGAACCGCTGACACAGATCTCTCAGATTTCGCGTGACTATCCCGAACTGACGCTCAGCGAGATTGTCAATCAGTTGGCACCTGATTTGGAACAGTATACAGGCCGACAGGTTCCCTCTCTGGGTGGTGCCAACGGATTATCTTATACAGTCTACAATATTGGTTCACCGAACTGGGAAAGCACCGCAAAGCAAATGTTTCCGATGCGCTGTTTTATTCCTGTAGATCTTGTCTTAGGCGATATGTATCTGGAGTCTGGCAACTATGACGGTGCAGCACGTCACTATGTGACTTACTTTACAAAGGTTGCTCCTGGTTCACCTCTCAGTTTCAATGCTATGTACCTGGCTCCTATGGCTTCGAAGAATCAGACTGTAGGACGTCCTGGCGAGGAAGACGACGAACTGCCTGCACACAACCTGATTGCCGGTACAGTTAATCCGTTAGCAGAATGGTCTGCCATCTATGGTCGCAACAACCATACACAGGATATTATCACCTATATTCCCATGGCATCGACGGCACAGAATGGTCAGACCACCGATGTGCCTCTGGCCTTTGGCTTCAACTACTATGCCACTTCTGCAGAGCGCACCCGCACTCAGCCCTATGTGGATGAGATTCAGATTCTGCCCTCTGATGCCTACAATGAGTTGAGCGATTCTACGGAATACTATTACTATGCTGCCCATACGGGCCAGATGGATATGTATGACAGCGTCCGCATCGCCAAGGCTGGTGATATGCGTCTGCGCAGCATCATCCATCAGGAAGAGAGTGGCGACACCCTCATCCAGTGGATTGACAAGTACAAGTATGCCAATATCATTCTCTATCGTAGCAGCACGGTCTGGCTCCGACTGGCTGAGGCCTTCAACCGTCTGGATATGCCCGATTTGGCTTTCGCCATCTTGAAGGACGGTATCGGTGAGTACCTGCTTTCCAAGTATGTGGCCGACGATACTTATTTCGCACCCTATCTGAGTGAAGAGTCGCGTGCTAAGTTGACAACCACCTATCCGCTGCTCTCAGAGGAAAACCGAGACTACTTCAGGATAGGCTACGGCATTCACACGCATGGTGCTGGCAAGGCTGCCAGCGACTATCCTGGTGGCAACCAGACTGGTGGCAGTACCTATCACACTGGAAAATCGCCCTATCAGTTCGACCGTATGGTTGGCTTGAAGATGCAGGAACTGGCTGAGAAGTATGACATTGAGGTCGGTACCACCCGTCAGGACACCATCAATGCTATCGAAGATATGATCTGCGATGAGTATGCACTGGAGACTGCCTTCGAGGGTAACCGCTTCTCTGACCTCTGCCGTATGGCTCGCCATAAGAACGAGAGTGGTCTGTATGGCGGCAACTTCGGAAGCATCTGGCTGGCTCGCAAACTGGCCTACAAGAATCCAACGAAGGACCTGACCAATCCGAGTAACTGGTACTTACCGTTTAAGTAAGAATACTGAATGAAGAAATTCCTCTTTATCTGCGCCCTTACCGCTATGACAGTGTCTGCGGCGAGGGCGCAGTTCGTTTGGTACGACGGCGAACATTCCGTCACGTATCAGGTTGTCGGCAAGACCGACCTCGTAGTGAAGTCCGCCATCGAGATGTTCTGCGGCGATCTGGAGCAGGTGACCGGCCAGCGGCCGGAGCCTACCAAGAAGCAGGCCACCATCCGCATCGTGCAGGGCCGCGGTCAGGACGATGGCTTCAGTCTGAGCATCAGTCCTGAGGGCCAGATTGTGGTCGAGGGCCACAATGGCCGCGGCACGGCCTATGGCCTGCTGGAACTGAGCCGCCAGGCCGGCGTGTCGCCGTGGGTGTGGTGGGGCGATGTGGTGCCCGAGCATCGGTCGCAACTGACCCTGCCTGCCGACTTCCGCATCGAGCATACGCCATCGGTGGCCTATCGTGGCATCTTCATCAACGATGAGGACTGGAGCCTGCGCAACTGGACGGCCCCCTCCGACTCCCCCCAAGGGGGAGAGAAGGGCTTGTTGGGGCCGAACAAGTATCGGCGTATCTTCGAACTCCTGTTGCGTCTGCGTGCTAATGCCATCTGGCCGGCCATGCATGAGGGAGCGCCTGGCTTCTTCACCGTGAAGGGCAACAAGGAGATGGCCGACTCGTTCGGCATCCTCATCGGTTCTTCCCACTGCGAGCCGCTGCTTAGGAACAATGTAGCTGAATGGGACAAGGCGGCGCGTGGAGACTACAACTATATCACCAACCGCGATGAGGTGCAGAAGTACTGGATCGAACGCTTGCAGGAGGTGAAGGGCTCCGAGGAACTCTTCACGATAGGAATGCGCGGCATCCACGATGGTTCGATGGAGGGCGTGAAGACACCCGAGGAGAAACTCAACGGTCTGCAGCAGGTCATCGACGACCAGCGTGAACTCATCCGCAAGTATTATCATAAGAATGTAGAGAAAGTGCCGCAGGTATTCATCCCCTATAAGGAGGTGCTCGAAATCATGGAGAGCGGTCTGCGTGTGCCTGAAGACGTGACGCTGATGTGGTGCGACGACAACTATGGCTATATGACCCGTCTCTCCGATGCCGAGCAGCAGAAGCGACAGGGTGGGGGAGGCGTCTACTATCACCTGTCCTACTGGGGCCGTCCCCACGACCACCTGTGGCTGACCACCACGCAGCCCGGTCTTATCTATTCGGAGATGAAGGCCGCCTACGACCATAACTGTCGCCAACTATGGATTGTCAATGTGCACGACCCGAAGGTGGCTGCCTATGATCTGGAGTTGTTTATGGATATGGCGTGGAGTATAAACAGGCTCTCCCCCAACAGACTCTCCCCCAACAGACTCTCCCCCAACCCCTCCCTGGGAGGGAGGGGAGTGGTTACTCTCGAGGAACATCTGGAGCAGTGGCTGTGCACCCAGTTTGGCGAGGAGGCCGGACGGGCATTGGCACCGGCTATGCAGGAGTTCTATCGACTCTGTGCTATCCGCAAACCCGAGTTTATGGGTTGGACCCAGGTGGAACTGGATAAGAAGAAATACCCCGGCGGCAAGTCGCTGGTGGGTGAGTTGGAACTGACCCGCCAGGAGGCTGCCCAGCGGCTGGAGGACTTCGGCCGGCTGAAGGCCGTGGTGGACAAGTGTCGCCTGCTGGTGCGCCCCGAACTGAGCGATGCCTATTTTGCTCAGGTGGTCTATCCCGTCTATGCCGCTGCTGCCATGACTCGCAAGGTGGTGTCCGACAGCGTGGAGAGCCACTTGGCCTACGAGGAGATCCAGCAACTCACCGCCCGCTATAACGCCCTTGGCAATGCCAAGTGGCAGGGACTGATGGATGCCGCTCCCCGACGATTGCCCGTCTTCAACGATGCCTGCGGCCAGTTGGCTGAAGGCTCCGACTTCAATGGCATCGCCAGTGATGCCTGCAACTATACGGAGGCCAGTCCCGGCTCGCAACCTATCCAGATGCTGGGCCACTCGATGAATGCCGTCGCCATTCCCAAGGGCGGTATGCTGGTTTATGACTTCCAGACAGACCGCGAGGGCGATGCTACACTCTACACCGCCATGATTCCCACACAGCCCAACGATCGCTCGACCTCTGGTCGCTCGCAAGGCGAGAAGGGGGACCTGCGCTATTCGGTTCAACTGGACGACCAGCCCGCTGTCACCATCTCGCTGAAGGAACCCTACCGTTCGGAGCGGTGGAAGAAGAACGTGCTGCGCGGCCAGTCGCTGCGGGCCACGCCTGTCCGGGTCTCGAAGGGTAAGCATACGCTCATCATCAAGGCCCTCGACGACCATATCATTGCCGACCAGTGGATGCTCGACTTCCAGGCCGACCGTCACTTCTATATCATTCCTACCAAATGAAGAAAATCCTGCTCTGTTGCCTACTGGCCATGTTCGGCCTGATGATTCACGCAGAGACTCTGTCGGATGTGCGCGAAAACCTCTGGCAGTCGTTCCTTACACCGCCCGACAGCATCCGTGTGGGGTGCTACTACTATTGGGTGAACGAGCGCGTAGACCCCAAGGGCGTGCGTGCCGACCTGCAGTGGATGAAGGACAACGGCATCACGCTGGCCTTCCTGGCCACCGACATCCGCAACCGCCCTAACTGGGACGACCCCTGGAAGGGACAGACCTTCGGCAAGAACAAGTTTCAGAGCCGCCTGTGGTGGAAGAACCTGCGCACGGCCCTGAAGACGGCCAGCGAACTGGGCATCGAGATGGGCATCTTCAACTGTCCAGGCTGGAGCCAGTCGGGCGGTCCGTGGGTAAAGCCCGAAGAGGCCATGCGCAACTGGACGCCCCAGGGCATCGAGGTGTGCAAGACCACGCGCGGCACCGATGTGGTGTGCAGTCCCTGTTCGCCTGAGGCCGAGGGGCTGGAGGTGGACAAGTTGTCGAAGACCCACGTGAAGAAGCACTTCGAGGCCTTCTTCGGCGAGATTCTGCGCCGCATACCTGCCAAGGATAGGCCCACGCTGACAACGGTGGTCGTGGACAGTTGGGAGCGCGGCAAGCAGAACTACACCGACTCCATCTACGAGAAGTTCCGCCAGCGCTTCGGCTACGAGTTGGACTATACGAACGAGGCCTGCAAGAAAGACCTCGACCGGCTGATTGCCGAACTGGTGGCCTCGGAGTATATGGGCGGACTGACGGAGAAGGCCCATGAGTATGGCCTGCGCACTTGGTGTGAGCCCTACGCCCACAGTCCTTTCCCCGGCAACAGCATCACCTACGGCAGTGCAGCCGACGAGGTGGCAGCCGAGTTCTGGGTGGGCGACAAGAAATTCCGCAAGAAAGAGGTCGACGCCGCCCTGGGTGCAGCCCGCAAGAGCGGTAAGAACAGGGTGTGGGCCGAGAGTTTCACCGACGGATGGCCCGAACTGGCCAAAGATGACTGGAGTTTCGAGAAACTGAAGCCCATTGCCGACCGCTACTTCCATGCCGGTGTCAACGCCTCGATACTCCATGTGATGATCTCGCAGCCCGGCAACGAGCGCGAGCCCGCCGTGCGCCCCTGGTTCGGCACCTACTTCGACCGTCGCAGCGCGCACGCCGCCGACCTGAAGCCACTCGTGCAGTACCTGCGCCGCTGTAACTTCATGCTGCAACTGGGCCGTCCCTACAATAACGCCACCGACCAGCGTATTCTCGACGATGGCACCATCATCCGCTTTACTGACGACTCCCTGTTCGAGGTGACCTTCCCCGACGGGCATCAGGAGACATGGAACCCCGCAAGATAACCAATCAAAACGAATAACTAAAACTACCTACTTATGAAGAAACTATTCGTAGCAATGACGATGGCCGTCCTTCCGGCCATTCTCCCTGCTCAGCGTCTGCAACAGCCATTAGGGCGTGCCGTGGTGGCTGTCAACCGTTCTGGCAGCACTATCCGCAGCGTCACCTCTACTGCCGGTACAGGCTCGCTCATCTCCTGGCGCAAGTTGGCGCAGGAGCCAGAGGGCACCACGTATAATGTCTATCGGCGGGCTGCCGGGGCAACGAACTACACCAAAATCAACTCCACGCCGCTGAAGGTCACCTGTCTGTCTACGACGCTGACCAACAACACGGAGTATGCCGTGACGGCCATCACGCCCGACGGCGTGGAAGGCCCCATGAGCGCACCGTTCCTCTATAAGACCCGGGCATATCCCAACGTGTGGTTCGACTTCAACTTCGATGACACGGTCATCAAGCGCAACGACTACCGCACCAAGTACTGCTGGCCTATGGACCTCGATGGCAATGGCGAGTTCGATGCCGTAGTTGTTGACCGCCTCTTTGCTGGAGCCGCCAATAGCGACGATGCCGAGAATATGGAGGACAACACGGCCACGACGACCCACAAGATTCAGGCCTATCGCCTTGACGGCACATTGCTCTGGACGGTAGACATGGGCCCTAACGTCAACATCTGTGCCGGACAGAACGATATGGTGCTGGCCTACGACATCAACTGTGACGGCCGCTGCGAGGTCATCGTCCGCAGTAGTGACGGCACCCGTTTCTGGGATAAGGCGAACGAGACGTGGGGCAAGTACGTGGGAGGCAGCACCGACCCCGATACGGACAAGGACGGCATCGTGGACTATCGCACCCAGACCCGCCGCAATCCGCCTGTCTATATCTCTGTCATCGATGGTAAGACGGGAGCCGAGTTGACTTGGACGGAACTGAAGTATGACGAACTGACCGAGCCCAGCGGCGGCGATGCCTACCGCCGCGACAACCGCTCCAGTTATATGAACTTCGGCTACGGCGCTATGGAGGGCCACTATGGCATAGCCTATCTCGACGGCATCCATCCTTCGCTCATCATGGAGTGTGAGGACCGTGATACCGGCGGTTCCCACCATGGCTATGTGCTGACCTGGGACTACGACTGGACCGGCGGCACGCCCACCAATTGGCATCACAGCCACACCTGGGTGCGCAACCCCGTTCGTCCCTGGTGTGCCGAGTTTCACCAGATCCGTATCCTCGACAGCGATGGCGACGGCTGCGACGAGATGTGGGCCGGCGGCTATGGCGTGAATCCCGCGCAGAACCGCTTCACCTCTACAGGCTTGGAGCATGGCGACCGCTTCATCATCAGCGACATCGACCCCGACCGTCCCGGCCTGGAGGGCTTTGCCATTCAGCAGAGTGCCCTGCTGGGCCAGTGCCTCTACGATGCCCGCACGGCTGAGCGCATCAAGGAGTGGTATCTGCCGTCGGTCTATGACGTGGGCCGTGGCGCCTGTCTCGACATCGATGCCTCGCACAAGGGCTATGAGATTCTGAGTTATGCCGACGAGTTCGTCTACGACTGTAAGGGTGAGAAGACCGGTCAGACCCGCAGCGGCTCTATGTTCGAAGGCATCTGGTGGGATGGCCGTCTACAGCGCGAGTGGATCAACTCACCCGGCGGCAGTGGCTGGGGCACCAATATGATGATTACCCGCGTGCTGGGCGATCGTCTCTGTGAGTTTTCTCAGGAGAGTTCCTGGGCCACTCATGGCGGCACGGGCACGCGTCCCGCCTTCATGGGCGACCTCACTGGCGACTGGCGCGAGGAGATTATCCTCGCCAAGCAGAATGATACCTCTTCCACAGGCCTTGTTGGTTACACCACCAATATCCCCACCAGTTACAGCATCTACTGTCTGCAGCAAGACCCCCACTATCGTCTCGACTGCACCACCCGCGGCTACTACCAGCATCCTAACACGGGCTTCTATCTGGGGGGCGATATGCCCATGCCGCCGCTGCCGCCGGTCTTCGAGGCCGACGTGCACAACGAGATGGCCAGCGGCAAGAGCGTCATGTTCGACCTGCAGGGTGATAACCTTTCACCGATAACCGTGAACCATGAACCAACGGTGCTCTACCTGATGAATCCCCGTGGCCATGACTATACCTTCACAGGCGAAGGCACCACGGGCACCGGCCAACTCATCAAGTCGATGCAGGGTACGGTGACCTTCAATGCCCCTCTCGGTCATACTGGCCAGAACATCATCAGCGAGGGTACGCTGGCCGTCAATGGTCTGATCAGCGGCCCCGTGGAGTTGCGTGCCCGTGGTACGCTGAGCGGCCATGCCGTGCTTCAGGATACCATCACCTTCGAAGGTGCCCTGAACTACGAGGGCTGCCGACTGATGCCCGTTGGCCCTGATGGCGTCATCACCTTCCGCAAGAGCCTCGTGCTGCCTGGCGACGTCTATATCGAGGTGGAGGCTGGCGGCCGTCTCTTGGTAGAGGGTGACCTGACCTTCAAGAATACCAACTATGTCACCGTGAATCTGCCGTCGCAGGATGGTGCCGACTATGTGTTGGCTGAGTGCACCGGCACGCTGACCTGCGATGTCACGAAGTTGAAGACTCGCGGCCTCGATGGTATCAACTACGACTTCGTGGTAGACGGTAAGCAACTCATCCTGAAGATTCATGCTACCCGTGCTCCCCAGCAGAACGTGGTGTGGACGGGCAGTGAGAGCAGCCAGTGGAACTACAAGGCCGTGAACTTCAGCATTGGCAACGCCACCTCGTTTGTGGCCGGCGATGCCGTGGTCTTCAACGAGCAGGCTACGCAGAAGACCGTCACCGTGAACGAGATGATGGTCACTGGCGGTGTGGCCTTCGATTCTGGCAAGTATGTGCTCTCTGGCGATGGTGGCATCAGCGGTGAGGGCGACCTGACTGTCAACCAGTCTGCCGACGTGACCCTCAATATGAAGTACAGCGACTATACCGGCAAGACCATCATCAACGGCGGCACGCTGACCGTGCCCAACTTCTACGACGGCGGGCAGAAGAGTGCCATCGGTGCCTCGACCAAGGATGAAGGAAACCTGCAGATCAATGGCGGCACGCTGGTGCTGAGCAAGGACAACATGGCTACCGACCATATCGTCACCCTGACCGACACTGCCACCATCCGCGTGGCCCTCAGCAATAGTGCCCTTTCGCTGAAGGGCCAGGTGAAGGGTACGGGCTATCTGCTCAAGGACGGCCCTGGCCGCATCAACTTCAACTATGCCGGTACCAACAGTTTTGCGGGAGTCATCGTCAAGCAGGGAACCATCGCGCAAGGTGCGTGGAACTCGACCTTCGGACGCAGCGGCTCGCCCATGGTGCTGGCTGGTGGCGAGGTCCATCAGATCGATGTCAACAGCACGTCCACCGTGCCTACGTTCAATCATGCCGTCACCGTACAGCAGGGCACTACCAACAGGGTGGTCGGCTCTTCGCGCGGCAAGATCAACGGCTCGTTCAAAGGCGCTGGCAACCTGACCATTCAGACCAAGTATGTGCGCTGCGATGTCGGTGCCGACTTCAGCAACTTCGAGGGCCAGTTGACGGCTGTCGGCGATGGCGGCAACTTCCGCCTGATGTCCAACGTGACCAACATGAGCAAGACCCACCTGGTGGTGGGCGCAGGCACCTATGTGGCCCACTACAGCAGTGGCAGCGGTAGTGAGACGTCGGCCACCACAAAGATCGGCTCCCTCTCCAGCGCATCCACTGCCACCGATGCCACACTTGGCGGTTCGAGCAGTACCTATGAGATTGGCTACCTGAACAACGATGCCGTCTTCTATGGCCTGCTGAAGGCCAAGAGCATCTTCAAGGTGGGCACAGGCAAGTTGACGCTGCGCACTGCCGGACACACGTCGCCCATCACCATCAATGGCGGCACGCTCGACATGGTGAACACCGCAACCACCCAGATGGCCACCGGCACCGTCACCGTGAAGAGCGGCGGCCTGCTCACGGGAACGGGCCTGCTGCAGACGGTCGTCGTGCAGAATGGTGGCACGGTGAAGGGCGGCACGTCTGTATCGTCTGCTGGTGCGTTGAGGCTGAAGGGCAACCTGACCCTGCAGGCTGGTGCCACCACGCTGGTGAGCCTGAGCGCAACGGGAAACACGTCAGTCACGGTCGGTGGACAGATCACGCATAATGGCGACACCATCCTTGTTGACGTACCTGCCACACGCACGCTGAAAGTCGGCGACCAGATAGTCGTCTATACGCCGGGCTTCACGAAGGCCACTGGCGATGTCGTGGTGAAGTGTCAGTCGTACGTGTTCGATACTTCTAAGTTGAATACCGACGGCGTGCTGGTGGTGACAGACGAGGCCAGTGGCATCTGGGATGTGCAGAACAGCGATACGCCTGTCGACGTCTATTCGGTGGACGGCCTCCTGCTGCGCCGTCACGTGTCCTGTGGACAGGCCCTCGATGCGCTGCCTGCCGGCATCTATATCATCAATGGCCGCAAGGTGACTAAACGATAAAAAGGAACAAGATATGAGAAAACTAACGACCATGCTGCTGGCCCTGCTGGCTCTGACCATGCAGGCCCAGACAGCGAGAAAATTCACAGTGAACATCACAGCCGACGGCAAGGCCAACATGGTGGCCTATCTGCCGGCATCGCCTACGGGCCGCGCCATCGTTGACTGCCCGGGTGGCGGCTACAACCATCTGTCGATGCAGAACGAGGGCCACGACTGGGCCGAGTATTTCAACCGCCAGGGCATCGCCTTCTTCGTGCTGACCTACCGTATGCCGCAGGGCGACCGCACCATCCCGATGTCGGACGCCCAGCAGGCCATCCGCACCGTGCGCGACTCGGCTGCCGTCTGGGGCATCAACCCCCGCGACGTGGGCATCATGGGCTTCTCCGCCGGTGGACATCTGGCCTCCACGGTCTCCACCCATAGCGAGTTCGACTGCCGTCCCGACTTCTCCATCCTGTTCTATCCCGTCATCTCGATGAACGAGCGGGAGTCGCACAAGGGCTCGTGCCAGAACTTCCTTGGCCCGGAGGGGCAGAAGGATGCCAAACTGGTGAAGGAGTTCTCCAACCAGAACGCCGTGCGCCGCCACCTGACGCCGCCCGCCATCATCCTGGCGGCCAACGACGACGGTGCCGTGCCGCCCGTCACCAACGCCATCGCCTACTACTCCGCCATGCGCCGTGCTGGCAACGACTGCGCACTCTATGTCTATCCCAGCGGTGGTCACGGCTTCGGCTTCCGCTCGACGTGGGCCTTCCACGACCAGATGCTCAGCGACCTGACCATCTGGCTCAACGCCCACAAGAGTCCTCGCCAGGATGCCGTCCGCGTGGCCTGCATCGGCAACAGCATCACCGACGGCTCTGGCATCGACATGTGCGACACGAAGGGCTATCCCGCCCAGTTACAGCGTCTGCTGGGCAGCGGCTATCTGGTGAAGAACTACGGCGTCAGTGCCCGCACGATGCTCGACAAGGGCGACCATCCCTACAAGAAGGAGCAGGCCTGGCGCGATGCTGTGGCCTTCAGGCCCGATGTGGTCATCATCAAACTGGGTACCAACGACTCGAAGCCCGAGAACTGGCAGTACGGCCAGGAGTTCGAGCAAGACCTCATGGCCATGATTGACCAACTCTGTCCGATGGTGCCCGTGCTGAACAAGAAGGGCAAGCCCACCAAGAAGATGGTGCGCTCGCAGCAGACGAAGATATACCTCTGCACGCCCATCCCGGCCTTCAAGCCGACCTGGAACATCAACGACTCGGTCATCGTGAACGGCATCATTCCCATTATTAATAAGGTGGCAGCCCGCGAGGGTCTGAACGTCATCGACCTGCATAGCCTGTTCAAGGACGAGGACGGCAAGCAGATGCAGAGCGACGGCATCCACCCCACCGACAAGGGTGCGGCCCAGATGGCGCGGATTATTGGTGAGAGGGTGAAGATTGAAAATTGAAGATTGAAGATTGAATGATATGAAGAAAAACGTGCTCCTGTTAGCCCTGTTGCTTCCTCTGGCAGCAGGCGCCCGCGAGGCCACCATCGCCTCGCCCAACGGCCAACTGGTGGTCGCCGTCAGTGACCAAGGTGCTCTGACATATGCCGTCACCCTCGGCGGACAGCAGATGATACTGCCGTCGGCCCTGGGCTTCAAGGCCGACTTCGGCGACTTCACCGAGGGTCTGACCATCACTGGCACGAAGGCCGAGCACATCGACCGCACCTACGAGATGCGGCAGGTCAAGCAGTCGCACATGCACTATGTGGCCGAGCAACTGAATATCGACGTCGAGAACGCCCGCCATCAGCGCATGACCGTGCAGTTCTCCGTCAGCAACAACGATGTGGCCTTCCGCTACCTCATTCCCCGTCAGGCGAAGGACAACCCCAAGTCGGCCGTCATCCGCAGCGAGGCCACTGCCTTCCGTCTGCCCGACGGCACCACCACCTTCCTCTCGCCGCAGAGCAGCGCAATGGTGGGGTGGGAGCGCACCAAGCCCAGTTACGAGGAGGAATACAAGCCCGATGCCCCGATGGACGCTAAGTCGCAGTACGGGCAGGGCTATACCTTCCCCTGCCTGTTTCATGCGCCGAGTGGCTGGGTGCTCATCTCCGAGACGGGCGTCAGCAGCCAGTATTGCGGCAGCCACCTGAGCGACTATCACCCCCTCCCTTCGGAGGGGGCAGGGGGAGGCTTCACCATCGCCTATCCCATGGCCGGCGAAAACAACGGCATGGGCAGCACCTATGCTGGCATCGCCCTGCCCGGCGCCACGCCCTGGCGCACCATCACTGTGGGCCAGTCGCTGAAGCCCATCGTCGAGACCACCATCCCCTACGATGTGGTGGAGCCGCTCTATTCCCTCAACCCGTCACTCATCACTTCTCACTCATCACTCCCTTATGGTCGCTACACGTGGTCGTGGCTCATCTGGCAGGACAACAGCATCAACTACGACGACCAGGTGAAGTTCATCGACCTGGCCGCGGCTATGGGCTACGAGTTCTGTCTGGTGGACAACTGGTGGGATAAGAACATCGGGCGTGAGCGGATGGCCGAACTGTCGCGCTACGCCCAGCAGAAGGGTGTGTCGCTGATGCTCTGGTACAACAGCAACGGCTTCGAGAACGATGCCCCGCAGACGCCGCGCGACTGCATGACCACCAACATAGCCCGCGACCGCGAGATGGCCTGGCTCCAGAGCATCGGCGTGAAGGGCATCAAGGTGGACTTCTTCGGCGGCGACAAGCAGGAGACCATGAAACTCTACGAGGACATCCTCTACGATGCCAACCGCTACGGCCTGCAGTGCATCTTCCACGGCTGCACGCTGCCTCGCGGTTGGGAGCGAATGTACCCCAACTATGTGGCCTCCGAGGCGGTGCTGGCTTCAGAGAATGTCTACTTCTCCGACTATCACGCCCGTCAGGAGCCCTTCCAACTGACCATGCACCCCTTCTGCCGCAACGCCGTGGGCGCGATGGACTGGGGCGGTGTCATCATGAACCGCCACCTGTCCAAGGACAACCGCAGCCGCCACCAGCGTCAGACCACCGATGTCTTCGAGATTGCCACTGCCTTCACCAACCAGTCGGCTGTCCAGTGCATCGCCATGCAGCCCAACAATCTGGATGAACTGCCTGCCGAGGAACTCGACTTCCTGCGTGCCATTCCCACCACGTGGGACGAGACCCGCTTCATCGACGGCTATCCCGGCCAGTATGTCGTGCTGGCCCGTCGCCACGGCGACCGCTGGTACATAGCCGGCCTGAACGCCCGCCAGCAGCCGCTCACGCTGACCCTCGACCTCGCATCCTTTGGCGTCACCCGCCAGTTGAACGATCAGGCCGACCGTCGCGGCACCGTCACCGGCATCGCCATCACCGACCTGAAACTCAAGAAAGGCCAGGCCCGTGTCACCATCCAGCCCAATGGCGGCGTAGTCATTTATTAAAAGCACTTTTTGACACTCGCGAACCTTTCGCTATGTTCCCATATGATGATACGGAAACAATCCTGCTATCCTGCTTCTTTAGGACTTAATTCATTTGTACACAGAGGATTAGGGGTAGCAGGATTGCTTTCAAATCCTGCTTCCAACCTGCTTCCATCTTGCTTCTGTATATAGCGACGCTGTCTATAGCGAGTCAGAGTAGAGCCTAAAGAAATCGTAGTGGAGGATACGGCTGATGCGCAACAAAATACCCGTATCAAGCGTCCGCTTGTCGTAGATCTTGTAGAGGTTTGTGCGGTGACAGCCTAGTTCGCGGGCCAGCCAGACCGAGGTCTTGCCCTGCTCTTCCACCTGGCGCCGTATGCACTGACCGATGTGTATCATTTCTCTTATCTCCTACGTTGTCGAGCACATAAAATGCGTGAAACAACATTATCCAAGTCCCAAGGCCGTAGGAAATGCCCGCACATAAAAGATAAGTTATGCCCACGCATTACGTGAGCATTCGCCTTATCTGTCTTTTGTGTGAAGACCGAAAATTTCCTACGTTTAGGGTCTTTGAACAGATAGCAGAATGCTAAATATTGTCCCGCGATGTCTTTGGGTGCAAAATTACGAAATGTTTTTCAAACCGCAAAATAATTCGTCAGGATTTTGGGTAGAGTTCTCACTCCCGCTCAAAAATACTCATCTGTGGCTTTAGTACGGGGCTGTCAATGCCCAGAAAGTGTAATACGCTGTGATAGATGCAGTATTGTTCGACAGTCTGTGGCTGCTTGATGTGCATAGTGGTGTCACAGGTCCACACCAGGAAAGGAATTTCTGTTTGTGTCTTGGGGGCGATTGCCTGAGGGACTCCGTGCATATAAAGGCCGTTCTCGCCCAACGACTCTCCGTGGTCTGATATGTAGAGAACGCATGAACGGCGGTCAGGCATAGAGCGCAGTAGGCTGATGACTGAGTGTATGAGGTAATCGGTGTAGATGATGCTATTGTCGTAGGCGTTTAACAACTCTTCCCTGTCAGCGTGGGCCATCTCTACAGTTTTGCAGACAGGAACGAACACTTCAAACTCGGACGGGTAGTTAGCACTGTAGAGCGGCCCGTGGTTCGTATAGGTATGTAGGACTATGAACTGTTTTGCATTCTGGCAGTTGCGGATCTCGTCCTCCAGACCGCATAGCAGAATGCCGTCGTATTGTCCCTGCTCAGCGTCAGGATACGAGTCGCGCAACTGTTTTTTCTTCACATATTTGGGAAAGTGGGTTGGCGGCTCTCCCCAGTTACTGGTGCGCCAAGTCACATCAACGCCCATGCGATAGAGATAGTTGGGTAGGATCTCATACAAAGTCTTGCTAGGACCAGGCTGCATGATGGCTCGAACGGCATCGATGGTGTTGGTGGCAGCGGCTTCAGCGGGAATGGGTGTCACGCTGTCTCTGGCCGTGTAGGGATTGGTATCCCGATGGTAGCCATAGTATCTGAAATGATCTCTGCGGGCCGACTCTCCTATAATTAGTACGCACACATCACGGCTGTCTGTGGTTATCCGCCCATTGGGCAACAGAATTTCCTTCTCATTCTTCTTCCACTGACTGCTATAGTAGCGCACGGTGTTGACGATGTATGACCAAGGGGCTATGAGGCTGCCCAACTCTGTGGCGTTCCGGTCTATCCAGAGGGTGTTGCTCATATTTGCGACCAACAAGGCCACTATCACACACAGCGCAAAGCCAATGTTTACAAGCAGATGCCGCCAGTGCCCATATTCTGCCTTGCGCATAAAGATATAGAAGCAGGGAGGAACGCCAGCAAATACGATATAGCCCACTAGTGCCCAAGAGAAGAAACTCGATGCCTCAGAATACTGTGTATTCAACACGTTGCCCATCATGCTTTTCGTGACCAGAACCTCATAGTTGTTCACGAAGAAAAGCATGATGGCGTTGCCCACCATGGTCATGGAGAGAAGGCACTTCCCAACAAAACGGCCCAGATAGAGAAGCAGGTAGTAGACGAGAAAGTCGATGGCCAGCATTAGCAGGGCGGCAGAGGCTGTTAACAATATGGTGTTCCAGCCTCCATCCATTTGTTGAATGGCGTGGTTGAAGAATGGAACGTGGAAGGCGGCTACTGTATAGGTCGCCAGAATCAGGCACTTGGTGCTCAGTTTGACTGTTTGATGGAACACTTGCATCTTTTGCATAACAATAAGCGGAATACCCTCAGGATTAGGCAGAGCAGGCATACGACCAATGTATTATACAACACCGTTAATGGCCAGTCGACTTTTTGTGGTGCGTTGTTGAAAGGGTCGGTAGACTTGGCTTTGTCATAGCGGGCGAAGGGATTGGTGTAGATGACCTCCCCCTCTGGAAAAAACACAGTCAGGCGGGCATAATGGTCTTTTGGCTGGAACACATAGATGATGGAGTCGCTATGCTCCTTGAGGGCAAGCGTCCGGTGGGCCTGACCGGTCACGCGAATACTATCGGCTACGGCAGAAAGATACAGAAAAATGGTGTCGGAGCGCAGGCCAATGTCTTTAATGAACGGCAGTTGCCTATTCTTGTCATACTTTACGTCCCAGTCTCCGTCACCATAGTCGGGTACTCGCATGGCATAAAAGCATCCGCCGAGTAATGTCTTTTTCAGGTCCTGATACCGACCAGAAGGGGTGCATAGGAAATTACAGCGGCGTCCTATCTTGCTTGTTCGGTCAGGCTTGTGCAGGTCATCGTTGGCCAGTCCGAAACTGTAGTGGCCGGCACTTAGTGCCCAGTCCCAGTATTCGTTCTCGGTGCTCCTGCCTGTGTCCAGTTCCATGAGTTCATAGCCGGAGAGTGCTTCCATATGCTCCTGGCTTGTGCCTTTAGTGCGATAGGGATGATTGATTTGTATAAAGTCTGAACTAGAACCAAGATAGTCCAGTTCAAATTGTTTCTGAGATGCCAGCAAGGGTAGCATGGCATCGTAGTGAATCACCCGCTGGGCACCGAACACTAGTTTGTGGAACTTGAAGATGTTATATCCATGTTCATAGACATTCACCTGCAGGCTGGTATCAATGGGGTGGTGGGTGATCTCGTTATGGTTGGAGAAGGTCACAATGTCGTATCCCAACTTTTGCAATGCCTCCCAGGTCTGCTGGGCATCATACTCACATTCATTGACTGGCCACGGCCCCTTCACGCGGCTATGTGTGTGGAACAGGGCGCGTTTCCAGCAATAGGCACTATCTATGTTCTGATAAGGGTTGAAAATGTCGGGTCCTTCGAATGGTGCCGGCGGACGAAAACTGTAGATAGGACTGAAGGCCGTGAGTAGCACAACAAGTACAGGGATGAGTAGTATACACGCGATGGTCTTGGAACAGACGGTTATAAGCCGCCTCCCAGTCAATTTCTTATTCGCTTTTGCGGTTGCCTTTCCCTTTGTGACACTCATTGCACCCGCAAAAGTAAACATTTTACCTCAGAGCAACACCTCAACAATGTTGCCAACCTGGCAACATGTAGAGTATTTCGCTACGCTCAAAACAGCAATGCCAGACCGACCCCTGCAGTATTGTGTCTCACATCGTATGTAGGCATGATGGCGAGTGTTCTTTCGCTGTGCTTGTTCCACCCCAGCAGGTTCCGCTCCCATGGCAGGAGTAGGCGTGCTATTTGTGCTGACAGAATGCCTATCCCACATCCTGCAATGACATCGTTCAACCAGTGGCGGTCGTTGTATAGACGCAGAAAGCCTACACCAGTGGCAATTCCATATGCAGCAATCCCTATGCCAGTGCCATATTCTATTCGCACCAGTTCGGCCCCCATAAATGCCGTTGCTGTGTGACCGGAGGGGAAAGAATTGTGTGCGCCGGTGTCGGGGCGAGGCTCGCGAATTGTGTACTTTAGTCCATTTACTATCATCCCCATGACTGCATACGATGTGGCAGTCATCACAAGTCTTTCGCGGAAATCATACTTGCTCTTGACCCCCGCCACCCCAAGGCCTACATTGGCGACTACAGGCAGGTATTGCAGGTAGTCATCGCCGTGCCAGTAGTCTGTGCGCAAGCGGCTCATATCCTCCCGTACACCACGTCGTACATGATCAAACCAGTGATTCTCCACCCCGATGGTACCTATGACAGTGAAGGTTATTGGTATGACAAGAGGTTTCACAGATTCTGTCAGTCGTGCGGAAGCAGAATCTGCCTGCTGTGTGGGTAACGTATCTGTATCAGCCGTGAAGGCCGATGCTTGGCTAACACCTAGTCCGATCATAACCGACAATACGGCGATGCGCATAAGTTTGTTTTTTTTGTTTCATAGAGATATTGTACCCGCAAAATTACGTATTTTGCCACACAGCAGCATGACAACAATGTTGCTGACTCGGAGACATGTAGTGCATTTGAATACAATTTTCGGTTGTTGTGATAGGACTTTACGCTGCTTTCGATGGTTGTTATTGGGGAAAAGTCTGGTAGAAACGGGGAGTATCCCCCATGGAATCTGGGAGAAAAGAGCCTCCAAACTTCCTTGCGACTCCAGCCAAAAGACCTTGCGACTCCAGCCAAAAGGTCTTGCGGCTCCAGGCAAAAGGTCTTGCGCCTATAGCCAAAAGGTCTTGTGGCTCCAGTCAAAATGATTTGGAAATAGGAAACAGATATGGGATGATGTGGTCTGTTATTGTCGTATAACAGCCAGAAGCAGGATTGGAAGCAGGATGGAAGCAGGATTTGAAAGCAATCCTGCTACCCATAACTCTCTGTGTGCAAATGGATTAAGTCCCAAAGAAGCAGGATAGCAGGATTGTTTTGTTGTTTAATGTATAGTAGGACAAAGAGGCTTTAAAAGCATAGAATCATTTGGTAACCACTTTCCTCACAGCCCCGTCGGTGGCCTTGACGATATGGATGCCCTTCTGTGTCCCGCTGGCTGGACGGCCAGTGAGGTCGTAGGTCGTTCCGGCGGCAGTCTGTCTGTCGGAGACTACTGGGGTGGAGATGGCTGTGGAGCAGTCGATGTCGAAGCCGTCGGTGGGGAAGGCGTCGAGCAGGGCGCGGGTCTCAGCAGGATGGAGGGGGGTGACGCTGCCGTGGCGCGGGGTGAAGGCTCCTGAGGTGGTGGTCTGTGCCTGGAGGGTGTACTTGCGCCAGTCGGTGGTGGTGCAGAACTGGTAGTAGCCAGAGCCGTAGCAGTCGTACATGACCACGTAGGTGTTTTGCCCGATGAGACGGAAGATGCCGCCGCCCTCCACGGCCACGCTGGTCTGCTGGATGCCGCCGCCCAGTTCGCCCCATTGGCTGCCGGTGACGCTGCCCTCGGGTGCGGTGAGTCGGCGGGCAGAGACGTGACTGATGGAGGCGATGCCCTCGTTCTTGTAGATCATGTGGTAGAGTTGGTCGGTCTCGTCGTAGATGATGTCGGCGTCGATGGTGGCGCTGCCTCGGTCGAAGAGGTGGACGGGGTAGTCCTCCAGGTCGGTGAAGTCATCGTTGGCATAGCAGTAGAAGACCTTGTCGTAGCGGCAGGTGCCGTCGTCGCTGGTGAGCAGTGAGAAGTAGACCATATACTTGCCTGTCTCGCGGTCGTAGATGGTCTCGGGTGCCCAGACGCGGGTGACGCTGCTCCACCCGTCAGGGAAGCGGGTGGGGAAGTGGACGGTGCTGTGCTTCCAGTGTATGAGGTCGGTGCTGGTGCTCATGGTGATGCCCCTGTTGCTGCTCCAGCCCTTGGCACTGACCATGTCGGTCGTGACCATGCGGAAGACACCGTCCTCGCCGCGCAGGATGTGGGGATCGCGTATGCCGCCGGTGATGGTGAAGTCGGCGGAGGAGAGGATGCGCCGTCCGTTGTTGAGCGGCGTGTAGTTGAAGCCGTCGGTGGAGAGGGCATAGTAGAGGTTCTCGTCGGAGTTGTTGGGGAAGTAGGCGAAGAGGTAGGCGTTGTAGTCCTCGTTGCGCTCTACGGGAATGCGGTAGGCCAGCAGTTCGTCGTAGGTGGCGCTGACGGCTGCGATGGCCTGGCTCACTTCCTCATCGGTGGTGGCAGCCTGAGCGCGGGCAATGACCTGTGCGGCCTCGTCGCGCTGCTGCTGGGTGAGGATGGTCTTGGTGTCGAGGAGTTCCTGCAGTTGCCGGATGAGCGACTGGAGGGCGGCTTTGTTGCTCTCGGCCGAAGAACCTATCCACTGCATGTGGAAGTCGTCGACGGTGATCCAGTTGGCATCAGTGCCCTCGCAGCCGAAGCCGATGGTCAGTTCGCCGTTGGTGGCTGTGGCCACTACGCTGTAGGTGTCAGGCTGCGTGACGGGGGTGCGGTTGTTGCCGGCCATCAGGTAGGCACCGCTCACCGCCGCCGTGCTGCCCTGCCGCTCAGCGTGGCAGACGGCTGTCACCAGATAGTCGCCGGCCCTGAGGCCCGTGACGGTCTGGGTGACGGAGGCATCGGGCAGGGCATTGGTGTTGCTCACCCACTTCTCGCAGTAGTAGTTACCCACCTTGCCGGCCTTCTGCTCGGTGTTGTTCTGCCGTTGCATGCCGTTGTTCGTCCATCCGCTGGTGAGGCTCTGCTCGAAGGAGGGGTTGATGATGTGGTCGGTGTAGTCTACGGGCTCTACCACCTGCTCCAGTCGCGCTCCTCCCCAGATGAGCCACTGGGCAGGGTTGCGCTGCGGGATGCCCAGGGCGATGGAGAGGTGGCCGTCGGCATCGGCACGGCCGGTGACGGTGTTCAGGTAGAGTCCTTCAGAGAAGCATTCCGACGCCTCTTCCATGCTGTTGGGGTAGGTGTCGCTCTTGCGGTCGGAGGCCCAGGTGCTTAGTCGTGTGGTCTGGTCGCCGCACTGGAGGTAGGCGTTGCCGAGGTTGAGCCCTTCCCTGTCGGCTGCTGCACAGAGTTCGTTGGAGGCGGCACGGAAAAAGGCGGGAATGGTGAATCGGTAGATGCCGCCAGCGACGAGTCCGCTGACGGTTTGGCTGAGTTCGCCCGTCAGTTCGAAGGCTTCGCTGACCTGTGCCCTGCTGGTGGGCTGTACGAGGACGGGGTTGCCGCCGCCGTCGAACCGATGGAAGGTGCTTTGCCATCCGTCAGTACTTGTATCCATGGCGGCATTGGTGAGCAGATGTGACACGTCGGTGCCGATGGCGAGGCGTGTGCTCTCCTGCAGGGGATTCAGGCCTGCCACGTATCGCTCGTACTCATCGGGAGAGATGAGGCGAAAGCGGGTGGCCTTTGCCTTGTCTTCAGTGAAGGTGGCTCCTTCGTTCTCGGCAGCACAGGCGAAGTAGGTGCCCGTGAGTTTGCTCTCCAGCAGGATGCCGCCGTCGGCTGTACTGACAAACCGCCACTGCGTCTCGTCGGTCTTCCAACTGTCGGTGTCAGTGTAGGGATAGGTCAGGTTGCCCAGGTACTTGTCCGCCAGGTCGCGGAAGCGGATGCGGTAGACGTCGGCTTCGGCGATGGTGAGTTCGGCGGGAATGCCCAGGGCGGAGAGGGTGGCGCGGGTGCCCCAGTTGGATCCTCGGGCCAGGAAAAGTCCGCTGTCGATGTCCTTCAGGTAGTAGGTTCCCTCTGTCGGCATCACCCCCACGGTGGTGTTCTCGCCCGGCGTGATGTCCATCTCAACGATGTTGAGCGAGTAGGGCGGGATGTTGAGCAGAATGTTGGTGCCGTAAGCGGGCAGGGCGGTCTCGGTGGGCACGACGCGGTGCATGTCTGCCGTGGTGTTCTCGTCCTGATCGCTGACGGAAGCCATCTGCGTCAGGGTGAGGTTGGAGGCTGTGTAGCCGGTGGTGGTCAGCGTGGTGGTGTATCCCTCGGCATGGGGGTTCACCAACTTGACGTAGAGTCTGTTGCCGTCGCGCGAGGCTGAGGTGAAGACGCGTCGCTGGATGGGCAGTTTGACATCGTGGCAGAGCACATCGTCAATGTAGCACTTGACGTGGGCACCATCCACCTCGATGCGCAAGCGGTATGCCTTTCCCGTGACGAGCGAGCCCTTTTGCTCGCCATACTGAGCCTTGCTGCCGTTGACGCACTGCTCGATGCAGTGCTTCGTGTTGCCCCAGCCGCCAAGGTTCCACCAGCAGTAGTTGTTGTCGTCGGTGTAGTTGAAGGCGATGAGGAAGCCCTCGTCTCCAGCGGTCTTGGTGGCTGTCACCTCGATGGTGTAGGCCTCGCCCAGCGCGGTCTGCTGGTTCAGGCAGATCAGTCCCTGCATGGTGGTGCTGCTCTGGGTGAGCGTGCCCCCCTGTTCGCTGAAGGTGCCGGCCTTGTCAGTCCAGGGTGCTGTGCCGTCGAAGGGTGCGGAGTAGACCACCGTGCCCCCTTGACTGATGCGGTAGTCGGTGAAGGTGGCTGCAGTGCTCCAGGTGGAGAGACCTGCATAGGTTTTCGTCGCCAGCGTGTTGTTGCCCTTCTCTGTGTATGCGATGTTGGCTGTGCCGAGTTTCTGCGACATCAGTTTCTGCACGTAGTAGGAGGGTGTGCCGTAACTGTAGGTGGCATCGAAACGGATCATGTCGGGCCTCCAGCACTGGTCGTTCTCGTTGACGAAGATGGGCGCGTATGACGCCATGGGCACGATGTCGGCATTGCGCTCGATGCCCTGCATGTAGATGGCCTCGCCCAGAGCGGCGGCCAGGTTGCCTGTGGTGCCGTAGTTCTGGGTCACGGCATACTCGCCCACATACACCTTAGGACTGGTGGCGCGGTTGTAGGCATCGTACTTCTCGTAGTTGCTGGCAAACCATTCGGGCGAGCGGTAGTAGTGTTCGTCGACGGCATCGACGGGGTAGTTGTTGCGCCAGGAGGGGGTATCGGTGCCCCATGCCTCGACGTTGCCGATGCAGACAATGTCGGGATAGGCAGCCTTGATGGCTTGGTAGAACTTATAGTAGCGCTCGGCATACTGGAAACTCTGGTCGTTGTTGTTCGTGCTTGAGAAGTTGTAGTTCTCGTTGCCTATCTCGATGTACTTCAGGTTGAAGGGGGCGGGGTGCCCGTTGGCTGCACGCTTGGCTCCCCATGTGGTGGAGGCATCGCCGTTGGCGTACTCGATGGCATCGAGAGCCTCCTGTATGAATTCGCCAAGGTCGTTGATGTCTTGGTACCATCCGTGCCCAAGGCCGACGTTGACCACGAAGAGGGCTTCAGAGCCAAGATCTTCGCTGAGTTGGAGCATCTCGTGGTAGCCGAAGGCATCGGAACTGCGGTAGTTCCAGTTGATGTTCCAGTGGCCCGGGCGCTCTTCGATAGGGCCGATGGTCTTCTTCCACTCGAAGCGGTTGCGCTCTCCGTTGGCAAACTGCCCCTCGATGTAGCAGCCACCAGGGAAGCGCATGAAGCGCGGCTTCAGGTCGGCCAGCATCTGTGCCAGGTCGGTGCGGCAGCCGTGTCCCTTGAAGGTGTTGGCGGGCATGAGGCTCACCACATCGAGGTCGAAGGCTGTGGCCGAAGTGGTCTGCAGCAGGAGATGGGCCTTGGCTTCGGTGGCGTTGCCGTCGGGGATGACGAGGGTGAACTTTTGCCAGGAGGTGCCGATGCTGATGCTCTGGGAGGCGGAGATGAGCGGCTTGTCGCTCTCGTCGAGGAGCGTGGCTGTGAGGGTGGTGCTGAAAGAGCGGTCGGCACGTGCGAAGAAGGACAGCGTGTAGGACGGCTGCCGGTCCATGCGCATGCCCCAGTAGCCAGCGTTGACCAGGGCAGCACCGCTGCTGGATGGGCTGACGTGCAGGTAGTGCTGCTGGGCACTGTTCATCAGGTGGCCTGAAGCCACTGAGAGCGTGGTGCCGTTTTGGCCTTCCCAAAAGTCGGGAGCGTCAGCATTGTCTTCGAACGAACGGTTGCGAACCATTTCGCTCCACAGACCACCGTCGGCAGCATGGTTGATCTCCTCGAAGAAGATGCCGTAGGGCGACGGGCTCAAAGCGACGCCGTAGTCATCGGGCGTAAGGGTGAGTGCCACTTGTGCCCACGCTGACATGGTGTAGAGAAGTGGCATAAGGATTGTTATGAAGGCTTTTTTCATAGGTGCGTAGGTGTTTAGGTTGTCGATGTCTGCTATGGATGGTTATGGGTTGGGGATGTCGATGTCGGTGCTGCGGAAGGTGACCACCTTGTCGATGCCCGACTCCAGTTGGGCGTCGATGTCTTTCAGGCGGGCCGTCTTCACATCGTCGAGGACAACGGCGGGGCGCAGGTCAGGGCGCTCGTAGCGGAAGGTGACATCGTTGACGTAGAGCCCCTCCACGTGGCGGGCATAGAGTCCGTAGGCGGGTGTCCAGCCGGCAAACTTCGGCTCGGGATAGTTCTTGCCCTGTTCGCGGTAGTCCTTGTTCACCAGGTCCTTGGTGCCGCCACCCTTGAAGTAGAGACGGATGTTGGAGAGCCACACGTTGCGGATGGGCTCTTCGGGCAGGCCGGTGACGATGATGGAGCAGAGCGAGTCGCAGTCGTCGGCGATGACGTTGCTGATCTGAATGTCGCGTGCCGATGAGGGCTGCGTCACTTCTTTCGGTCCGCGGTTACGACAGCCGGTGGTGATGTAGATGGGGTAGTGGTGCACGTGGCTCATGGTGATGTTGCTGACTACGATGTTCTCCATCTTGCCCTGGTCGACCTCCTCGAAGGCCAAGCCGCTGGAGTACATAAAGGTGCAGTTGGTGAGCGAGATGTTGCGATAGCCGCCGTTCGACTCGGTGCCCAGTTTGAAGCGTCCGCACACCCAGTTGACGGGCTCAGGGATATAGGTGCCGTCGATGAGCGAGCCGCACTTAAAGCCCGTGATGTTGCAGTTCGAGATGGCGATGTGCTCGCAGGGCACGGCCTTCTTCAGGGCATACGAGGCCTTGAGCACCAGGGCATCGTCGCGAGGGGTGTTGATGCGGCAGTTGGTGATGGTCATATACTTGCAGCAGTCAATATCAAAACCGTCTCGGTTGGTGTCGATGGTCACGTTGTCGATCGTTGATAGGTCGCAGCCCGTCATGATGATGCCGAAGTGGCCACCGCGATAGATGGTGATGTCGCGGATGGTCACCTGCCGACAGAGTTTCAGGGCGATGGCCTTATCGCCAGTGCCGATGCTGCCGCCCTTCAGGTTGCCGCCGCTCTCAGTGTCCTTGTTGGTGAGGCCCTTGCCGTCTATCATACCGTGGCCGGTGATGGAGATGTTCTTTTCGCCGTCGGCCCAGATGAGGCTGTTGTGGAAATAGGTGTGGCCGCCGTCCTGATATTCAGGGAAGCCGCCGAACGACTCACTCTCGTCGTAGGCCTTCATCGAGGCTGGTGCAGCCAGGATGGTGCAGCCGGCAGAGAGGTGCAGGTCGATGTTCGACTTCAGGCGGATGGAGCCCGAAAGATAGGTGCCGGCAGGGAGAAACACCTGTCCGCCACCGTCCTTGACGGCCTGCTCGATGGCAGCGTTGATGGCGGGGGAGTCGAGGGTCTGGCCGTCGCCCTTGGCACCGAAGTCGCGGACGTTGTAGGTGGTGGGGGTTGCGATGATATCGCAACATACGGAACAGAGGAGAAGGAGGAGGGCTGCTTTTGCTTTCATGCTCTTTTTTACCTTTTTACTTTTTTACCTTTTTACCTTTTTACCTTTTTACATTTACTTCAGGTAGTCCTCGCGATCAGGGCCAATGTAGTAGCCGGGCTCGGGGGGCTGGTTGTAGCCGATGTTCTCGGTGGCGATGGAGAGACGATAGGGGATGTCTTGCATCAGGCAGTTGATGCGGTGGTCGGTGGGGATGGTCGTGGTGTAGAGACGCAGTTCGGTGGACTCGCGGTCGCGGATGAGCACCTCTTCTCGCCAGTCGCCCAGGATGTCGCCCGAAAGGCAGGGGTTCGACTTCGTGCCGTTGTTGAATGTGCCGTCGAACTTCTGCACGTCGATGACCTGACGGTCCTGCCAGTCAAACTTCGTCACCGTCTCGTGGTCGAGCAGTTCGCGCAGCAAGTCGCCGTCCCACCAGATGCCGAAGTTGACGGAGAGCCAGCGGCCGTTCATCACCAGTTGGTTGTTGTGCTGTGGGTCGTCGGCATCCTTGGCTGCATTGACCACCTCGCCCTTCATGTTGCGAACACCGTGACTGTCGGTAGACCACATCTCCATGCCCGGATTCGTGGGGTCGATGTCGGCAGCCATCGCACGGCCTACGTCGCTCTTGCTCTTGATTTGGAAAATGACCTTGCCCGTGGCAGCATCGCGCAGGTCGCTGCCGTCGCGCTTGTTCTCGTGGCAGTCCCAGATGTAGAGGCGGTTGTCCTTGGGGTCGGCAACGAGATGGATGGCATCGCCGTGGCCGAAGCCCGTATTGTAGAGACCCTTGCCGTCGTTGTCGACAGCCATCGATCCATAGGTAATCTCGTCGTAGCCGTCGCCGTCGACATCGGCGATGCGCAGGTTGTGGTTGCCCTGTCCTGCATACGAGCGCCACTGCCTGTCGTTGGTGTCGAAGGTCCAGCGGTTCTTCAGTTCGTGGCCGTCCCAGTCCCAGGCGGCAATGACGGAACGGGTGTAGTAGCCGCGACAGAAGACGCCCGATGCATTGCTCCCGCCGAAGTAGCCGACGCCGGCCAGATAGCGCTCAGAACGGTTGCCACGGTCGTCGCCCCAGGCTTTCACCTCGCCGCGCTCAGGGATGTAGGGCTTGGTGTCCATCACGGCACCAGTCAGTCCGTTGAACACCGATATATATTCTGGCCCGTCGAGAATGCGGCCGGCCTTGTTGCGATAGTCGGCGGCGCTGTCGCCAATCACCGTGCCCTGACCATCGACGGTGCCGTCGGCCGTCTTGACCATCAGTTCGGCACGGCCGTCGCCATCGAAGTCGTAGGCAATGAACTGCACATAGTGGGCACCGCTGCGAATGTTGCGGCCCAGGTTGATGCGCCACAGTTGTTCGCCATTCAGTCGGTAGCAATCCAGCAGGGTGGGGCCACTGTAGCCGTCGTGGGCATTGTCGTGGGCATTGGAGGGGTCCCACTTCAGGATAATCTCATACTGTCCGTCGCCGTCCACATCGGCCACCGTGGCATCGTTGGCCGAATAGGTGTACTGCCCGTTGTCGCGCCAGCCGAAGCCACGACCTCTGCCGCCATTGTTGCGACCATTGTTGCCGTCGCGAGGCGGACGCTGGGCGTTCTGTGGGCGTTGGGCATTCTGGGGCCTCTGGCTGTTCTGGGCCATGGTAGGCACCTGGCCGCCTTCGGGCTTGTTCAGGGGTATGGGCAGATAGCCCACGGGGGCATCGCTGCACAGGGTGAACTGCCCTGCGGCCAAGCCGCCTTTCACTTCGTAGGTGGCATCCTCGCTGAGCGGCTGCTCGTCGATGAACCAGGAGCCGCCATTGGTCAGCGGCTGCGGGTTCAGTTTGACGCCGTTGCGATAGACGTCGAAAGGCTCGCCCTTGCGGTCGTCCCTCAGGATGCGCCACGACACGAAGACCTTGCCGTCGGCCTGACGAACGGCCACGACACCACGGTCCAATTTCTCTGTGTTCAGTTTCGAATAGTCATACTTGGCCTGTGCTGATGCCCCCAGGCACAGCATGGCGAACAGGATGCTTAGTAGAGTCTGTTTCATTTGTTAGGTGGTTTGTTGGGTGCAAAGATAATCAATTTTCTTTAATTTGACACCATTCGCGGCATAAAGTTTAACGAATGCTTGCATATTTCGCGCAGATTTATTACTTTTGCTGCCGATTATCGATAATTAGTTACTGAATGAAGGAATTTGTCATCTCAGAGGCGAAGGCCGAGACGGCCGTGCTGGTGGGACTGATTACTGGTCAGCAAGACGAAGCAAAGACCAACGAATACTTAGACGAACTGGAGTTTCTGGCCACGACGGCCGGTGCCCATACCGTGAAGCGGTTCACCCAGAAGGTGAGCGGCCCCAGCAGTGTGACGTATGTGGGCAGTGGCAAACTGGAGGAGATCCGTCATTACATCAAGATGTGCGAGGATATGGACGAGCCCGTCGGCATGGTCATCTTTGACGACGAACTGACGGCCAAGCAGATCCGTAACATAGAGAAGGAACTGCAGGTGAAGATTCTCGACCGCACCTCGCTCATCCTCGATATTTTTGCCATGCGGGCCCAGACGGCTGAGGCCAAGGCTCAGGTGGAACTGGCGCAGCACCGCTATATGCTGCCCCGTCTGCAACGGTTGTGGACTCACCTGGAGCGTCAGGGCGGCGGATCCGGCGGTGGCGGCGGCAAGGGCACCGTGGGCCTGCGCGGTCCTGGTGAGACCCAGTTGGAGATGGACCGCCGTATCATCCTCCACCGTATCACCCTGTTGAAGCAGCGGTTGGCCGAAATCGACAAGCAGAAGACGACGCAGCGGAAGAACCGCGGCCGACTGATCCGCGTGGCCCTGGTGGGCTATACCAACGTGGGCAAGTCGACGCTGATGAACCTGCTCTCGAAGAGCGAGGTCTTCGCCGAGAACAAACTCTTCGCCACGCTCGACACCACGGTGCGCAAGGTGACGATAGAGAACCTGCCCTTCCTGCTGGCCGATACCGTGGGCTTCATCCGCAAACTGCCCAGCGACCTGGTGGAGTCGTTCAAGAGCACCCTCGACGAGGTGCGCGAGGCCGACCTGCTGGTGCATGTGGTGGACATCTCGCATCCTGACTTCGAGGAGCAGATCCGCGTGGTGGAGCAGACGCTCAGTGAACTGGGCTGTGCCGAGACCCCGTCGATGGTGGTCTTCAACAAGATTGATGCCTACACCTGGACGCCGCAGGACGAAGACGACCTGACGGAGCCGACGAAGGAAAACATATCGCTGGACGACCTGAAGCGCACGTGGATGGCGAAGATGCAGGGCGACTGCCTTTTCATCTCGGCCAAGCAGAAAGAGAACATTGAGGAACTGCGAACCGTGCTATATAGTAAGGTACGCGAGTTGCACGTACAGAAGTATCCCTACAACGACTTCCTGTATTCGATTGAAGAGGAATATTGAACCAAACACAAAATAGAAGATTATGAGAGAATACAGACAACTGACACAAGAGGAGATCCAGGTGCTCGAGAACAATGTGTGCTGGGCAGAGGACTGGAACAAGGTGCTGGTGGACCCAGACTTTCGTCCCTACAACTTCCATCGCGTGATGTTCTATGGCGACATCCGCCTGGGTAAGTTCGAGAAGAAAGTGGAGGTGGCCAAGGGCTTTGTGAAGCACTCAGGCATCAACGATGCCACGCTGCGCAATGTCTCCGTGGGCGATGACTGCCTGATAGAGAAGGTGGGCAACTTCATCAACAACTACACCATCGGCGACGACTGCTACATCTCCAATATCTCGACGCTGGAGACCCGCGAGGGTGCCAGTTACGGTGCCGGCTCTACCATCTCCGTGCTCAACGAGATGGGCGACGGCAATGTGGTGCTCTTCCGCGAACTCAACTCGCAACTGGCCGCCTTTATGGTGAAGCACCACAACGACAAGGCCCTGATGAACACCCTGCGCCAACTCATCGACGACGAGGTGCGCATCTCCACGCCGGAGCGCGGCATCATAGGCAATAACGTGAAGATTATCAACACCAAGGACATCGTCAACACGGTGATCAAGGGCGACTGCGAGGTGAGCGGTGCTGCCCGTCTGAACGAGTGCACCATACTGAGCAGCGAGGACGCATCGGTGTTTATCGGCACAGGCGTCATCTGCGAGAATAGCATCATCTGCGACGGCTGCTCGATTAACAACAGCGTGAAGATGCAGGACTGCTTCGTGGGCGAAGCCTGCCAGATCACCAATGGATTTACGGCTGAGGCCAGCCTCTTCTTTGCCAATTCGTTTATGGCCAACGGCGAGGCCTGCGCAGCCTTCTGCGGCCCCTTCTCGGCCAGCCACCACAAGTCGAGCCTGCTCATTGGCGGACAGTTCTCGTTCTACAATGCCGGCTCCAACACCAACTTCTCCAACCACGCTTACAAGATGGGCCCCATGCACTGGGGCACACTGGAGCGCGGCACGAAGACGGCCAGCGGTTCCTATATCCTGATGCCTGCCACCATCGGAGCCTTCTCGGTCTGCTTTGGCAAACTGATGCACCACCCCGATACGCGCAATCTGCCGTTCTCCTATCTGATAGCCTACGGCGAGACGATGTATTTGGTGCCAGGTCGCAACATCACCACCGTGGGCCTGTATCGCGACATCAAGAAGTGGCCCAAGCGCGACAAGCGCTCTAAGCAGTCGAAGAAGTCGATCATCAACTTCGACTGGCTGTCGCCCTTCACCGTGGGTGAGATCCTGCAGGGCATCGAGATACTGAAGGCCCTGCGCTCTGCCTCTGGCGAGAACGTGACCACCTATAATTTCCACGAGTATGTCATCAACGCCTCGTCGCTGAAGAAGGGCCTGAAGTACTACGACATAGCCCTGCGCATCTACATGGGAGCCGTGCTGAAGCGTGCCGTCAAGGAGGGCTTCTTCGGCTATCCGAAGTCGAATGTGGGCAAAGGCCCCTGGACTGACCTCAGTGGCCTGCTGCTGCCAGAGAGTGAGGAGCAGCGGCTCATTGACGACATCAAGAGTGGCACCATAGAGAACATCAGTCAGGTGCTTTCCCGCTTCGATGAGATCAACAATGCCTATAGCGACTACCGCTGGGCATGGTCCTACCAACTCATCCTGGACTACTATCATCTGGCGGAACTGGACGAGCAGGCCTGCGACCGTATTCGCGAGGACTATGTCAAGGCCCGTCGTGCCTGGATTGCCGAGATCCGCAAGGATGCCCAGAAGGAGTACGCCATGGGCGACGTCGATCAGGATGTCTATGAGGATTTCCTCTCGAAACTCGACCACGAGATAGATTATGAAAACTAAATACGTATGAGACTAAGTAACTTGACAAAAGCATTTGCCCTGATGCTGGGCCTTGCAGCACTGACTGCTTGCGAGAAGTACAAGTATGAGACGGTGGACAACGACCCGTCGAAGACGCGTATCTATACGCTCGACAACGGCCTGAAGGTCTATCTGAGTGTGAACAAGGAAGAACCGCGCATCCAGACCTTCATCGCCGTGCGCACCGGTTCTAAGAACGACCCCGCTGAGACCACCGGCCTGGCCCACTATCTGGAGCACCTGATGTTCAAGGGTACGGATAAGATTGGCGTCAGCGACCCTGAGGCTGAGGCTCCCTATCTCGACGAGATAGAGCAGCGCTACGAGGCCTATCGCCAACTCACCGATCCTGAGGAGCGTCGCCAGGCCTACCACGAGATCGACTCCGTCAGCCAGTTGGCAGCGCAGTACAACATCCCCAACGAGTACGACAAACTGATGTCGGCCATCGGCGCAGAGGGCACCAATGCCTACACCAGCGAGGACGTGACCTGCTACACTGAGGACATCCCCTCGAACGAGGTGGACAACTGGGCCAAGATTCAGGCCGACCGCTTCATGAACATGACCATCCGCGGCTTCCACACCGAACTGGAGGCTGTCTATGAGGAGTACAACATCAGCCTGACCAGCGATATGCGCAAACTCTATCAGGCTATGGCAACCAAGTTGTTCCCCACTCACCCCTATGGCACGCAGACCACCATCGGCACGCAGGAACACCTGAAGAACCCCTCGATTACGAACATCAAGGCTTACTTCAAGAAGTGGTATGTGCCCAATAATGTGGCTATCTGCATGGCTGGCGACTTTGATCCTGATGAGGTCATCGCCATCATCGACAAGTACTTCGGGCAGTGGCAGCCTGGTGAAGATGTTGCGCAGCCCGTCTATCCTGAGCAGCCCGAACTGACCGCCCCTGTCGACACGACCGTCGTCGGTCTGGAGGCAGAGACCATCTGGCTGGGCTATCGCTTCGACAAGGCCTCGTCACTGCAGGCCGACACGCTGCAGGTCATTGGGTCGATGCTGAGCAACGGCACCGCCGGCCTGATAGACCTGGACATCAACCAGCAGATGAAGATGCTGCAGGCATGGGCTGGCGCAGAGTGCAACATGGACTACTCTTGCTTCATCCTGGCCGGCACGCCTAAGGAGGGACAGACGCTCGACGAGGTGCGCCAGTTGCTGCTGGGCGAGATGGACAAACTGAAGGCTGGCGACTTCTCCGACGACCTGTTGCCCTCGGTGGTCAACAATATGAAGTTGCAGTACTACAACGCCCTGGAGTCGAATCGTGCCCGTGCCAATATGTTTGTTGGGGCCTTCATCAATGGCACGCCCTGGGAGCAGGAGGTGCAGTCGCTCGACCGCATAGCCGGCATCACCAAGGAGCAGATTGTCGACTTTGCCCGCCGCCATTTCGCCGATAACTACGTGGCTGTCTATAAGCGTCAGGGCGTCGACCCCACGCAGAAGAAGATTGACAAGCCTGAGATTACGCCCATCCCCACCAACCGCGACATGGTGAGCGACTTCGTCAAGGAGATTCAGCAGACCGAGGTGAAGCCCATCGAGCCCCGCTTCGTCGACTTCCAGCGAGACCTGACCTTCGGCAACACTGGTCAACTGCCCTACATCTACGTGAAGAACACGGAGAACGGCCGCTTCCAGATGGCCTTCCGCTATGAGTTTGGCAACGATGCCGACCTGCGCTACAACTATGCTGCCCAGTATCTCGACTTCCTGGGTACCGACTCGCTGAGCAACGAGCAGATCAAGCAGCAGTTCTACAAACTGGCCTGCCGCTACAACATCCAGGTGGGCCAGCGTGCCATCTCTGTCAGCCTGAACGGTCTGAGCGAGAACATGCCAGAGGCCCTGCGCCTGCTGGAGCACCTGATGCAGTGTGCCAGGGTAGACCAGGAGGCCTATGCCCAGTTCGTAATGCTCGAGGCTAAGTCGCGTCTTGACAGCAAGCAAGACCAGCGCACCAACTTCAACTTCCTGGTCGACTACGGCCTCTATGGCCCCTACAACCCCTCGCGCAATGACCTGAGCATCGCCCAGTTGCAGCAGACCGACCCGCAGGAACTGCTGGACCTGCTGAAGGATCTCTCGCAGTATGAGCATACCGTGCTGTATTATGGTCCTATGAGTGAGAGCGAGTTGGCCGAGGCCCTTGACGCCCACACCTCGCTGCTTGCTGCCCTGCAGCCCGTGCCCGAGGGCAAGCACTATGAGATGCAGCCCACACCTGAGAACGAGGTCATCCTGGCTCCCTATGATGCCAAGAACATCTACATGCGCATGATTCACAACGAGCAGCGCCAGTGGAATGCCGACCAGGCTCCCGTCATCGCCCTCTTCAACGAGTACTATGGCGGTGGCATGAACACCATCGTGTTCCAGGAACTGCGCGAGGCCCGCGGACTGGCCTACAACGCCTATGCCGCCTACATGCAGCCCGCCTACAAGGAGAATCCTGAGTATTTCTTCACCCACATCATCACCCAGAACGACAAGATGATGGACTGTGTGCGCCAGTTCCATAACATCCTCGATACCATTCCTGAGAGCGAAGGCTCGTTCCAGATTGCCAAGGAGGCCCTGACGAAGCGCCTGGCCAGCCAGCGCACCACCAAGTTCGGACTCATCAACGCCTGGCTGACGGCTCAGCAGCGCGGCATCGACTACGACCTGAACGAGCGCATCTACAAGGCTATCCCCGACCTGACGCTTCAGGACGTGGTGAAGTTTGAGCAGGAGCAGGTGGCCCACAAGACCTACCGCTATGTCATCCTCGGCGACGAGAAGGAACTCGACCTCGCGTCACTCCTGCAGTACGGCACCATCAAGCGTGTCTCTACAGAGGAAATCTTCGGCTATTAGTCAGCCGCCGACACCCCATCATGAAGCATCCTCACAGCGAGGATGCTTTTTTTGTGCAGTTTTTGATGGCGTTCTCAAATATTTTTCTTACCTTTGTGGCCAAATAGACTAATCATTAAAGAATAAAACTATGGCAACACCAGCATTCAAGTACGCCCCTATGTTCCAGTTGGGCGAGGACAAGACAGAGTATAGACTGCTTTCTAAGGAAGGCGTAACGGTCTCAGAGTTTGAGGGTAAACAGATTGTGAAGGTCTCGCCCGAGGCCCTCACGCTGCTGGCTCAGCAGGCATTCCACGACGTGGAGTTCATGCTGCGCCGTGAGCACAACCTGCAGGTGGCCAAGATCCTGCAAGACCCCGATGCCTCTGAGAACGACAAGTACGTGGCCCTGCAGTTCCTGCGCAACGCCGAGGTGGCTGCTCGCGGCATCCTGCCCTTCTGTCAGGACACGGGCACGGCCATCATCCACGGCGAGAAGGGACAGCAGGTGTGGACGGGCTTCGAGGACGAAGAGGCCCTGTCGCTGGGTGTCTTCAATACCTTCACGCAGGACAACCTGCGCTATTCGCAGAACGCACCGCTCAATATGTACGACGAGGTGAACACGCGCTGCAACCTGCCTGCCCAGATCGACATCGAGGCTACTGAGGGTGCCGAGTACCGCTTCGTCTTCGTGGCCAAGGGTGGCGGCTCAGCCAACAAGACCTACTTCTACCCCATGACCAAGGCCACCATCCAGAACGAGGGCACGCTCATCCCCTTCCTCGTGGAGAAGATGAAGAGCCTCGGCACGGCAGCCTGTCCGCCTTACCACATCGCCTTCGTCATCGGCGGCACCAGCGCAGAGAAGAACCTGCTGACGGTGAAACTGGCCTCCATCAAGTACTACGACTCGCTGCCCACCACTGGCGACGAGACGGGCCGCGCCTTCCGCGACGTAGACCTGGAGCAGAAACTGCTGGACGAGGCCCACAAGATCGGACTGGGCGCCCAGTTTGGCGGCAAGTATCTGGCTCACGACATCCGCGTCGTGCGTCTGCCCCGTCATGGTGCCTCTTGCCCCATCGGCATGGGCGTCTCGTGCTCGGCCGACCGCAACATCAAGGCCAAGATCAACGCTCAGGGCATCTGGCTGGAGAAGATGGACGCCAACCCCTCTGAACTCATTCCTGCCGAGTATGCCAAGGCTGGCGAGGGTCAGAACACCATTGAGATAGACCTGAACCAGGGCATCGACGCCGTGCGCAAGGAACTGACCAAGTATCCCGTATCCACCCGCGTCAACCTGAAGGGCACCATCATCGTGGCCCGCGACATTGCCCACGCCAAACTGAAGGCCCGCATAGATGCTGGCGAGCCGATGCCTGAATACTTCAAGAAGTATCCTGTGCTATATGCCGGCCCTGCCAAGACGCCAGAGGGCTACCCCTGCGGCTCGATGGGCCCCACCACGGCCAACCGCATGGACCCCTACGTGGACGAGTTCCAGTCGCTGGGCGCCTCGCTGGTGATGATAGCCAAGGGCAACCGCTCGCAGGTGGTCACCGATGCCTGCCAGAAGCATGGCGGCTTCTATCTGGGCTCCATCGGCGGCGTGGCTGCCGTGCTGTCGCAGTCGAGCATCAAGTCGATAGAGTGCGTGGAGTATCCTGAACTGGGCATGGAGGCCATCTGGAAGATCGATGTAGAGGACTTCCCCGCCTTCATCCTCGTCGATGACAAGGGCAACGACTTCTTCAAGCAACTGAAACCGTGGGCTCCATGCGGAAAGTAAGAGGATTCTTGCTGCTGAGCCTTCTAACCTTTTGGCCTGTCTTTGCGTTTGCACAGACACTGAGTGTAGTGAGGGGCGACTGCACGCCGTTGCCAGCCGGCGACGGCGGGGCAGACTCCCGTGGGGTCTCGCGGCCCGCACGCCTCACCCCAATGACTCACTGGGACCCCAGCAAGACCTACCGTCAGATGGTCATCCTGATTGAGTTCAAGGGAGACTCCACCTATTTCAGCATGGAAGACCCTCATACGTTCTACGACAATCTATTCAATACTCCTGGCTTCCACCAGCGGGAGGGCAAAGGCTGTGTGGCCGACTACTTCCGCGACCAGTCGCTGGGCATGTTCAATCTCCAGTGCGACGTCTACGGCCCCTATCAGTTGGACAGGAAGGCCCAGCCAAACGCCAGCCCCACGTCGAGCACGCGCAACTATGGTCGCGAGGCCATGAGTGACGCCATCCGCCTGTTGCTCGAGCAGAATCCCACCGTGGACTACAGTCAGTACGACTGGGACGGCAATGGCTCCGTGGAGCAGGTCATCTTCGTCTTTGCAGGCATGGGCGGCAATGCCAGCGGCCAGGACTGCTACGGCTACCTATGGCCCAACACCAGTTCGTTTTCAACCATCACCACTCCCGATGGCATCCGCATCAGCAACTATTCGGCCAGTGCCGAGCGATGGAACAAGACGCTGCTCTGCGGCATAGGCACCATCTGCCACGAGTACACCCACAGCCTTGGCCTGCCCGACATCTATCCCACCTCCAGTTCTGGCGGCTATTCCGTCGCTGACGAATGGGACCTGATGGATGGGGGCAACTTCACCAACTACGGCTGGTGTCCGCCCAACTACACCGTGCTGGAGCGTATGCTCATGGGATGGCTGACGCCTACTGAGTTGACAGAGCCCGCCACCATCGTCGACCTGAAGCCGCTGGAGGCTGGCGGCCAGGCCTACATCATCAGGCATACCGACACAGAGTATCTGCTGTTGGAGAACCGCCAGTGGAGCGGATGGGATGCAGGTCTGCCTGGACGGGGGCTCGTGGTCTATCATGTGGACTATCTGCAGTCGGCCTGGACGGGAAACACCGTGAACAACGTCAAGAGCCGGCGCCGCTTCGCCCTCGTCAATGCCGACAATAGGGACTACGACGCATGGGATGCCTACATCCAGAAAGCCTCGCTGGGGACCTATGCCGCTAGTGGGCACATGAACAACCGCCACCTGAGCACCTCGGCCTATCCGTGGGTGGAGGGCGAGCAGACGCTGGACAGCCTGACCGACCACTCCGTGCCTGCCACGGCGATGCACGCCAAGAATGCGGCTGACACCACGCTGCTGTCGAAGCCCATCACCCGCATCCGCGTCAGCGACGACGGTCTCGTCTCGTTCGACTTCATGGGGGGCGACCCAACGGGCATCCGCACGGTCAACCGCTGGCCTGCGGCAGGTGAAGGCTGCATCTACGACCTGCAGGGCCGTCGTGTCTTGAAGCCGCGACGTGGCTTGTATATCGTCGGTGGAAAGAAAATCGTTATACAATAGTTTATCATACTACAAAACAAACACAACTATTATGAGAGTCATTATTGAACCGAACTATGATTTGATGTCCCAGTGGGCAGCAAATTACGTGGTGGCCAAGATCAATGCCGCCAATCCCACACCCGAAAAACCCTTCGTGCTGGGCCTGCCCACCGGCTCCAGCCCCATCGGCATGTATCAGGGCCTGGTGAAGGCCTACAAGGAGGGCCGCGTGTCGTTTAAGAATGTGGTCACCTTCAATATGGACGAGTATGTAGGCCTGCCCGTGGAGCATCCTGAGAGTTACCACTCGTTTATGTTCACCAATCTGTTCAACCACATCGACTGCCCCAAGGAGAACATCCATATCCTCAACGGCAATGCCGAAGACCTGGCTGCCGAGTGCGCCAACTATGAGAAGGAAATCGAGAAGTTCGGCGGCATCGACCTCTTCCTGGGCGGCATCGGCCCTGATGGCCACATCGCCTTCAACGAGCCCGGCTCCAGCCTCTGCAGCCGCACCCGTCAGAAGACCCTGACCACTGACACCATCATTGCCAACAGCCGCTTCTTCGAGGGCGACATCAACAAGGTGCCCAAGACGGCTCTGACCGTTGGCGTGGGCACGGTGATGGCTGCCCGCGAGGTGATGATCCTGGTCAACGGCCACGCCAAGTGCCGCGCGCTGCAGGCCGCCGTCGAGGGTAGCGTCAACCACATGTGGACCATCTCTGCCCTGCAGATGCACCCCCACGGTATCATCGTGGCTGACGATGCCGCCTGCGAGGAACTGAAGGTAGGCACCTACCGCTACTTCAAGGACATAGAGCGCAACAATCTGATCTAAATAAAAAAAAGGCGACCTAGATAGGTCGCCTTTTTTTTATTTATAGTCCCTGATCTTCACGTTGATCCCGCTGCCGTTTAGCCGGATGCGCACCTGGTTGACGGGCGTCTCGCTGTAGTGGTAGGGGAAGAGCACCTTGGGCTGTATCACCTTGGCCGCCCTGACCAGTTGGTCGATGGTCATCGTGTAGGGCTGGTTGCAGGGCAGGAAGGCGATGTCGATGTCCTTCAGGTCGTCCATCTCGGGTATGTCCTCCGTGTCGCCGGCAATGTAGATGCGCAGCCCGTCCAGCGACAGCACGTAGCCGTTGTCGCGGCCCTTGGGGTGAAACTGCTCCCGCCCCTCAGTGGTGTTGTAGGCAGGCACGGCCCATATCTTGATGTCCTGGGCGTAGACGATGCTGTCGCCGTTGCTCAGTGCGATGCCGCGGTGAATCTTCCCGTTTACGGACTTGTTGGTATAGACGGCTGTGGCCGGTGTGCACAGTTGGGGGATGGTCAACTGGTCGTAGTGGTCGAAGTGCTCGTGGGTGATCAGCAGGATGTTGGCCTTGGGGTACAGCGAGAAGTCGGTCCTCGGCTCCAGGTTGCCCACGGGGTCGATGTAGATGTTGCGGCCCTCATACTCTATGTGTATGCTGGCATGCTTGATGTGGTTGATGGTCACCGTCTTGCCGCCTGGCGTGGTGAACGTGTCCTGTTTCTGTGCGGCCTGTGCCCATGCCGTCATGCAGAGCAGCAGTGCCATGAGGAGTGTCTTTGTCTTCATCATAATAAGGTGTCGTTTGTTGTTCTTTCTGCGTGCAAAGGTACGAAAAACTCTTAACTTATGCACATTTCCTTCGATTTTTTTTGTACCTTTGCCGCGTTATGGAGATAAAACCGATTGCATTTTACCGTTCTGCGCTGACGTCGAAGTTTGGCATCCCGCGCCAGAGCGGACTGGCCGACAACCTGCGGGGACGCATCGTGCTGGAGCCGGAATACCGCAGGGAGGAGGCCGTGAGGGGGCTGGAGGAGTTTGACTACCTGTGGCTCATCTGGGAGTTCAGCGCCAACCCGCACGAACAGCAGGGGCTGACGGTGCGCCCGCCGCGACTGGGGGGCAACGAGCGGGTGGGGGTGTTTGCCTCGCGCTCACCGTTCCGTCCGAACCGCCTGGGGCTCTCGTGCGCGTATATAGATAAGGTGGAGATGACGCAGGACTTGGGACCCGTGATCCACGTCCGTGGGGCCGACCTGATGGACGGCACGCCGATATACGACATCAAGCCCTACGTGGCCTACGCCGACAGCCACCCTGAGGCGCGCAGCGGGTTTGTGGACGGCCGTGCGTGGAGCCCGCTCAGGGTGGAGATGGGCGATGAGTGGCTGCGTTGCTTCGAGCCGGAGGAGCGCGAGGGGCTGCTGCAGGTGCTGGCTCAGGATCCCAGGCCGCGCTATCACGACGATGGCGAACGCGTCTACGGCATGCCCTTCGGCGGGCGCGACGTGAGGTTCAGGGTCAGCGACGGGGTGCTGACGGTGGTCGAGGTGGTGGTCAGTGCTGCTGGAGATAGTTGTCGAAGGTGATGCTGACGTGGGCGAAGCCCAGGGCCTGGAATAACTGGCGCATCTGCGTCTCGGCCATCTGCTGGGCCAGGCGGATGTTGTCGGCAGTCATGGCCCGCATCTTCATCTGCTCTCTGGCGCGACGGTAGAGGTCGTCGCGGGCATAGGATGACCACTCGCCCTCTTCGTGGAAGATCTCCGTGCGGGCATCGTCGATGAAGTACTCGTCCAGCAGTTCTATCTGCGGCAGCAGGACGCTGATGCTGTCGCCCTGTGTCTGGAGGCTGGCGTCGCTCAGTTCCTGCATATCGAGGCCCAGCCGCAGGGTGCCGCGGTAGATGCACACCAGGTGGTCGTCGAAGAGGATGCCTGGGCGCATGGTGTCTACCAGTTCCTCGTCGTCGACGGACAGGAACTCCCACTGTCCTATGTCGCGTATGCTCTGTATCTGTGTGGGCGTGAGGGTCACTTCGCGCCTGTTGGTGATGGTGATGGCAGGTGCGGCCTGCTCCATCTTGCGCCAGAGCCACGAGCCGGCCAGGAGGGCGGCTGCGACGGCCACGGCGATGATGGCGGCGGCAATGGAGCCACAGGTGATGAGGGTGGTGCGGGTGTTCTTGTCCATAGGTGTCAATGCGGGTGTTTAGTCAAGATGGCGGATCAGTTGGTCGCTGCTGAAGTCGCTGCGGAACTGTATGGTGATGTCCTGCTCGTGGAATCCCAGCGTGGTGAGTATGGGCATCAGCAGGCGGACGGCAGCCGAGCGGGCACTGCGGTCGATGCCCAGGCGGGGTATCTCGTCGACGATGGCCTGGCGGCCCAGGGCGATGAGTTCGTTTTTCTCCTCGTTGCTGAAGCGGTCGCGATAGGGCGACACAAACTCCTGCAGGTGCTCATGGTCCACGCGGCTGCTAGTGAGCATGACCTCAGGGTCGGGCAGCGTGATGACGAGTCGGCTGTCGGCCTGCCGCTCGATGTTGGCCTCGCTGAAGCGGCCGAAGTCGATGTAGCCCTTCAGCGTGGCATCGATGGGCACCACCATCTTGCGGTGGCCGGGCTTGTCCAGTTCCAGGTTGAGCCCCAATCCGCTGGCATCGATGGTGGAGCGGTCGTTGCAGGTGATGATCTTGTGCACGCGGTATTCGGTGGTGTAGAGCCGCGAGCACTGCTGTATCTGCCTGACCGCTGTGGCGGTGGCGTCGGCCTGTGCTTCTGTCGAAGGCTCTTCGTGGCCTGAGCCGCAGGCGACGGAAAGCGTCAGTGTAGCAAGGACGAAAAGTGCATAAAAAGTGTATCTAAACGTCATAATCATGCTATTTTCTGCAAAAATAAGAAAAAAAGCCCATATAAGTGCAAAAAAGACGAACTTTTTTCTCGTAGGATTAAACTTTTTGATTATCTTTGCATCAGATTATTAGTTGCAACTCAAGAGAACCGTTAAACTGAAAGTTAATGCTCAAATAAAGTAACTAATATGAAGAAGATAGTTTTGGCCCTCGTGGCCGCCATCACAATGAGTGCTACAGCAGTGGCACAGGACGAGAACAAACAGAAACGCGACCGCCAGCAGCCCGATAGGACAGAGATGGTGAAGCAGCGCACCGCCGAGACGGTGAAGACATACGGACTTAACGACACGCAAGCAGCACAGTTGTTGGAATTGAACCTGCAGTATGCCGACAAGATGGGCCCCATGGGCGGCCCGCAGCGCGGAGGCCGTGACGGCCGCCGTCCGCAGATGAACCGCGGCGACCGCCAGCAGGGCGACACGCTCAGGGCCGGAGGTCAACAGGAGCGCCAGCGTCCCTCGAGAGAGGACATGGAGAAGCGCCGCGAGGAGATGAAGAAGCAGATGGAGGCCTACAACGCCGAACTGCAGAAGATCTTGACCGAGGATCAGTACAAGGCTTATCAGGCCGATGCCCAGAAGCGGATGCAGCAAGGTCCGCGTGGAGGCCGACAGGGCCAGCGTCAGGGTCAGCGTCCGAACAGGAACAACGATTAGAAAAGTAAATATTAGTAAATTTTTCATAGTGATTTAGGTTAACATAGTGTTTTTTAGAGGCAAGCGTGCCTACTTAATGGGATTCAAATCTTATTTTAGAAAGAATTTGGTTAATATGGTAACAGCGTCCACCCTAAAAAGTGGGCGCTTTTCTTTGTGCTTATCAAAAAAATTCGTAACTTTGCAAATAAATTATGAAACAGATACTTATATGTGTGTCGCTGGTGGCCGGCATGATGATGCTGGGTGCCTGCAAGGAGAAGAAACAGACGGATGACATCATCACGTCGAAGTATGTGCCCAAGGCCCTCGTAGACCCTATCAGGATGGGCGAAGACCGCCAGACGAATACCGTCGTATGGCAGGGCAGCCCCTATCGGGTGGACATCCTGCGACTGCCGGCAGACAGCCTGCCCAAGTTGACGGATGACAACGGTCAGCAGTACGTGGACAACCTGGTAGACGTGAAAATCAGCCGCCAGGACGGCTCAGTGTTCTTCCACCGCTCGTTTATCAAGGCAGCATTCAGTGGTCATCTCGACGAGCCCTTCAGGCGCAACGGCCAGTTGGTGGGCATCCGCTTCCACGAGGTGGACAACTCGGCACTGGAGTTCAAGGTGGTGATAGGCATGCCCGATGCCCCCGATGACCTGTTTGTGCCCCTGGAGATGGTTGTCGATCGTCAGGGAGCCATCAGGGTGGAGAAGGATGACGACATGGATATGCTCGACTACAGCGATGACTTCGACGGTGACGATGATGATGATGACGACGACGAATAGATGTCGGACCATGCTTGGCTGAGGTCGGTCATCTGCGCATAGATCAGGTTGGCCCCTTCCTGCAGCAGCGCTTCGTCGGGCAGGGGACCTGTGTTGACGGCGATGGTGAATACCTGTGCTGCCACGCCGGCCCTGACCCCCAGAGGGGCATTCTCTACGATGAAGGCCTGCCAGGGCTGCAGTCCTCCCACTTTGCTGAGTCCCGCCAGATAGGGGTCTGGATTGGGCTTCCCACGTTTGACGTCGTAGGCCGTGATAATGTGGCTTGGGTCGAGATAGTCGCCAAAGTCCTGCAGCAGGCGGTTGATGAGCGGCCGCTGTCCGCTGCCCGTCACCACGCCGATGGTCAGTCCGTCGGCATGGATTTGTGACATCAGTTCTAGTATGCCTGGCATGACGGGTGCCTCGGGCAGGGCATGAAACTGGCGCGTCTTCTCGTCGTACATCCGCTGGGCCTCTGCCTCGTCGATGTCGCACCCCTGTTGCATCTTGACCATCCTGCGAATGGTGTCAACGCCGCGTGCCCCCTCAGTGGCATAGGCGTCGGCCTTTGTCATGCTGATGCCGAAGGTCTGCATGGAGCGCTGCCAGGCAATGGCGTGGTTGGGCATCGAGTCGTAGAGCACGCCGTCCATATCGAAGAGCACGGCCTTGGGGCGCAGTGCCTCAAAGCCGTGTTTCTCCAGATATTGCTCAATGGCTTTATTCATTTGCCAGCCTTGCCTTGATGGCCTTGCTGTCTTCCTCGTAGCCGGGCTTGTCGAGCAGGGCAAACATATTCTTCTTGTAGGCCTCCACACCAGGCTGGTTGAAGGGGTTGACACCCAGCACGTTGCCGCTGATGCCGCAGCCGATCTCGAAGAAATAGATGAGTTGGCCGATGTAGAACTCGTTGAGTTTGGGCACAGAGATGCGGATGTTGGGCACGCCACCATCTACGTGGGCCAGGCGAGTGCCCAGTTCTGCCATCTTGTTCACCTCGTCCACACGCTTGCCGGCCAGGAAGTTCAGGCCGTCCAGGTTCTCCTCGTCGCTGGGGAAGAGCAGTTTCTTCTCAGGCTCCTCGATGCTGATGACCGTCTCGAAGATGGTGCGCTCGCCGTCCTGAATCCACTGGCCCATCGAGTGCAGGTCGGTGGTGAAGTCGACGCTGGCGGGGAAGATGCCCTTCTTGTCCTTACCCTCCGACTCGCCGTAGAGTTGCTTCCACCACTCGCTGACGAAGTGCAGTTTGGGCTGATAGTTCACCATGATCTCAATCTTCTTGCCGCTCTGGTAGAGGCCGTTGCGCACGGCAGCATACTGGGCAGCCAGGTTGTCGGCGAAGGGCACGTCCTTGCCACAGGCCTTCTCCATGGTCTGGGCACCCTCGACGAGGGCCTTGATGTCGAAGCCGGCGCAGGCAATGGGCAGCAGGCCGACGGGCGTCAGCACTGAGAAGCGGCCACCCACGTTGTCAGGAATGATGAACGAGGTGTAGCCCTCCTTGTCGGCACAGGTGCGGGCAGCGCCGCGCTTGGCGTCAGTGACGGCCACGATGACCTTGCGGGCCTCGTCCTTGCCGCGCTGGGCCTCGCACTGCTTCTTCAGCAGACGGAAGGTGAGGGCGGTCTCAGTGGTGGTGCCCGACTTGGAAATGTTGATGACACCAAACTTCTTGTCCTTCAGATACTCGGTCATCTCGAAGAGGTAGTCCTCGCCGATGTTGTTGCCAGCGAAGAGGATGGTGGGGTTCTTCTTGTCCTGGATGAGCCAGCCGAACGAATTGCTCAGGGCTTCGATGACGGCACGGGCTCCCAGATAGGAACCGCCGATGCCAGCCACCACCACCACCTCGCAGTTCTGGCGAAGCACGTTGGCGCAGGCCTGTATCTCGTCGAGGAAGGCGGGCGTGATGGAGGAGGGCAGATGCAGCCATCCAAGGAAATCGTTACCAGGGCAAGTGCCGTTCTCAAGGGCTTCCTGGGCGGCCTTCACCTGAGGCTCGAAGGCTGCCACAGCGCCTTCTGCCAGGAAGCAGGAGGCTTTCGTGATGTCAAGACTAATGTTCTTCATTGTTTCGCAAAAATATTGTTTGTTAGGTTTGTTTTCGTTAAAGACCCTGCAAAGTTACGAAATATTCTCAAAGTCAGCAAGGATAAATCGAAAAAAATGATTATCTTTGCAAGCGATAAGATACGAATTTGTAAGATGAAGAAGGTAAACATAGCCATTTTTGTGTCAGGAAGCGGCACAAACTGTGAGAATATCATCCGCTACTTCGCCCCGTCGGAGCAGGTGGCGACGGCACTGGTGGTCAGCAACAAGCCCGATGCTCCTGCCCTGGAGAAGGCAGCGCGGCTACACGTGCCGACGGCAGTGGTCAGCAAGGCCGAGTTGAACGATGCCCAGGTGATGCTGCCCCTGATGAAGCAGTATGCCATCGACTTCATCGTGCTGGCCGGCTTCCTGCCGCTGATACCCGACTTCCTGATAGCGGCCTATCCGCACCGCATGGTCAACATCCACCCCTCGCTGCTGCCCAAGTATGGCGGCAAGGGTATGTGGGGGCACCATGTGCATGAGGCGGTGAAGGCGGCTGGCGAGATGGAGACCGGCATGACGGTGCACTGGGTGACGCCTGTCTGCGACGGTGGCGACATCATCGTGCAGTATCGGGTGGCCCTGTCGCCCAGCGACACGCCTGACGACATCGCCGAGAAGGAGCACCAACTGGAGATGGTGTATTTCCCAAAGGTCATCGAGCAGTTGCTGAACGACTTGTAATGAAATATAAAAGAAAGGAGGAACGGATATGGCAGACGACGATGTGCTGATACCGTGGTATACGCCAGGGGAACACTTTGAGGACATTCATGGCACGCACAGATACTCAGAGCGTTACTATCAGATGTATGCCGAGGAACATGATCCCAACCGCAAACCGAAGGAAAGGCCGAAACCGCCTGTGGTCAAGGCACCTGAGAAGGAACTGCGGCGCATTGTGGACAGGCATGTGCCTGACTTCGGATGGGCTGCCAATGTGTTCCCCAAGATGGAGCATGCCGAGATTGCCGCTACGGCTCGTCTGGCCTTGCGTGGCGAGAGGGATTTCGTGCTGAGCGACCCTGGGGCAACGGACGTGCTGCGGCCCTGGTTCGTCAGGAGCCGTCAGCAGGGGCTCGCCAGTGTGGCTTTCGTCATGAAGTATCGACTGGATGTGAGGGGCTTGTGGGCCGACGGTGATGAGTCGGCCGTGCTGTGCTGGTACAAGTCGGGCGGCGTCAGCAAACTCACCATCCAGGCCGCTGGCGGAAAACTGCAGTATCAGGAGCAACCGCTGGCCGTGACGGCCCTGAAGGAACCTGTGTTTCAGGACAACCTGCAGGCTTTCCGCGAGGCGCTGCTCGACATCGCGACGGTGGCTTACGGCGATTGGTGGCATCAACTCTTTATGGATGCCCTGCAGATCCTGGACTCCAAGCATTGCACCTACGATGAAGCGCATGAGGGCTTCTTCCTGCCAGAGCCTTACTATAAGTATCTGCTGGCTGTGCGCAAGACGCGGCTGGGAGCCGGCATGGGCTCGTGGCACGACCTGCCTGTCAGTGGTTCGACTGAATTTCGCATCGCCACCCATCAGTTGGAATACGAGAAGTGTCAGGCGCTGCTCTATGCTGTGAATAACTGTTAGTATCAATGACGCCTATGGACTATCAACTCTTCCCTATCAGGAAATCTGACCTGGACAAGACGGTCTACCTGCTGGTAAAGGCGGCCGTGCTGACTCACTCCGTCGAAGTGGCGTCGGCCTATTACCCTGAGTTTCCTGAGGAGGCGGCACTCGGACTGAAGCAACTGTTCTTCAACCATGTCGACCAGCGTTGCTACCTTGTCTTCCCCTCGCAGCACAGGCAGTTCAGGCTCTTTCCGTCGGAGGTCACTCTGCATCGCGCCTTGATAGCCGTCTATCAGAAGAATGGGCACGGGTTGTCTGGCTTCTACACGCTGGACATTCTCCAAGATGGTTTGTGCTGGCACGATTGGAGGTCGGCCGATGTTCCTGCGCCAGTGTATCACAATAACACCTATGAACTGCACCAGGCCATACGGCAGGTGACACAGATGCTGGAGGCGCGTGGGGTGGCTTCAAGCGAATGGTATGGCCGTCTGCTCTCTGCGGAGCATATCCTGGAAAGCGGAGGCGACAAGATGCATATCCTCCACAATGGTGGCCTCTATGACCACGCTTCTCTTCGGCAGTTCCTGCAGCAACGGGGACTTGCCGATGCTCAGGTGGAAGAGGTTCTCGACGAATGGCTGTCGCAGTTGGAGCAGTATGCCATGTATGCCGTCAGCGTCTCCCGCCTGATAGACAGAAGAGCAAACTATATTTATCGGAAAGAATGAATCGAACAGACAACAACTGGCCCGTCATTCGGCGTGTCGCCCTCTATACCTTGAGTATCCTGGCAATCGTGCTGATAGGCGCCTGGCTCGTATATCTCTACAAGGGGACGGCGGTCTTCATCGGTGGTGGCGTCATCGGCGTGATCACCTATCAGGTGATGCGCCTGTCTGCCGACTATGAGCATCTGCATCCTGACTGGTTTCGGCGTTGCCTGCTGTTCTTCGCCATTTTCGCCATCTGGGGCTTCCTGTTTCTGGGGCGGTGGCTGGTAAAGGTTGTCTATAGCCTGACCGATGGCGTCATAGGGGCTGGCTATATGTTCCTGATAGTGACCGTGCTGATGGCTGCCCTCTTCTTCTGGGCATTGCGAGGAAGGCGCAGGGCTGACAGCGAGAAGGCGGCACGCCCGTATTCGTTCTTGATCGTGTTGTCGATTGTCATCTTGCTCGGCCAGGCATTGGGCTCCATTGTCGCTGGCAGGGACATTGACAATCAAATCTGGCAGCAGAGTCTGCAATCGTCCATTGTTTCACATCATCCGTTATCGCTATGAGTCAAATAGACAATGATCTCCTGCCACTGTGGTACAAGGAAGAAGAGTACCCGCTGTTTCCCATCCGTCGCGCCGATGCGGATATGCTGCTGTTTAACTGCGTGTGGGATGTGGCAATCGCTTATGATTATGGTAACTTCTTCAGTTCTGTCACCACTCCCAATTTTCGTTTAAAGGATATTAAACTGGAAGACATCAGCCTCCTGCTGGTATTCCCTGGTGACGATCCTACGAACAGTTATGTGCCGCCCATACTGGGGATGCCCTATTTTGTGGGCGTCTATGGGGTGGACTATGGCCCTTTTGATCTTGAGGAAGACGATCTCCCCAGCCTCTATTATTGTTTCCGTCCTGAATGGGCACTCGATGGCAGTGGGGACATCATCTATAACAATATTGGAGGCAGCGACAATGGCTTACCCTCCAATCCGGATAATTCTGCAGAACTGCAGCAGGCCATCCGTCGGCTCCTGGATTTCCTCCGCGAGCATCCTGCTGACACTGGCTCTTGGGTGGAGCGCCTGAACCTGACGCTCCAGATGTTGGCGAAACAGGCCAATCCGTTTCACATCTTGCACAATGCCGGTCTCTATGACATCGACGCGCTGTGGACGCTTCTGCTGCAGGCAGGACTGGCTGGGAAAGAGTTGCTGACGGTGAGTACCCTCATGACCAGGCAACTCCATCGCTATGCGATGCGGGTGGTGAATGTTGACAATCCGTATAGAAGGAAAAGATGAACAAAAATAGACTCCGATGAACCAGTGCCCATCGGAGTCTTTCTTATCTGATAAGTGGTGTGCTTGCTTATGCTTCTGCTTCAGGCTCTGCAGCACGGAAGTTCGCCAAGTCCTCTGCTTTGAAGGCTTTGATGTAGGCCGACTTGCCGATGATGTCCTCAGCAGCCATGCGGACATATACGTTAGCAGACTTCTCGAAGAGATCGGGGGCCTTAGTGGCGTCGCGAAGAATCAGAAGCGACATCACAATCTCTGCTGTCATATCGTAGAGACGACGTGCCAGGAAGTCCTGGGCATCCTGATTTTCGAGAGCCTTCACATTGGCTATAGCCTCCTCATAGACGGGGACAAACTCCCCAACGCAAGCCTTCAAATTCTTCAAACTGTCGCTGACCTCAAGCCCTGCGAGCATCTCCTTGATGTTGCTGAGCATCGTGCCATTGCTGATGTAGCGGATGGCAGCAACGACCTGCAACTGGGTGGTACCCTCGTAGATAGAGAAGATACGGGCGTCGCGATAGAGACGCTGACTCTTGTACTCCATGATGAAGCCGCTGCCACCGTGAATAGAGATGGCGTCGTAGGCGTTCTGGTTGGCATATTCTGAGTTCATACCCTTGGCCAGCGGCGTGAAGGCATCGGCCAGACGCTGGTACTTCTTCAGTTCCTGCTTCTCCTCGGGCGTCAGTTTGCGGTCGCGCTCGATGTCCTCCAGGCACTTGTACACATCGACGTAGGCGGCTGTCTGGTAGAGCAGCGAACGGCCAGCGTCCAGTTTGGCCTTCATGCGGGCCAGCATATCGTAGACAGCGGGGAAGTTGATGATCTTCTCGCCAAACTGTGCACGCTCCTTGGCGTAGGCCAGTCCCTCGTTGTAAGCCTCCTGGCTGAGACCCACGCTCTGTGCGGCGATGCCCAGACGGGCACCGTTCATCAGGGCCATCACATACTTGATCAGTCCCAGACGGGTCGAGCCGCAGAGTTCTGCCTTGGCGTTCTTGTAGGTCAACTCGCAGGTGGGTGAGCCGTGGATACCCAGTTTGTGCTCGATGTGGCGCACGTCCACACCGCCGTTGCGCTTGTCGTAGATGAACATCGACAGGCCGCGGCCGTCCTTCGTGCCTTCCTCACTGCGGGCCAGCACGAGGTGGATGTCGCTATCGCCATTGGTGATGAAACGCTTCACACCGTTCAGGCGCCAGCACTGCTCCTTCTCGTCGTAAGTGGCCTTCAGCATCACGCGCTGCAGGTCAGAACCGGCATCGGGCTCCGTCAGGTCCATCGACATACCCTCACCAGCGCAGACACGGGGGATGTACTTCTGGCGCTGCTCCTCAGAGCCGAACTCATAGAGCGTGTCGATGCACGACTGCAACGACCAGATGTTCTGGAAACCGGCATCGGCAGCCGAGATAATCTCTGAGAGCATCGAGAACACAGCGTTGGGCAGGTTCAGACCGCCGTAGCGACGGGGCATCGAGACACCCCAGAGGCCAGCCTTGCGGGTGGCGTCGATGTTCTCGAAGGTCTTGCTGGCGTAGATCATGCGGCCGTTCTCGAGGTGCGGGCCTTCCAGGTCGACGCTCTCCGAGTTGGGGGCAATGATGTTGGCAGCCACATCGCCCGTGATGTCGAGAATCTGCTTGTAGTTCTCGATGGCATCGCCCAGGTCAACAGGGGCGTAGTCAAATTTCTTGGCATCTTCGAAGTTGCGCTCCTTGAGTTCGACGATGCGCTTCATCAGAGGATGGTTCAGATAGAAACCAATCTCTGGGTGGTCACTATAATAGTTTGCCATTGCTTATTTCGAGTTTTGCTTGTAATACTTAATGAGTTTGGGTACAACCTCTTCAACGGTGCCAACAATCACATAGTCGGCGATGCGATTGATGGGGGCATCTGGGTCGCTGTTGATGCTGATGATGATGCCAGAATCCTGCATACCAGCAATGTGCTGAATCTGTCCAGAGATACCGCAGGCGATGTACACCTTCGGATGGACGGTAACGCCCGTTTGACCAATCTGACGATCGTGGTCGAGCCAGCCAGCATCTACAGCGGCACGGCTTCCGCCCACCTCGCCATGCAGCACCTTGGCCAACTGGAAGAGTTGGTCGAAGCCTTCCTTCGAGCCGACACCATAGCCGCCAGCCACCACGATGGGTGCACCCTTCAGGTTGTGCTTGGCAGCCTCCACATGGTGGTCGAGCACCTTCACGACGTAAGCCTCGGCAGAGACATACTTGGATACCTCAGGATAAACCACTTCCTTCTTGTAGTCACCCTCGTAGAGTGCCTTCTGCATCACGCCAGAGCGCACGGTAGCCATCTGGGGACGGTGGTCAGGGTTCACGATGGTAGCCACGATGTTGCCACCGAAGGCAGGACGAATCTGATAGAGCAGGTTGTCGTAGTGCTTGCCGCTCTTGGCATCGTCATACGGGCCAATCTCCAGTTCTGTGCAGTCAGCAGTCAGACCACTGGTCAGCGACGACGACACACGGGGACCCAGGTCGCGGCCGATGACGGTAGCACCCATCAGGCAAATCTGCGGCTGCTCCTCCTTGAAGAGGTTCACCAGAATATCCGTGTGGGGAGCCGAGGTGTAGGGGAACAATCCCTCGCCGTCAAATACAAAGAGTTTGTCGACGCCGTAGGGCAGTATCTGATCCTCCACCTTGCCCTTGATGCCCGTTCCGGCCACCACGGCGTGGAGTTCCACTCCCAGTTCATTGGCAAGTTTGCGACCCTTGGTCAGCAACTCCTGAGATACTTCCTGTACTTGAGTACCTTCTATCTCGCAATATACAAATACATTATTCATATCTCAATTAACCAATAATTTTCTCTTCCAACAATTCTTTGATCATTCCCTCGACATCAGCATCAGAAGCCGTCAAAGTTTTCGACTCCTTAGCCTGGAACACGATGTTCTTGATAGCCTTCACCTTGGTGGGCGAGCCGGAGAGACCGCACTGCTGCACGTCACCATTCACATCGGCCACGCTCCACTGGTTCAGTGTCAGATATGGACGCTCTTCATAGAGGTAGTCGTAGTTGGACTCCCCTCCTTTGGAGGGGTTGGGGGAGGCCTCTAATGGGCACATTGCCCTCTTGTATTTCATCACCAGTTTGGCGTTCTGCGGGCGGCAGGGGGCAGCGCTTCCGTTCACCGTGATGACCACGGGCAGCGGAGCCTCAACGGTCTCCACACCACCATCGATCACACGCTTGATGGTAGCCTTGCCATCCTTCACGCTGAGCACTTCCTCAGCGTAGGTCACCTGGTTGAGACCCAGTTTCTGGGCTACCTGCGGGCCTACCTGGGCCGTATCGCCGTCGATAGCCTGACGACCACCGATGACGATGTCCACGTCGCCAATCTTCTTGATGGCCGTAGCCAGGGCGTAAGAAGTGGCCAGCGTATCGGCACCTGCAAACAGGCGGTCGGTCAGCAACCAACCGGTATCGGCACCACGATAAAGACCTTGACGAATAATCTCACCTGCACGTGGAGGACCCATCGTGAGGATTCCTACTGTAGAGCCTGGGTTCTGCTCCTTCAGGCGAAGGGCCTGCTCCAGGGCGTTCAAATCTTCGGGGTTGAAGATGGCGGGTAGGGCAGCGCGGTTCACCGTACCTTCGGCAGTCATCGCATCCTTACCCACGTTTCGGGTGTCTGGCACTTGCTTGGCCAGCACAACAATCTTTAAAGCCATATTATTATAATAATGTATGTAAATGTTTGCTTAGTAAAAAAAGCGGTGCAAAGGTACGGCTTTTTGTTCGATTGACAAAAGAAAACGTGTAAAAAATGCACAAAAGGCCTCCAAACGTGCACAAAATTGGAGATTTGTGTAATAATCCTTTCGCGTTTCGAGTATTTTTTTGTACTTTTGCAAACCATATCCTAACTTAATTATGATTATGAAACGACTACTCTCTACTTTAACGATGGCGGCACTGGTGCTTGGGGCGTGGGCACAGGGCTTCGACAACCTGCCCGATCCCATAGAGGACGTGAACAAGGTGGTGGACAATACGCCCGACTCGATAGCCAAGGCGCTGATGTCGCGGCCTAAGCCGGGCTCTACCCGCAAGGGCAACCAGCCGGTGCTGTTCCTGGTGGGCAATAGCACCATGCGCAACGGCACCAAGGGCAACGGCAGCAACGGCCAGTGGGGCTGGGGCTACTTTGCCAATAAGTATTTCGACGAGTCGAAGATTGCCGTAGAGAATCAGGCTCTGGGCGGCATGTCGACACGTACGTTCTACACCGACCTTTGGCCGGCTGTCCGCGAGGCTTTGCTGCCTGGCGACTGGGTCATCGTCTCCATCGGTCACAACGACAATGGTGAGTTCTTCGACCAGCGACGGGCTCGTGCCGTGATTCCAGGCGTCGACCCTGATACCTGTTATGTGGGCTTCAACCAGCGTACCCAGAAACAGGACACCGTCTATAGTTATGGTACGTATCTGCGCAAATATATCAGTGAGATACGGGCCAAGGGTGCCAACCCCATCCTGATGTCACTCACGCCTCGCGATGCCTACGATGACAAGGGGAAGATTGTGCGCAAGCCCCAGACGGAGTGGGCGGCCTATGTTGCTGCCGTGGAGGGCGTGCCTTTCGTCGACCTGAACGAGCGCAGTGGACAGAAACTGGACTCCTACAGTCATTGGAAGGAGCAGTACCACTTCCTGGGCGACAAGATCCACACCTCGAAGTTTGGTGCCGAGATGAATGCCCAGAGTGCAGCCGAAGGGCTCTGGGAGAGCACCAACCCTCAACTGAAGCCCTTGCAGGCGATGATGAAGGGCGTGCCTGCCGACTGCTGGAACGTGAAGCGGGAAGAGGGCAAACCGGTTGTCTTCTTCACAGGCGACTCCACAGTGAAAAATGCCGATAAGGAGGACGACGGTATGTGGGGCTGGGCCTCGCAGGCATCCACGGTCTTCGATGAGTCGAAGATCACGCTGGTCAATGCCGCCCGCGCCGGCCGTTCCACTCGCAGTTTCGTTCGCGAGGGCCTTTGGGACAAGGTCTACAACTCGCTGCAGCCTGGCGACTTCGTCACTATCCAGTTTGGCCACAATGACATCTGTCCCATCACCGACCAGAAGGCTCGTGGCGTCATCCCTGGTACGAAGGACACGCTGCATGTCTATCATCTGGATAACGATACCTACGAGGTGGTCTACTCCTTCGGTTGGTATCTGAAGAAGATGATTGATGACGTGCGTGAAAAAGGGGCCACACCCATCCTTGTCTCGCTGACGCCTCGCAACGAGTGGCCTGGCGGCAAGGTGGAGCGTCGCGACAACTCTTACGGCAAGTGGTATCGCGAAGTGGTCGAGGAGACGGGCGTGGAGTTCATCGATATGCATAACATCTCTGCCGACTTCCTCGACAAGAAGTTTGCTGTCAAGAAACTGCCGGAGGACAAGGAGAAGGCAAAGGCCAAGGTGGCAGAGATCAAGCAGAAGGCCGGTGACATCTATTTCAAGAAAGACCACACCCACGCCTCGAAGGCCGGTGCCCAGATGAATGCCCAGTCGTTTGCCAAGGGTTTGCGTCAGAACAACAGCGAACTGGCTAAATACTTGAAAAAGTAAAAAGGTAAAAAAGTAAAAAGATAGAAAGGTGATAGACAGGGCGACAGTAGATAAAATCATGGACGCGGCACGCATCGTCGATGTCGTGGGAGAGTTCGTCACGCTGAAGAAGAGCGGGGTGAACTACAAGGGCCTGTGCCCCTTCCACGATGACCGTAATCCGTCGTTCATGGTGTCGCCGTCTAAGAATATCTGCCACTGCTTCGTCTGCGGCAAGGGTGGTACGCCAGCCAGTTTCCTGATGGAGCACGAACAGATCACCTATCCTGAGGCCCTGCGCTGGCTGGCGCGGAAATACAACATTGAGATTGTAGAGAAGGAGATGACCGACGAGGAGCGCGCCCAGCAGAGTGAACGCGAGTCGATGTTCATCGTCAACGAGTGGGCCAAGGACTGGTTCCACAAGATTCTGCTCGAAGATCCTGACGGCATCGCCATCGGCAAGCAGTATTTTCGCAGTCGCGGCATCCGCGATGACATCATCGAGAAGTTCCAGTTGGGCTATGCGCCGCAGAAGCGTGACGCTCTGTCCTCTGCCGCACTCTCCAAAGGCTACAAGGCGGAGTTCCTGGTGAAGACGGGACTGTGCATTGAAAATGAACGTGGGCTGTACGATCGCTATTCCGGTCGCGCTATCTTCCCCTGGTTCAATGTCAGCGGCAAGGTGGTGGCCTTTGGCGGACGTGTGCTCGACAGCCGCACCAAGGGCGTGGCGCAGAAGTATGTCAACTCGCCCGACTCCGACATCTACCACAAGGAGCGTGAACTCTATGGCATCTATCAGGCCAAGAAGGCCATCGTCAAGGAAGACCGCGTGTTTATGGTCGAAGGCTATACCGACGTCATCGCCATGCACCAGGCCGGCATCGAGAATGTGGTGGCCAACAGCGGCACGGCCCTAAGCCTCTATCAGATCCGTATGCTGCACCGCTTCACCAACAATATCACCTTGCTCTACGACGGCGACGAGGCCGGCATCCATGCTGCCATGCGAGGCACCGATATGCTGCTCGAGGAGGGCATGAACATCAAGGTGCTGCTCCTGCCCGATGGCGACGACCCCGACTCGTTTGCCCGCAAGCACTCCACAGAGGAACTGCGCAAGTACATTGAGGACCACCAGACCGACTTCATCACCTTCAAGAGCCGGCTGACGGTGGAGAACGTCACCGACCCCGTGAAGCGCTCTGAGGCCATTGGCGGCATTGTGAAGAGCATTTCCGTCATCCCCGACCAGATTCTGCGCTCCACCTATCTGGCTGACTTTGCCCATCGAGTCAACATGAAGGAGCAGACCCTCATTGCCGAGATGAACAAATACATCCGTCAGGGCATTGAGGACAAGGAGAAAGACAGGGAACGCGAGCAGCGAACTCAGCAGACTCTCCCCCAACCCCTCCCTGAAGGGAGGGGAGTGGATAGTACCGTTGTCACTGAAGGTAATTACTCCCCTCCCTCACAGGGAGGGGTTGGGGGAGAGTCTGTTGGGGGAGGGTCTTCCTCAGTGGAACTGATGCTCGTCCGCGAAATAATCCGCAACGGCGAGAAGATCATCTTCGACAATGTGGAGACCGAGGACGGGCAGACCATCTCGCTCACGGTGGCCGAATACATCCAGTTCGACCTGTCGCAGGACGGACTGGCCTTCGCTGTCCCTCTGCACAACGAGATACTCGCTGAGGCAGTGGCCCATGTCCACGACGAGGGCTTCATGGCCACCACCTACTTCTGTGCCCATCCCGACTTGCAGGTCAGCCAGTTGGCCACCCGTCTGGCCATCGACCGCCACCAACTGGGCGGCCGCTTCGTCGTCGAGGATACGGAGAGCACGCTCCGCCAGCGGGTGCTCCATCTGGTCATGGACTACCGCCTCGACATCGTGGAGGCCCGACTGAAAGAGATACAGCGTATGCTGCAGCAGGTGGGCGGCGACCATCTGCGCATGATGGAACTATTGAAAGAACATAAGGAGACCAAGGAACTTCGCGACGCCCTGGCCAAACGGCTGGGCAGCGACCTCCTTGTTTAAAACGGAAATATGTATTACATTCAGAAAAAACTAGAGATTTCTGCCAGCCACCATCTGGTGCTGGACTATGAGAGTAAGTGTTCGCAACTGCACGGCCACAACTGGGTGATTACCATCTATTGCAAGGCCGCGACGCTGAACCAGAACGGTATGGTGGTCGACTTCACCGAGATCAAACATAAGATCAAGGACGCTCTTGACCATCAGGACCTGAACGACGTGCTGCCCTTCAACCCGACGGCCGAGAACATCGCCCGTTGGTGTGTGGAGCAGATTCCCACCTGCTATAAGGCGACGGTGCAGGAGAGCGAAGGAAACATCGCTACTTTTGAAAAGTAGCAATTAAGAGTTAAGATGTTTAGGGTAAACGACATATTCTATTCGCTGCAGGGCGAGGGGCGCAACACGGGGCGTGCGGCGGTGTTTATCCGTTTCGCAGGCTGCAACCTGCGCTGCCCGTTCTGCGACACTGATTTCGACGCCTATCGTGAGATGACCGATGCCGACATTCTCTCCGCCATTGCCGCTTATCCCTCCCGCTTTGTCGTGCTCACCGGTGGCGAGCCGACGTTGCAGGTGGATGAGGCCTTTGTCGACCTGCTGCACAGTCGCGGCTACGAGGTGGCTATGGAGAGCAACGGCACCCGTCCCGCTCCCCGCAACCTCGACTGGCTGACGGTGTCGCCGAAAAGAAGTGATGAGCGAAAATTGATAAGTGATAAGTGGCGTCAGCCTGATGAACTCAAGGTCGTTTTCGACGAGAATACTGTCCCAGAGGCACTCATCACTCAGCACTCATCACTCATCACTCATCGGTCATCACTTCTCTATCTCCAACCCTGCGACACTGGCGACCCTCAGCGCAATGCCCGCATCGTGGCGGCCTGCGTGGCGTATATCAAGCAGCATCCCCAGTGGCGGCTCTCACTGCAAACCCATAAACTCATCGACATCCCATGAACTGGCAGACCATCGTCATCATCATCAACCAGGTGATAGTCATTGCGGCTATCATCCATGTGGTGATGGACAATCGCCAGCCCGCCAAGACGCTGGCCTGGGCGATGGTCATCTATTTCTTCCCCGTGGTGGGCATCGTGGCCTACCTCGTGCTGGGCGTCAACACCCGTCGCGAGCGGATGGTCAGCCAGCGCTCCATGGACCAACTCACCAAGCGCTCCATGCTGGAGTTCGTCGAACAGCGCGACCTGCTGCTCCCTGAGGCTCACAAGCCCGTCATCGACCTCTTCGTCAACCAGAGTTTCTCGCTCCCCTTTAATAATAATAAGGTGGACGTGCTCTGCGACGGCTATGCTTTCTTCCCCTCGCTGTTGCGCGACATTGCCTCGGCCCGCAGCCATATCCACATCGACATCTACATCTTCGAGGACGATGCCGTGGGCCGGCTGGTGTCCGATGCGCTCATTGCCAAGGCCCGCCAGGGTGTGGAAGTACGTGTGGTCTACGACGATGTGGGCTGCTGGGGTGTGAAGAACCGCTTCTTCGAGCGGATGCGTGTCGAGGGTATCGAGGTGGTGCCCTTCCTGCCGGTGCGCTTCCCCACGTTTGCCCGCAAGGTCAACTATCGCAACCACCGCAAGATCATCGTCATCGACGGTCGGGTGGGCTATATCGGCGGCATGAACATCGCCCTGCGCTATGTGAAGGGCCGCGGTGGCCGAGGCTGGCGCGACACGATGATGCGCATCGAGGGCCTGGGCGTCTACTCCCTGCAGCGCGCCTTCCTCATCGACTGGTACTTCGTCGACCGCACCCTCCTCAGCGACCGCAAGTACTATCCACCATTGTCAATCTTCGATCTTCAATCTTCAATCCTCCAAACCGTCACCAGCGCCCCGCTGGCTGTCTATCCGGAGATCATGCAGGGCTATGTGCGCATCATCCTTTCGGCCAAGCGCTATGTCTACATAGAGACCCCCTATTTCCTGCCCACCGATGCCGTCTTCTTCGCCTTGAAGACGGCCGCCGCCTCGGGGGTCGATGTACGGGTGCTGGTGCCCCGCCGGACCGACGGCTGGTTTGTGGAGTGGGGCAGCCGATCCTATCTGCGTGAAGCCTATGCCGCCGGCATCACCATCAGCCTCTACGAGGCCGCCTTCCTGCATTCCAAGTTGCTGGTCTGCGATGACAGCATCTGCACCTGCGGCTCCACCAACATCGACTTCCGTTCGTTTGAGAACAACTTCGAGGCCAATGTCTTCTGCTACGACGAAGCCCTGGCTGTGCAGATGAAGGAGGTCTTCTTGCGCGATGAGCAGTCGTCAGTGCCCCTCAGTTCGCTGCCCGAACGGATTCATCCCCGCTTCTTCCCCCGTCTGGGCGAGTCGCTCACCCGCCTGCTCTCACCGCTTCTGTAGGGCCTTCCGCAGAAAGAAATTCGCACTAATTGGCGCAAATTTCTTTCCGAATCCAAATTTTTTCTTAAAATTCTTTGCTGTTTCAGAATTAATGTTTATCTTTGCACCCGAAATGGCCCGCTCTTGCGTGGGTGGGTGACAAAAAACAATTTTGTGGAACGAGACCTCAGGCCAGTTGTACGGCCAGTCTCGAAAGGACGTTTTCAACACGTTACCTGTCTGTGTCTTCAAACTTAGCAAACTTGAATCTACATACAGCGGTAATGCAACAGAGACGTCTACGTATGGGTTGATGATTATATCACACCCTGCGCCTGATTTATTCCCCTTATATATATAATAAGGTGTACCCTCCGAGAGGTGGCGTACCATCTTAGCGTATATGTAGACAGAGGGCGAATTGCGTCAGGTGGTAGTGTGTATATGTATATATCACCTGACGTGGGCAGGCTTTACGTTGCTTATCCTTATGTAGGGGCAATGCTAAGGCCTGAAGACTGGGATAGGCGCGGAGAGATACATACTCCCACGTCTTTTTTTGTTTCCATAGGTTTTGGGCAAATGGCCAATAGCCAGCAGCCAGCGGATAATCGGCAGGGGGAGTGCCGGTCGGCACATGCTATGTGTCCTCTCAAAACAATTTAAAACGAAAAAAGACGAAGATATCATTTTTATTATTATTCTTTTATTAACAAATTAAAACATTACTGATTATGAGAAAAAATTTTCTTATTCTGATGTTGCTGTCTCTCTTGCCGTTGGCAGGATGGGCTGCTGACGGTGACATTCTTACGGAGCCGACAGCGAAAACAAGCCTGACTTACTCTGGAAGTGCTCAGGAATTGGTTAATGCTGGTACCGTTGATGGCTCCAATTACAGCATATTCTATGCTGTGGTAGCCTCTACAGAGGATGCACCTGCTTGGAGTATTGGCGAAGGTGGCAAATTCTCTAAGACCCTTCCTAAGGCTACTGATGCTGGTACTTACCATGTGTATTTTGTGGCTTATGAGGATGGTGTTGCTAGCCCTTCAACGCCTACGGTTGAGAAGCGTGTGACTGTTACCATCGATAAAAAGGAATTGACTGTAAGTACGGACTATACTGCTCCTACTAAGATTTCCTCTTTGACCTATTCAGGTGCTGCACAGCAACTGATAAATGCTGGTACCGTTACGAATGCAGCCAATAGTGGTAACTTTACCTACACGCTGGATGAGACTAACTATACTAATGCCACTGAGGTAAAGGGTACTGATGCTAAGACATACACCATTAAGTGGTCTCTGCCTGGTAGCAAGAACTACAAGCCTGCTCAAGGTACAATCAGTGATGCTGCTATCGCTAAGAAGAGCATTGAAGACATGACCTTCAATTTTGTTCTAGGTGCTGCTACCCGTACCTATGGTGACGAATGGGCTGCTCCAACTTTCACCGTTGCTAAGTTGAATAATGTTGACGTGACTTATGATGTGAAGTGGTACACCAATACTGATTGCACAGAGGGTGAGACCGCTGCACCTGCCAAGGCCAATACTGTTGGTTACTATGCAAAGGTTACAGGTAATGGCAACTTCGAGGGCTCTTTGGCCTATGCTGCAAGTACACGTGATTGGACTTTCACTGTTGCAAAGAGACAACTGCGCATCTTGGTGAATCCGCAGGAGAAAGCATACAATGGCCAGGAACAGACGGCTGATGCTGACTTCACTATCATCGGTTGGAGCGATGAGGATGAGGCCAAGGAATACACTGGCATTACTACCACAAAGGTGAACGATTCTGAGACGGTTAAGACTGTTGGTACCTATAAAATGAAGGCTGCTACATTGACTGATGCTGCTAAGATTGGTACTGATAAGATTACAGACAACTACACTCCCGTCTACATGGAGCAGGGTTATCTGAAAATTACTCCGTTGACTCTTACTGTTGCTGTTAATGCAGACAAGCACATTACTTTTGGTGGAACGCTTCCTTCTGATGCCACTTTGAGCAGCGCTGCCAATTTAGCAACCGTTACAGGTGTCCTTGTGGACACTGAAAATTCAATTGATGAGACCAGTTCTGTAAAGGAAGCTCTGAAGGTTGGTCTGAAAGCACAGGAAACTGCTAATGCAGACTTCTACAAGGATCGTGATAAGTATACGGGCTGCTGGGCTGTCAAATATAATGCCGACGATGCTACTCTGAAGAACTATAATGTTGTAACAACAGATAAGGACTTCTATATTGATGGCGCTGGCTTCACTATTATGGCTATCGGCGCCAGCAAGACTTACGATGGCAATGATATTTCGAATGCAGGTCTGAGTTATATCGCATTTGATGATAATGACGATGTGGTAGAGCTGCCCTCGTCTGCTACTGTGACCTATGAGGTATATGATGCTGAAAACGATACATGGTCAGCAACTCTCCCCTCAAGCGTAGGTAACTACAAGTATCGTGTTGCTGCCAGCGAAGGCTATGCTTCTGGTAACTATGATGCCAGCCTGATTAAGTATGAGTCTGCCAGCGTGAAGATCAAGGCTAAGAAGATTAATATCACTGTGAAGCCCATCACTCTGCATGTTGGTGACGATGCTGACATTCTGAACAAGTATGCAACGTATGAAGTTGCCGAGACTACTCCGTTGGTTGGCAGTGAGAAACTGAATGTCATCTTCACCTTCGAGAGCGCATTAACGAGCGATGGTGACCACTGGGATGCTACTGCGAAGGCTTTGAAGGCTGCAACGGAGACTCCTATTGCAAGTGCTATCAGCGCACATCTGGCAACTGCTTCCGACTATGAAGCAGAGGAAAAATATGATTTGCTGAACAACGGCAACTATGAGTTGGAAGTTGTTACTCCAGCAGCACTGACCATTGCCGCAGGTACGAGTTTCGTATTTGATGTAAACGATCGCATTCTGGAGAAGATTGAGGATGCTGATGGTACGGAGGAGGCCGCAGTGAAGTTCGCAAACACTAAGTACAAGCTGCCTGCTGGCAAGTGGCGCACTCTGGTCCTGCCGTTCGACATTACTCCTCTGGAGTTCAGCAACGCTATCAGCAAGTACGCTCTGTTCAACACGCTGGAGTCTGCCAACATCGAGACCAACCAAATTGTATTCACACTTGAGCAGAAGAATCTGCCTGCCAACAAGCCGTTCCTTGTGAAGGTTCCTGAGGCTGTGAATCTGGATGAAGTTACATTCACTGGTCGTACAATCGCTTACGAGGAGATTCCTACACACGCTATTACTTCTGACAAGGTTAAGTTCATCGGTTCTTATGTGGACGAGACCATCACTGGCGGTGAGAAGATTATGTGGATGAGTACTAAGACTGGTTCCTTCGTAAAGGCTCTTGATGACAACAACGTTGCTAAGGACTTCACCAACTACTGCTTCCACGCTTACTTCGACCTGACTGGCGCTGGCTTCGTTTCTGCTCCCCAGATTATTGTCGAGGAGGCTGACGGCAGCACTACTGCTATCAGCAGCATCAATGCCGACGGTATTGCTGTTGAGGCTGAAGGCTGGTACACGCTGAACGGTGTGAAGTTGCAGGCTGCTCCTACCACCAAGGGTATTTACATCCGCAATGGTAAGAAGGTTGTTGTTAAGTAATTGATCATCCCTATCAAGAGTTCGCTCACTCCTTGAAGAGCGTGAGCGAACTCTTCTATAATTAATCGAACAATAAAGAAACTGAAATGAAAAAGACAGTATATCAAGCCCCTGATACAGAGGTTGTAAAGTTGGCTTACGAGTCTGCTTTGCTGGACGCAAGTTATAACGACACGACAGTTATCACAATAGATGATAACGCAGGCGATGATGAGCCTGAACGCTAAGAGTAGCATTTAGTCTTAGGTACAGGGCTGTGTGCTTTGCACCTTAGATAGGCAAAGTTCTAGAAGTGGCGGAATTGGTAGACGCGCTTGATTTGGAATCAGGTGTCTCGTTAAGAGACGTGCGGGTTCGAGTCCCGTCTTTTATTACTATTCAAGAAGAAAGATTCTTGATTCCTTAATCTGCAAGGACAGACCTTTGCAATCCAAAGGGTTAAGAAACTTCTCCTTGACATAACAGAAGGTGGGCGCAGGCCCGAGTGTTTGCTGCCCACCTTTTCTCTTAAAGAGACGCAAAGCCATCATGGGATGATGCAAGGATGAGCGAAACATCGCTTTGCGACGAACAATTCCGAAAGGAATGTTTTGTTTATTAAATTGTTAATAAAGACACATTCGGCCCGCCGGCTCGTGAGAGTAGGCAGAGCCAACAAAAAGAAAACGAAAGTCGCCGGCCCGTGATGGGTCGGCGGCTTGTTTTCGGGGAAAGATATTGGTATGTCTTCCAATTGAGATCGGTCAGCGTGATCGCTACGTTATTGCTTCTTATATTTCGATTTCTGAGCCCAGTCCTCAAGTTGAATGTCTGGGATATGGTCAAAATGCTTGAGATTCGAGGTGACCATAATGAGATCATGATAGACAGCACAGGAACCTATCAGCAGGTCGAACTCCCCAATCATACGCCCTTGCTCCTCAAGCAGTGCTTTGTTCTCCCCATATAGGCGGAGCGAAGGCAGTAATGGCATAAGATCGAATGACTGTAGAATCTTGTCTACATCTCCGAAGTGGTCTGAATTCCCTGATTTGGCGGCACCAAAGAATAATTCTGCAATAGTGATGTCTGTCACGAAGCAATTCTCTTCACCTGCGGCTTCCACTTTGTCAAGCACTCGAGTGTTGTGCTTGATAACTTCAATACAGATATCTGTATCAAGTAGATATTGTTTCATGGTCTTACCAACTTTCAACAGTTCTTCCATGATACTCATGGTCTCTGAGACTGTCAGCATCCACTTCAGTCCAATCACCTTTGAAACAATTCCGCAGGTTGGGGCGCACACGCTTCTTGTCTGCACCGACGCGCATTGAGTTTGACAATTTGGATATCAAATCAAGTTTGTCGCTATTACTGAGTGATGCCAGCACAACCATATACATATCTGTTATGTTTCGTGTACCTATCATATTAAACTCCTTATAATTAGGTGATACCGCATAATTTATTCTCTATTGTGTGTGATAAACACGCTGCAAAGATACGAAAAAAAAATTAAGAACAAAAATAATACGAGTATTTTTGTTGTGATGAACACTTCCGAAAGGAATGTTTTGTTTATTAAATTGTTAATAAAGACACATTCGGCCCGCCGGCTCGTGAGAGTAGGCAAAGCCAACAAAAAGAAAACGAAAGTCGCCGGCCCGTGATGGGTCGGCGGGTTATATACTCAACCTGTGATAGTCAATTAAGAAATGTCGCCTGATGGGGCGAACAGCGAGAAGTTCACGCTGCCGTACTGGCGATGCTCGATGAAATGGGGATGGGCGGAGAAGTCGTGATCCTTGCCGTGCTCGAAGACGAAGATGCCGCCCTCCCGGAGGATGCCTTTTTCGAAGATGAGGTCGGGAATCTGGGGTAGTTCCTTTAGGGCGTATGGCGGGTCGGCAAAGATGAAGTCGAACTGCTGGTGGCAGGACTTGAGGAAACGGAACACGTCGCCGCGGAGGGGGAGGGCCTGGCCGTCGGCTTCCAGTCTCTTCAGGCAGTCGCAGATGAAGCGGTGGTGGTCGCGGTCCTGCTCGATGCTGATCACCTGGCTGCAGCCGCGGGAGAGGAGTTCGAGCGTGATGCTGCCCGTGCCGGAGAAGAGGTCGAGGGCGGTGGCTCCGTCGAAGTCGATGTAGCGGGTGAGCACGTTGAAGATGTTCTCCTTGGCAAAGTCGGTGGTAGGCCGTGCCTTGAACGAGCGCGGAATCTCAAAATGGCGTCCCTTGTATTTCCCAGTTATAATCCTCATTCTTCACTCATCACTTATCACTTCTTTCATCTTCCTTTCACAAACAGCGTCTGCAGGTCGTAGGGCATTCCCTTGATCTGCGTCACGGGATGGTTGTTGAAGTCGGCAGCGGGGTTGATCACGTAGACCTTCTCCACGTAGTGCTTCAGTTCATCCAGCAACTGTTCCTGTTCGGGAATCTCGCCCACCAGATGCAACTCGTCGTGCTTGGCATCCAGTTGCAGTTGGTTCCAGATGTAGAGCAGATAGTAGATGGAATCCTTGGTGCGGACGGCATCGAAGGAGTTGCTGAACCGGAAGCGGTTCTGCTGGAAACCGAACACCTCGAGGCGATTCTCGTGGAAATAGCCGTAGAGTTTCTGGCGGGAGCCGGTGAAACTGCGCTGGTGCAGATGGCGCCAGACGGGCGAGATGGCCGTGATGAGGCGTACGTCCTGGAAATGGTCGTCGACGACGAGCCGCAGGTCACGGTTCATAGAGAATACGGCCACAGCGTTCAGGTCGGGCAGCACGTTGTAGTACATAGCGTCTTGCTCCTGACGGGGGAAGGCGTGGTTGTGCAGCGTCTCGATGTCGTTCTCGTTGAAGGTCTCGATGGGCACGAGCAGCACGTCGGAGTCGATGGACACGCGCACCCTGGGCGGTGCCTGTAGCAGGAGGTCGGCCTGGCGGAAGGCTTCGCGCAGATTGGCGGCCATCGAGACGCCGCTCTTCACGACGAAAGGCTCGTAGACGATGTCTTTCCCCTGCTCCTGGGGCATGGCGAACGACAGGGTGCCCCGCCCGATGCGGATGGTGAGGCGCTGTTTAATTGCTAAATTCACGTTAATAGTGCTGTCAGAGTTTTGCATTCCGATTTTTTTGTTTACCTTTGCAAAGGTAATACAAAAAGTGAAAAGGTTGAAAAGTAAAAAGGTAAAAAAGGTTAAAGTATGATAACCGATGAACTGAAAGGCAGAATCAGGCAGGCTTTTGGCTTCGTGCCGACGGCAGAGCAGGAACGCGCGATGGGGGTGTTTTCCGATTTCCTGACGGCTCGCTCCGACAGTGCCGTGATGGTGCTGCGCGGATCGGCCGGCACGGGCAAGACCACGCTGGCGGCAGCCATCGTGCGGGCACTGCTGGGCCTGAAGCAGAAACTGCTGCTGATGGCACCGACGGGGCGGGCGGCCAAGGTCTTCTCGCTCTATGCTGACCATCCGGCCTACACCATCCACCGGCGCATCTACCGGCAGAAGACGGCGGGCGACCTCTCGGCTTTCAACCTGAACGACAACCTGCATGCCGACACCTTATTTATAATAGACGAGGCCTCGATGATTTCCTATGGGGGCAATACGCTCAACGCCCAGTTCGGTTCAGGCTCGCTGCTCGACGATCTGGTGCGGTATGTCTACAACGGGCGTAACTGCCGGATGCTCCTCATCGGCGACAAGGCCCAGTTGCCGCCAGTGGGCGAGGAGGAGAGCCCGGCCCTGATGGGCGGCGTGCTGCGTGGCTACGGGCTGGATGTCTATGAGACTGATCTGAACGAGGTGCTCCGTCAAAGGCAACGGGTAGGCGGGCAAAGCCCGGGAATGGGGCTACATTCGGGCATCCTGTGGAACGCCACGCAGATCAGAAGCCTGGTGGACGACCTGGTGCTGCCGAAACTCCGCATCAAAGGCTTCGCCGACATCAGCATCGTGCCGGGCGATGAACTCATCGAGTCGCTGGCCACGAGTTACAGCCGTGCCGGCATCGACGAGACCATCGTCATCACCCGCAGCAACAAGCGGGCCAACATCTACAACCAGGGCATCCGCCGCACCATCCTCGACCGTGAGGATGAACTCTGTCGCGGCGACCAACTCATGATTGTGAAGAACAACTATTTCTGGGCTAAGGGCGAGGAGGCACCGCCGTTCCTGGCCAATGGCGATCTGTGTGTGGTGCAGCGCGTCCGTCATCACCAGGAACTCTACGGTTTCCGCTTTGCCGAGGTGACGTTGCAGTTCCCCGACTACGATGACTACGAACTGACGGCCACCGTCCTGCTGGATACCCTCACAAGCGAGGCGCCGGCGCTGACCCACGAGCAGCAGGAAGCACTCTACGAGCAGGTGATGGCCGACTATGCCGACATCCCCCTGAAGGCCGACCGTATCAGCAAGATAAAGGCCGATGCCTACTACAACGCCCTGCAGGTGAAGTACGGCTATGCCGTCACCTGCCACAAGGCGCAAGGCGGACAGTGGGCGCATGTCTACATCGACCAGGGCTACATGACCGACGATATGCTCACCCCTGACTATATCCACTGGCTCTACACGGCCCTGACCCGTGCCACCGAGAAGGTCTTTCTGGTCAACTGGCCGAAGACGCAGATAGAAGAATAAAAAGAGGGAAGCCGCGCTCCCCTCTTAATTCTTAACTCATAATTCTTAATCGCCAAAGGCGATAACTCTTAACTCTTAATTCTAAATTCTTAATTCTCAATACGTCACCTTCGGCTCCAGTTCCTTAGCCTGGTCAATCATCTTCTGAACCTCGCTGACGGCGGGAACGCGGCCGCAGATGTGGAACTGAGCGTTGCACTCTTCCAACTTGGGCTGCAGGTTCTCGGCCACACGATGACGGAACTCCTTCACGGTGTCTACACCGGCCTTCTCAAGCAGTTCGGCAAACTGAGGGCCAACGCCGTTGATGCGGAACAGGTCAGCATGGTTGGTCCAGCGCAGGATGAGTTTGTCGCTGATGCCAGTGGCCTCGGCCAGTTCCTTGCGGCCCTTGGGGGCAGCGCATTTCTCGAGCAGTTCGCTCACCTTATTAATACCGGCAGCCTGCAGTTTCTCTGCATAAACGTCGCCTACACCCTCGATGTCAATAATCTTGTAATCCATAATCTCTTTTGGTTTTTAGTTAATAATGAAGTATTGTTAGGTTTTCTGACGGCAAATATACACAATTTGCCTATAAAACATTCATTTGCATGGGCTTTTTTATGGAATATTAACAGGGTGTCGCAGGTTTACCACACCGGCACGGTATCTCGGTCTTGTGTGTAGCCAACAGGCCAGGCTGCATCGGTCTGTTCGTAGGTTGAGGGGCTGACGGCAATGCCGCCCTGCCCGTTGCCGGAGTCGCCGCCATTGGTGCGTATCATGCCGTTGCAGACGGCCATGTCCCAGTCATTGCGCTGGCTCCACTGTCGCTGTGCAGTGGTGTCGCTGATACTGCAGGTGCCAACCACGCGTCCCTGTGTCAGCGACACATAAGTCCACTGGTTGGCCACGTTGGCTATGGTCAGGCTGCCTTGGCTGATGATGGGGCTGGCCTCGTCGCTGCTGCAGCCAGTGCCGAGCAGCGACAGGAGTAAAAGTAGGATGGCGGATGCTTGTTTCATTCTTTCACTTCGTATCTGATGGTGATGGTCTGATTCTGTTCGTTGACATTCTCAAACTGCACCTTCGACGGATGGCCGTCGGTAGTGCGCAGCAGGAATGTGTCATCGCCCTGGTCGTAGCGGTAAGGGGAGGCCGGGAGCGTGTAGCGCGGCTGGAGAGGGATGCGGAAATAGTTGTCTCCGTCGGTCAGAGCCTGTGGTAACGCGTTGCGGCAGGGATATTCCTTAGCCACGGGAGTGCGCAGGTCAACGACGGAGAGCGACACTAGCCGGCCCTCTCCCTTCTGCTTGCCCCGGTAGCCGCGTACGATGTCGAGCCAGTACTGGGCGTAGTCCTTGGTGGAGTCCATCTGTTCGGTCAGGTCGATAGCCAGCTCGATTTCTCCCGGCAACATGTAGCCCTGCATGGGAAGGTCGCCGCCCTGATTGCGAAAGGCGTTGCTGGTGCGCATCTGCAGTGGGCGGTTGGTGGTGACCTGTGTGCTGAGGCCCGTGCTGAAACTGAGGTCGTCGCGTGAGGAATAGTCGATGGTCAGTCGGAGAACCACCTGAGGTTCGTGGATGCGCACGGTGCATCCCTCTACCGTGTTGCTCAGCACCAGCGAACTGACAGTAGGGTCGCGGAAGAAGTCGTAGGGTAGGTAGAAATGCCCCCGGTCCTGCCAGTCATCCCCCCACGAGTTGACCACGATGAAGGCCCCGTCGTGGCGTTGCCCATGATGGTCGGTGTAGGTGACTCGGTCATCGTAGCCCACGATGGTCATGGCGTGGGAGCCGCCAGTGGCCAACGAGGTGAGCAGGGCGTGGTAGCCCGTTTCAGACGGCCCTTGATAGTTCTCTATGTCCCAGCCTTGGCTCTGGCCGGAGAAGGTCAGCACGCCGCCGGTGGCACTGCCGTCACCCTTGTCGTAGAGATAGCGCTTCATGAGGGAGACGCTGTCATCGTAGGTGTAGATGGTCGCCACGCGGTGGCGCATGGCTCTGACATATTTTTCGTATCCGTTCACCCACTTGAACATGCGGAGATAGCCATAGTCCTGCTCAGTCATGATGCCATATTGGCGTGCCAGTTGCAGTCCTTGACTGACAAAGCCGCCCTGGTCCTCGCCGTCGTTCAGCATATTCCAGGCAAACATATAACTTAGCCTGTTATCTGCCGAGGCCGATGCGTCGCGATCCAGCAGGCGGTTCACCTCATAGGTGAGCATATAGGCAATGCCGGCAGCCTGTGCACAGGATCCGCCGGATTGGTTGATGATAGGTGGGAAATACTTCAGTGTGGAGTTGTCCACTGAGGCCGGTAGTTCGATGTCAGTCTTGATGGTAGTCCTGAATGGCACTTTACTGACCGGCTGTGCCCCTGCTGTCATGCAGCAGAGGAGCGTGCACAGCAGCAGGGGGAATGACAGGTTATTTCGCATGGATACGATTCTGTGTCTTTAGGGCCTCGTCGCGTACAGCCTGGCTATACTTCGGGTCCTGCTGAATCTTTTGCATGGCCTCGCTGATGAGCGATGCCTGATAACTGAGGGGATGCCACCCCAGGGCCTCGATGATGAGCAGTTTGGTATCCTCGTCGGCAGCGCTCTGGGCGAAGTCGAGCATCTGGGGAATCAAGTGGTGGACGGCCGTGTTGCGTGTGGCCCGGATGGCGAAGCGGCGCTCCTTGGCATCGGCATCGGCCTTGAGCGTGGCCTCCAGGTCTTTAGCGGTCTTGTCTGCATTGTAGGCGATGGCCTTCTCGATGACATGATGCACAGAGTCCTTGCGGATATAGCGCACCGTGGGGGCATTGAACTGGCGTTCGAACTCGGCCAGCAGTTTCTCCTTGGGGAATGAGGGGATGGCCTGCGTCACGTCGAACGTGACACGGTCGCTGGTGTTGTTGGCAATGGCCAGCGTGATGAGTTGGGGAATCAGCCGGTCGTCGCCGCTCTCTCCGTAGTAGCGGACGGCCAGACGCTGTAGCAGTTCGAAGGAATCCTGCGAGGCAAGTTGCAGCAGGGTGATGGTGTTGTCATCGGCAAAGTCTACGATCGAGCGCAGCGTCTGCAGGCGGACTATGCCGTAAGGCGAAGACTTGAAGATGCCGAGCAGTTCGCTGCTGCTGATGGCCTCGTGCTGGTGGAGCATCTCGATGGCCAGGGCCTGCTGCTCGGGCGTGCCCTTCTTCAGCACTTTCTTCCAGTCGGCCACTTTGCCGAAAGAGATGAGGTGGTCAATGTCAGCAGCGTTGGCCACACTGGCAAAGCGATAAGTGGGGTCGCCGATGACATGCGATTCCAGATACGTGCTGAAGCGGGCCATGTCGCCAATGCAGCCGCCCTCGTCGAGCAGGCCGATGAAGCGGTCGCTCCACTTGTCTTGCAGCGAGTTGACGCTGTTGGCCAGCACTGCAACGGTCTGTCCGGGCTGGAAGATATATTCGTTGGCGATGCAATCGTCGCGATGGAATGAGCCGTTGAAGCAGGCGTCGAGGATGATGACAGGCGTGTTGGGCTGATAGCCGTAGATGGCAAAGTCTTCTAGATGCATGTCGCTGACGGCATCGTAGATGGAGTCTTCGCGGGCCAGACTGTCGCTCAGTGCATCCTTGGCCCATGACTCGGGCACGTCGAATCGCTTCAGGAGTACGGCCATCACCGAGTCTACGTTGCGGCCACGCTCGTGGGCCGAATAGATGTGTTGACGGATGTTACGCTCGATATAGGTCTTGGCATCCTTGACCATATAGGGGCGACGCACTTCGCTCAGGTATTCTGTGTCCCAACTGCCGTGGTGGTGCAGCACTGCCACGTCGAGGTCGGTGCGCATCAGTTCATTCATCAGGTGCTCCTTGATAGGGTTGTGGTCGGAGTGATCCATGAAACTGAAGTGGTTGGTATTGCCCAGCAGCGAGGGGAAGTGCTCTGTGAAGGCAGGCTTCTCGTCTTGGCGGGCCACTTTCGACTCAGAGATGTAGCCATGGCCGCTGAAGAAGAACAGTTGGTTCACGCTGCGGGCCTGGCGCTTGGCTGCCGTGGCCTTGTTCAGGTAGGCACGCAGTTTCTCGTAGCGTGTGGTGCCGCCGATGTCAGTGGGGCGAATGCGGCCGCTGTAGATGTCGGGGTGGGTGCGCTGTGAACCCTCGGGGGCGATGCTGTAGTAGAAGTAGGGTGCGTCAGCGTCTTTGTCCAGATAGCGGAACTGGAGGCCGAAGTCATCATAGAAACGATCTGACGGCACCGATGACTCCTTGCGGGGCTGCGTCTGATTCATCTTGAAGGCCGAGGTCATGTGCTGGCCGTCGCGCACCATTGGCACGGGAATGTCGCCAATGAACACGGCTCCTACAATGGGGTCTTGCTTCTGCTGGTGGAGCCGCTGCAGTTCCTGACGGATACTATCGGGTACTCCCCAGCGGTCAATCACGGTGAAGACCTTCAGCCCGTGCACCTCTTCTATCGCCCTGGCATAGGCGTCAACCTCGGTGCGGGCCTGGTCGTAACTCTTCGGGTCGATGACAATGGCAAACCCGTCGCGCGCCATCGTGACGGCGGCCACGGCAAAGAGTGCCAGTGTGGTAAGCATCATTTTCTTCATAATGTCAGTATTTTAGTCGTTTTAATGTCTTGATGGCTTCGTGCCTGACTTCTGGGGGCAGGCTGCCATTGGTGGTCATGCGTTCCACGATGGCAATCACCTCCTTGTGGGTGTAGGCCAGCCGGTGCCAGCCCAGGGTGCTCAGCAGTTCCACCTGCAGTGTGGGGTCTGTGGTCTTCTCCGTGAAAGCAGCCACATCGGCAGCCAGATAGGGCGGGAGGTATATCTTCATGCGGTCAGCCTGAATGTGCATACGGCGTTCAGACATCTGGCCGCTGACCATGCTGCGGATGTCCGCTTCCCACCTTTTGGCATAGTGGCTCGCCTCTGTTGCTCGCTTTTGCCGGTATTCATCGGGCCAGGTCACGTATGGGGCGATGCTGTCCAGTGCCTTGTTGATGGCGGGCATGATGGCCTCTTCAGGGAAGAACTGGATGGCCTGCTGGGCATTGAATGCTACGCGTGCCGAGGTGTTGTTGCTCACGATGATGCGAGCCAGCGACGGAGCCAGCCGCGGGTCGCCGCACTTCTGCATGGCGTTCACAGCAAAGCGCTGTAACAGTTCGAAATTATCGAGGGAGGCCGCTTCGATGGCTGCTGTCAGCAGGTCGCTGTTGCGGTCTTGCAGCAGCATGAAGGCTTGCAGTCGGACCAGTCCGAGAGGCGACGTGCGCAGGGTGTGCAGCAGTTGGCTGTCGCTCAGCCTGTTGCCCTGCTCTATCATGGTCAGGCTCTGTTCATCGGCAGACTGCCCGTTGCCTTTGTCTGCCAGAAACACATACGTGGGGTCGCCCACCACGTGCATCTCCAGTTCCGGGCACAACTGATTGATACGTCCCACCGTCAGCCCTTGCCCGAGGAGTCCGATGAGGTGGTCGGGCCACTTGTCTTGCAGCACGTTGACCGTGCCGCCCAGCCCGGCGATGGTCTTGCCCCCGCTGAAGATATATTCGTTGGCAATGCAGTCATCATTCTGGAAGGCTGCGTTGTAGCAGGCGTCATAGATGGCCACGCGGCAGTTGGGCCTGTAGCCGTAGTTGAGGAAGTCCTTCAGCGTTAGGTTTAGCGAGTCCTCCATCAGCGAGTCCAGATGCTGATGCTCGGCTGTCGGCTCGCCCTTGAGCCATTCTTCGGGCAAGTGGTCACGCTCTGTCAGCAGGTGTCGCACGCTGTCTACGTTCTCACCGTAGCGCCTGGCCCGCTGTAGGCGGACACGATAACTGTAGAGCAGGTAGTCCAGTGCCTGCTGTGTGCCTGACGGCTTAGGGTAGGAGGTCAGATACTGTGTGTCGAAGTCACCATGGTGGTGCATCAGGGCGATGCCCAGGTCGGGGCGCATCATCTCGTTCATCAGGCGGCGCTTGATGAAGCGCTCATCGCCGAAGTCCATATAACTGAATGCTCCGGGCTGCATGGCCAAAGTGGGAAAGTGCTCGCGCATGGCCATCTGTTCGCCGATGTGAGCCACTCGTGACTCGGTCAGCGATCCGCTGCCCGTATAGACAAAGGTGGACTGTAGTTTCTCGGGATGGCGCTTGGCGTCGGTGGCCTTGCGCAGATAGACACGCAGTTTCTCATAGCGCGACGTGCCGCCGGCATCGGTGGGGCGCAGACGGCCTGTGAAGAGGTCGGGGTGCAAACGCTGGTTGCCTTCGTGGCTGAGGCTGTAGTAGAAGAGATGTGGTGAAACGGAGTCGCGCTTCAGGAACTTAAACTGCAGGCCGAAGTCATCATAGAAGCGGTCGGAAGGCACGCTACTGTCGGGCCACGGCTGCTTCTGGCTCATCTTGAAGGCAGAGGTCAGAAACTGGGCATCACGAATCATCGGCACGGGAATGTCGCCGATAAAGACGGCCCCGACAATGGGGGATTTCTTCTGCCGGTGGAGTCGTTGCAGTTCCTGCCGGATGCTGTCAGGCACGCCCCAGCGGTCTTCCACGATATAGACATGGAACCCCTGCATCTCTTCCAGGGCCTGGATGTATCCCTGTAGTTCTGTGGCTGCCTGACGGTGGCTCTCAGGGTCTATCACGATGGCAAAGCCTGCGCTCTGCCGGGCAAAGCCTGTGGCTACGGCCAACAATGCTGTGATGGATAATAGAAGTTTCTTCATAGGCAGTTAGAACTTGAGGTAGAAGCCCGCTTCAACCGTTGTGAGCGATGTGCCGTCGTATCCTGTCCAGTACTCCTGATTGTCGGTATAGAGGTGCAGGCGGCCATTGATATATGCTCCGGCGGTGAGCCGTTCGGTGGCCGGCAGTGAGACATCGGCCAATGCATGGATGCCCAGCCGGCTGGCTGATTCGTATTCAAAGATGCGGCGAGTGTAGGGACGGGAGATGTCGTCCTCGCCTGTAAAAGCAGAGCCGTTGGCATACTCCTTGGTGCCAGGTAGCCGATAGGTGCCGCCCAGTGCGGTCTGCAAAACTACCTTACTTATATATATAGACTTGCCAGCCTCCAGTGAGAGGTCGATGGTCTGGATTTTCTGTGTAGGAGTGGAAGAACCTTGGAAGTGCTTCTGGGTGAAATAGTTCAGGCGGGCACCGGCGTCAACAAAGATGTTGCGTTGTCCGCCCTTGAGCAAGTCCAGCCGATAGCCTAATCCGGCACTTAGCCGCTGAGTCTTCTGGATGGTGCTCTCGTTGAGTATGCGATAGAAAATGGCACTGTTGAGTTCGGTGTCCAGTTCTCGTTTCTGGTCGTACCAGTTACCCTTTCCGCTGGTGTAGGCGGCTGAGAGCGAAAAGTTGTGGCGGGTGTTCTCGTTGGCTCTCCACAGGAAGCGGTCGGTCAGCGCGATGAGGGTCTCCTTGTAATCTCCTCCGTGGAAGGAGTAGGATTCTCCACCGTCTATTGCATCCTCATTCTCCAATTTGACGGATATCTCTGTGAAGTTTTCCGTCTGTCCATCGCGGGGATGCCACACGGCTTGGAGGGCAGCAGAAAGGGCGTGTCCACTGAAATCGCGCTTGTAGCCAGACTCGTCGCCCGATGAGCGCTTTGCATAGTCCCCCATGCCTTTCATGAGGAAGTAGCGATGGGAGTGGAGTGTAGAGTTGACGTTGGTGTATTCGACGAGAGAACTGAAGAAGCGCACGCCAGCAGAGACTCCTGCGCTCCAGTTGTCTGTGAGTCGGTAGTCTGCTCCCAGCGTGATAGGGAGAATGGAGGTGACCGTTCGAGGGCGGGGGTCGGTTTGGTCAGCCTTGTTGCCCGTGCGGAGACCAATTTCGACGGCTCCTTTCAGGCGGTCGGAGAAAGAATAGGTTGCAGATGCCTGCATGTCGTAAGACTCTGTAGTGGCATCGCCAGGCACAGAGTCGCAAATGGCGAAGGGGTTGTCAGGGTTGTTCCATGGCATGGCACTCCATGCCAGGTCGTTGTCCTTTTGGTTCCGGTAACTGATATGGCCTTGCACATCAAACTTCCCTATGTGTCGCAGTCCACCGATATACGCCTCTATGGCATGGGCATCGCCAGAGGCATCGACGGCATGGAAGTCACCCTTGCTGAGGCTGTAGTTGACGTTGGCCACGGCAAAGTCTCGCTGCACGTTGTAGGCAATCCGGGTAGGGTTGTGGCTGGCGTAGCGGATATTGGCGGGTTGGTTGATATATCCTTCATTCCACGTTTGTGCCTGAGTGGTCAGGCAGGTGACAATGGAGAGAAGTACCAGAACGGTTTGTTTCATGTTGATGTTCTATTGTTGAAAGTGTGCCGGTGGTCAGAACCACCGACACACGTAATGGTTAAGATGTTGGTTTAGTCGACTGCTGTCGGAGTCCAGCCAGGAGTGTTGTCCTCGCTGACATAGAAGTCATCGGCCGAGTTGTTGGTGTCCTTGTAGTATACACGACCATTCTCAATCTTGCTGACCTTGCGGCGAACAGGCTGTGAAGAGTACATGGCACCGCCGGGAATGCCCGTAGCATCGTCCTTAGCAGCGAAGAAGGGATAGTGGTCGGCGGGATCGACAGTGCTCTGGTAGACATCGACGGCATCCAGCACATACTTCGAAGGAATCTTCATGTAGAGTGTCGAAGAGGTGGTGCCGGGATAGGTGGTGAAGTTGCTTTCGTCAGCCACAAACTGCTGGGGTGTGGTGCCCTCGGGCAACTTGATGAGCATATAGGCGCGACCGGCAACACCGAAGGCCCACTGCTTCATTGTGGAACCGCTACGCATAGACACGGTCACCATGTTAGGAACTGATTCGTTGTCGATGTCACCCGTGCCAAAATACTTCTCAAAGTCGGCATTCGACAGGTCGGGAGCCTTCGAGTAGGCCTCCTTCTTCGACTCGTCAGTGCCATAAGACAATTTGTGGTTCTGAGCCTCGTCGGCCACGGTGACGGCCTGTCCGGGCTGGAGGGGATAGTCGGTGCCATTGCCGGGGAAGGCGATGACAATACCATTCAGAGCACCACCCTCGTTGTAGAAGTCGGGATACTCCTGCTGCCAGGCGTTCTGGGCTTTCAGGTTGGCCAGCGGGCAGGCCAGCATCAGGCCGTCCAGATACTGCACCTCGTCGGAGTTGTTGGCAACCTCCACGTAGCAGTCAAGCACGTAGCCCATCACAGTGCCCACGTTGTAGATGGTCTTAAACACCAGGGGGCTCTGGTTGTACTTGGTCAGATTCACGGTAGCGGTCTGCTCCTGATAGAGTTCAACGCTGGCAGAGCCTGTGACATAGGCCGTTGCCTCGTCCTTTACCTTGCCGCTGACGGTAATCTGATAGACACCCTGGGTCAGCGTGACGGTGGTCGGCTGGACTGCATTCAGGAGAATGGTGTCGTTGTCAACGCCATTGATAATCACTTTCACGTTGCCGATGTTGCTAGCATCCACATCCGTGGGATTCAGTGAGATGGTGAGGTCGTAACTCTTCACCTTGTCGTCATCGTCTGAACAAGCGACAAACGTGGTCACGGCGAAGGCAGCAAAAAGTGCCAAACCGTAATTCAGAAATTTTTTCATGCTTTCTTTTTTTTTTGTTAATGGATATAATGAATAATAAATAAATGGTAGCAAGGGTCAGAACTTCAGTTTCACTTCACCGCCAAAGTACATGGCAGGGTAGGACTGATATTGGCCGTTGTTGTTGCTGAAGCGACGGTACTTGTGGGTGTTGGTCAGGTTGTTGGCGATGAATGACAATTCTGCCGTCTTGCCAATCTCCTTGGTCAAGCGCATACTGAGCATAGCCCACGGCTTTTCCACCTCTGGCTCAAGGTTGAAGAGTTGTCGGCGGTTCATATAGCCGTTGAGCAGTGAGTTCTCTGCATCTGCTGCAGTCCAGTCGTGCCAGTTGGCCTGCATATCGTAATAGCCCAGCGGGTCTACTACCATATAGTCTCTGTCGGAATAGTTCTTCAGGTAGTAGCGGCTGTGGCCGTTCTCATCCTCATAGATGCCCTTCTCGCTCTTCCGCCATACAACCTGCACATTGGTGGTGAAGATCATTTTCACCGCAGGTATATGGGTAATAAATGCAAAGTTGGTACTGAAACGGTCTGTAATGGAACCAATGCCACTAGGGCTGACCACGCAATACTGGTTGGCAGTCGAGATGCGGTTGTTGACACTGACGTTCTCGTAACTGATAGTCTCCCTCACGCGTTTAATCCACAGCCAGGCACCAGAGATGTTGAGGCTTGTGCGCAGGGGCTTCCATTCGCCTAAGTTGAGGGTGTATTCTATGCCGTGTTTCTCCGAGCGGGTAGTGTTGTCGGCCATTCCCCATGAGGCACGTTCGGTATAGATGGTCTTGGTGGCAGTGCCTGTTGTGCCGTTCAGTGTGTAGTTCACATTGTTGGTGGCAGGGTCGAAGACAGGCTTCGTGGCTCCTTCTGGTAAGGTGAAGTAGGGGTAGTCAATCCATAGCAGTTGTGTGGAGAACCCATATTCATCGTTGTGTCGCTCGTTGAAATAGGTGACAGAACCTTCCACCTGCCCCTTCTGTAACTGCAGGCCAATCTCCCATTTGCGGCTGCGTGTGGGCTTGAGGTCGGGGTTCTGTGTGTTTTGCACGATGGTGGTCTGTATGAGTCCGAGTCGTTCTGTGGGGTCATCGCTCCACCGGCCTAAAGCCACGTTGTCATAGTAGGCGGCATCGGGGTAGAGGTAGAGCAGTGACGGCATCTTGTTCGACAGGCCAAAGCCTCCGGTCAGTGTCAAGTCATCAAGCATGGTGTTGTTCTTCCTGTTGAGCAAGTTGAGCGACAGATTGATGCGTGGCTCCAGTACGAGATAGCCGCTGTTCCCACCGCTCTTCTCTTTGTTGAGAAACAGGTTCGACAGGCGGAGGCCTGCTTCCACCTGCGCCCTTATGGTTCCAAACGACAGGTCGGCGCGATCGCTCACAAATGCCGAAAGATTACTGATGGCTGGAATGTCATCGTAGGCTCTGGGGCGTAGTGTGTGGATGCTCATCATCTGGGGCTGCTTGTCATCATCATACGTCAGGCCTTTGCCGATGTTCCCATCGTAGGAATACTCGGCTCCCAGTTTGATGGTCGTATGATTATTTTCGCTCAGTTGGATATACTTGTTGGCCACGGCTTGTGCATAGAAATTCAAGGGAACGCTCTCTATGGTGTATTCCGACTGGTAGCCGTAGCGGCGCATTGCGGCCTGATGCAGACCCTCTTCGCGGCTGTTGGTGGAGACACCATCGGGATTGGACACCCAGGTGCTCTGCCAGTCATGCTGTCGGCTCAGTTGTCCGCTCAGTTTATAGTCCAGGCTGGTGATGAAAGTGTTGTCACCCGTGTAGCGACCATTGATGGCCAATCGCCCACCCGTGTTGTTGTTTTTCCACTCCGAGTAGGTTTCGGTCATCTGGGGGTCTCGCTTAGTGTTGTTGATGCTGGTGTGGAAAGCCCCGCGCACATTGAACGTGGTGCGGCCGAACTTGTTACTATAGCCAGCCGAGGCTGTCACGCGGTCATAGCCCTTGTAGTGCAGACGGGTGTCGGCCCACGACTGCGCCCAGTCGACAGAGAAGTTCACGGCTCCGCCGCCGTTCAGGTTGAATCCCTTGCCCACGAAAGCCAGTTTTGAGTTGGGGTCTGCCGACACTTTGACTTCCCATGGCGTGAGGCCCGACTTGGTGTTGACGATGACTACGCCTGAAGTGAGGTTGCCGTATTCCACTGACGGGATGCCACGAATGACTTCCATCGACTCTACTGTGCCGGCACTTACTGTGCGGAGGTCGACGCCGCGGCCTGCCGTGGCGTTCTCGCCGACCATCATGCCATTGTTGTCGGCGGTAGAGCCATAGCGGTTGGTGTTGAGCACTTCAAGGTTGGCGTTGTTTGACAGTGGCGTGCCGTCAACGAAGACCGCCACGCCTGCTGCGTTGTTGGCATTGTAGACAATCTTTCCTCCCGACTGTACATCTTCTATTTCGCGTATGTGCGCCTGCGATAGTTGATTAAGGTTAGGGTTCTCTATCAAGTTGCCGGGTACTAGTTGCAGCAGGTCGCCGATGCTTTTTGGCTGGATGTGGCGGATGGCATCTTGGTCGATGACCGACTTTGACCCCATCTGCACCTGCTTGGCTGTTACGGTGACATTGCTTAGTTGGAGTCCCAGGTCGTTGAGTCTTACCTGGAGGGCCTCGCGGCCTGTCTTGACATGAAATTCACCTGTAGCCGTCTCATAGCCTACGAAAGAAACCCGATAGGTGTATGTTCCGGCAGGAACATTCTTAATTTCAAAGTTGCCCTCCCCACCGGAGGTCGTCACCAGGTCTTGGTTCAGACTGATAGTAGCCAGTTCGATGCCCTGTCCCTTGGTGTCGGTCACAGTGCCATGAATGGTGAAATGGACATTTTGTCCACAGACGATTCCCGAAAAGGCATGGATAAGGATGAGTAGAAAGAATTTCCTGAAATCTGTCATTTTTATACTATTATTCATTGCCAAGTTGCAAAATTGTAAGGAATTTGGCCGCAAAAGTACGAAGAAAATCTGATATGCACAATACCTAATTTTGGTGATTTTCCCCCCTTTTTCACTATTGCAAAGGAGAAAAGTGGGCCTGTCGCTTGCTTTTTTGAGATAAAGTTAGTACTTTTGCACGCAAATTGCAAGAGTAATGATGGGTGTTGTGAGGTTTGTAAAAGACTGGACACTGCCCGTGGCAATGGGGCTTGGAGCAGTGCTTTACCTGGTGTTTGCCTTCGTGCCGGCGTTGGACGGGGCGGCCCTCTTCTTCGCTCCTATCATGGAGGCCATCTTGCCCCTGTTCATGTTTTTGGTGCTCTTTGTCACCTTCTGCAAGGTGGACTTCCACAAGATGCGTCCCGTGTGGTGGCATCTGTGGATCACCGTCTTCAATCTCCTCTTCGTCGCCATCGTCATGACCATCATCCTTCTGTTGCCAAATAGGAACTCATCACTTTTCACTCATCACTCATCACTGATCTTGTTAGAGGCCCTGCTGATGTGCATCATCGCCCCCTGTGCGACGGCGGCCGCGGTGGTGACGCAGAAACTGGGCGGTTCGCTGGAGGAGATGACCACCTTCACGTTTCTGTCCAACTTCATCACCGTGCTGATGGTGCCCCTGTGCTTCCCGATGATTGAGAAGTCGGCCGACATCACCTTCATGGCAGCCTTTTGGAAGATACTCTATCAGGTGGTGACGCTGTTGGTGGTGCCCATGCTGCTGGCCTACATCGTGAAGCACTATATGCACCGTCTGCACAGGAAAATCATCTCCGTGCGCGACCTGTCGTTCTACCTCTGGGGCTGTTCGCTGATGATTGTGACTGGCACCACGGTGAAGAACATCGTGCACGCCGAGGCCTCCATCTGGCTGCTCACGGCCATCGCCCTGCTGGGACTGGTGCTCTGCGTCATCCAGTTTGCCGTAGGCCGCTTCATCGGTCACTATTTCAACCGCACCCAGGAGGCCGGTCAGGCGCTGGGGCAGAAGAATACCGCCTTTGCCATCTGGCTTGGCGTCACCTATCTGAATCCCCTCTCGAGTGTGGGGCCGGGATGTTACATTTTGTGGCAAAATATCATCAATTCGGTAGAGATTTGGCAAGAACGTAAAAATAAATTAGCAAAAAACGATTGAGTTTCGTGAAAAATGCTTATCTTTGCAGGCGATAATATTAATTAAGGTATGAAGAGACTGGCAAGATTTCTGACGGGCATGATGGCTGCTGCACTGCTGATGGCAGGCATCGTCTCGTGTGATGACGCCAAGACGCCGGTCACTAAACTTCGCTCCACCCACGCTGACAGTTTGATCTTCGATGCAGGCACCATGAAGGACTATGCCCGTATGCTGGAACTGACCGACAGTTTCGAGCAGGTGGGCAGCATCACAACGCTCGACGCCAACCGCTGGCGCGGCGTGGCCTACTATCGTCAGAACCAGTATCGCACGGCAGAGTTCTACTACAAGAAGGCTCTGGAGTGCGAGGTGAACACTGAGGCCGACCAGTTGAGTTATACCAAGGCTGCCCGGCGCCTGTCGGAACTGCTGCTCATCAAGGGCGACTACGAGGGATCGCTGCAGGTGGCCATGCCTGCCGTCGCCAAGATGGAAGCGGGCGGCTATGGTTCCGACATCGACTTTGCCATCCTGCTCAACAACATCGGCTGCTGCCAGTTGAACCTGGGGCGCGGCGCCGAGGCTCAGGAGAGTTTCTACACTGCCCGTCAGCACTACATCAACCGCTGGTCGACCGACTCGACCGGCCGCGGCTTCCAGGAGGCCGTCATCGGTACTGTCTACACCAGTCAGGCCTACATCAACACCCGTCGGCTGGACGAGTCGCTCTATTGGATTGACCGCACGGAGATGCTGCTGGGCAAGTATGCCGAAAAGCCCGACGCCCGCACCGAATACTTCGATGAGTATCAGGCCCGCATCGAGATTATGCGTGCCGTGGCCATGCAGGGACTGGACAGCGTGGACAAGGCGGCTCAGGCCTACCAGCGCTTCATGAAGTCCGACTATGCCAAGACGAGTGCCGGCCGCATCTATGCCAACGACTATCTGCTGGCTGCCCATCGCTACAGCGAGGCGGCAGACAACTACCGCTATCTGGACCAGATGCTCGACGAGTGGGGCATGGACCTCACGCTCGATAATGTTCAACTCTATCTCGTTCCGAAACTGCGTGCCAACATCGGGGCTCAGCGCCGCGACTCGGCTTTGGCCTTCGGCCTTCGCCTTTGCGACGTCCTCGACAGTGCCATCGTGAAAAACAAGAATGACGATACGGCCGAACTGGCCACCATCTACGAGACCCAGCAGAAGGAAGCGCAGATAGCCCAGCAGCAGGCTGGACTGGCCCGTCAGCGGCTTGTCAGTTCGCTGATAGCCCTGGCTCTGGTCATCGTGTTCTTCTCTGTCTTCATCTACTTCCGCCACCGTTCGGCCCAGCGCTTGCGCCATGCCCACGGTCGACTGGAGGATGCCCACAACCAACTGCAGGCGGCCTACGACGAATTGGAGCGCACGACGGCTGTGAAGGAGCGCATTGAGAGCGAACTGCGCATCGCCCGCGACATCCAGATGTCTATGGTGCCCCATCTCTTCCCGGAGCGTGAGGGCCTGGATATCCATGCTTCGATGACGACGGCCAAGGAGGTGGGCGGCGACCTGTATGGTTATCTGCTGGAGGGCGACCTGCTCTATGTCTGCGTGGGCGACGTCAGCGGCAAGGGTGTGCCGGCCTCACTCTTCATGGCTCAGGCCACTCGCTTGTTCCGCACGCTTGCCGCCCAGCGTATGATGCCGGCAGAAATCATCACCCGCATGAATACGGCCCTGACCGAGGACAACGAGCAGGGTATGTTTGTCACCATGTTCCTCGGCATGGTCGACTTGAAGACGGACCATCTCAATTTCTGCAATGCCGGCCACAACCCGCCCGTGCTGCTGGATCGATTTGAGTCGGATGACAAGAAGGCCGCCCGGTTCCTCGAGATGGAGCCGAATGCGCCCATCGGTCTGTGGCCCGGTCTGGATTTTGTCGGTGAGGAGATAGAGAGCATCAAGAACCATCCGCTGGTGATTTACTCCGATGGACTGACTGAAGCCGAGAACCCGCATCAGGAGCAGTTCGGTGAGGAGCGTTTGTTGGACATTCTTCGTAACAACCGCTTTGCCAGTGCCAAGCAGGTGGATGACTTCCTGATGAAAGAGGTGGAAACCTTTCGCAACGGCGCAGAGCCCAACGACGACTTGACGCTGCTCTGCATGAAGGTGGGCTGATCAGTGCTGCCTCAGAAGTTTTGTCATGATGCGGGCGGCGTTCCTCGGCGCCTTCTCTTTTCCCAGACGCCTTTCTACTTCTTCGTAGCCTTCCAGCATCTGCTGGCGGGCAGGGCCAGATAGGATAGCCTCCAGTTCGCGGCGGATGTTCTCTGGCGTGAATGTGTCGGCCACCAATTCCCTTACCACTTCGCGGTCGGCAATCAGGTTGACCAGCGAGATATACTTCACACTCAGCACTTTCTTGCGCAGCCAACCGATAAGGCGGGGCAGGGGCGTCTCATAGCACACCACCTGGGGCACGCCGAAGAGGGCCGTCTCCAGTGTGGCCGTTCCGCTGGTGACCAGGGCGGCACGGGCCTCGCACAGCAGTCCGTAGGTCTGGCCGTGAATGAGTTGAGCCTGATGGCCGGCGAGGAAGGGCTGATAGTAGTCGCGGTCGATGGCTGGCGCACCGGCCACCACGATGGTGTACTGCTCGTGATACCGGTCGGCCACCTCGAGCATGGTGGGCAGGTTGTCCTTAATCTCCTGCTTGCGGCTGCCGCAGAGCAGTGCCAGGATAGGTTTCTCTTCTGAGATACAGTTGTGGTGGTAGAACAGGTCGCGCTCCATATGCCATGTATCCTTGAAGGCATCCACCTCTTCCACCGTGGGATTGCCCACATAGTGGATGGGGTAGTGGTGCTTCTGTTCGAAGAAGGGCACTTCGAAGGGCAGGATGGAGAAAAGTTCGTCCACGTCGCGCTTGATGCGCTTGATGCGGTACTCCTTCCATGCCCATATCTTCGGCGAGATGTAGTAGTAGACGGGACAGATGCCCTGCTTGTGCACGAACTTTGCAATATCGAGATTGAAGCCGGGATAATCCACCAGAATGACCACGTCGGGTCGCCACTGCAGGATGTCCTGCTTGGCTCGCTTCATGTTCTTGAGAATAGTAGGCAGGTGCAGCAATACAGGGATGAAGCCCATATAGGCCAGTTCACGATAGTGCTTCACCAGCGTACCGCCGGTAGCCGCCATCAGGTCGCCGCCGTAGAAGCGGAACTCAGCCTCTGTGTCGGCCTCCTTCAGGGCATGCATCAGTCTCGATGCGTGCAGGTCGCCGCTGGCCTCGCCGGCTATGAGATAGTACTTCATCGTCAATGATAATTATTGCTCCCAGTCTGCCTTCTGGTTCATAAACTCGTGGGCAGTCACATCGGCCAGGGTGGGGGTGATGGCCACGTAGCCGTGGGTCAGTGCCCAGTTGTCGGTGTCGGTCTGTTCCGGCTCGTCGTTCTGGTAGTGCCCCACCATCCAGAAGTAGTCGTAGCCGCGTGGATGATGGCAGCGGGTGACCTCGTTCGACCAGGTGCCCTGAGCCATGCGGCACACCTTGACGCCAGCGAACGTCGGGGCCAGCGGGAAGTTGATGTTCAGACAGACGCCCAGGGGCAGTCCCTCGCGCAGCACTTTCTCCGTGTACCTCTTTATATAAGGGCGGAGTGGCTCGAAGTCGGCATCCTCGTGGTGGTCGCACAGCGAGTAGGCCACCGAGGGGATGTACTTCATGCAGCCCTCCATCACCACGCCCATCGTGCCGCTGTAGTGGGTGTTCACCGAACCGTTGTCGCCGTGGTTGATACCGCCCAGCACCAAGTCGGGCTTGCGGTCGAGGATTTGCGACAGCGCCAGTTTGACGCAGTCGACAGGCGTGCCGTTCGACGACCATATCTCCACGCCTTCGCGCTTTTCTCTCAGTGTCAGTGTCAGCGGTGTGGTGGCCGAGAAGGCGCACGAAAAGCCGGAGCGCGGTCCCTCTGGGGCGCACACCACGACGTCGCCCAGATATTTCACCATCTCCACCAGACAGTTGATGCCCTTCGCCTGGTAGCCGTCGTCATTCGAAATCAGTATCAGTGGTCTTTCGTTTGTAATCATATTGTGCAAAGGTACGAAGAAACGGGCACAACACAAAACTTTTTTATTCAAAAATACTTAAATATTGGTAGGAATGCTATTGGTTTCACGGAAATTTTGTATCTTTGCACCCTATTATCATTATTAAGGAGAAAGATTGAAATGGGAAAGATTATTGCATTAGCAAATCAAAAGGGTGGTGTGGGCAAGACCACGACGACCATCAATCTGGCTGCCTCGCTGGCTACGCTGGAGAAAACTGTGCTGGTGGTCGATGCCGACCCGCAGGCCAATGCCTCGAGTGGATTGGGCGTGGACATCCAGGAGGTGGACTGCTCGCTCTATGAGTGCATCATCAACCATACCGATGTGCGTGAAGCCATCTATACAACCGATATTGACGGGCTGGACATCATTCCGAGCCACATCGACCTGGTGGGCGCCGAGATAGAGATGCTCAACCTGGACAACCGCGAAAGGGTGATCAAGCGACTGCTGGACCCCATCCGCGACGATTACGACTACATCCTGATCGACTGCTCGCCCTCGCTGGGCCTCATTACGGTGAACTCGCTGACAGCAGCCGACTCGGTGATCATCCCCGTGCAGTGTGAGTATTTCGCTCTGGAGGGTATCTCGAAGTTGCTGAATACCATCAAGATCATCAAGTCGAAACTCAATCCGAAACTGGAGATAGAGGGCTTCCTGCTGACGATGTACGACTCGCGTCTCCGTCTGGCCAACCAGATCTACGACGAGGTGAAGCGCCACTTCCAGGAACTGGTGTTCAAGACCGTCATCCAGCGCAACGTGAAACTCTCCGAGAGCCCGTCGCACGGCCTGCCCGTCATCCTCTACGATGCCGACTCGACAGGCTCGAAGAACCACCTGGCCCTGGCCAAGGAGATTATCAACAAGAACAAAGAGAATTGAGATCTATGGCTGTTAGAAAGAAATATGATAAGAGCGTCCTGGGCCGCGGCCTGGACGAGATAGGCAGCGGTCGCGGACTGGATGCGCTCATCGATACCAGTGATGTGAAGACGCAAGGCTCGTCGAACCTCAACGAGATACCCATCGACCAGATTGAGCCGAATCCCGACCAGCCACGTCGCGAGTTCGACCAGACAGCAATGGAGGAACTGGCCTCCAGCATACAGAATATGGGCATCATCGCCCCCATCACCCTGCGCCAGGTGGCCCCCGACCACTATCAGATCATTGCCGGCGAGCGTCGTTGGCGGGCCTCGCAGATGGCAGGTCTGACCACCATTCCCGCCTATATCCGCACGGCCGATGACGAGAGCGTGATGGAACTGGCCCTGGTGGAAAACATCCAGCGCGAGGACCTGAATGCCATCGAGATAGCCCTGGCCTACGAGCATCTGGCCGAGACCAGCGGTATGACGCAGGAGAAGATCTCGGAGCGTGTGGGCAAGAGCCGCACTGCCGTGACCAACTATATGCGTCTGCTGAAGTTGCCCGCCCAGATTCAGATGGCACTGAAGAACCGCGAGATCGACATGGGTCACGCCCGTGCCCTGCTGTCGCTCGACTCGCCCTCGATGCAACTCAAGTTGTTTAAGGAGGTGCAGAAGAATCAGTACTCGGTGCGCAAGGTCGAGGAGATGGTGCAGATGCTGAAAAACGGCGAGAATGTGCAGTCGGCCAACAAGACCATCGCATCGAAGACGCAGGTGCCGAAGGAGTTCAACGAGGCAAAGCAGCGTCTGGCCGCTCGTCTGCAGGCCAAGGTGCAGTTGACCTGCACGGCCAATGGCAAGGGCAGGATCAGCATCCCCTTCACCAGCGGTGAGGACCTGAAGCGTATCATGAACCTGATAGAAGGCACGGGTGAGTAGGATGATGCGACTATGGGCTGTCTTGGCGTCGGTGATGATGCTGGGGTGGGGCAGTGCCTCGGCCCAGACGGAGAAGTCTGACTCGATCGTTCAGGCCATCGACTCGCTGTACAACCAACTGATCACCGACAGTGCCAGGGTGGACATCGGGCTGGATACGCTGAATGAGGTGCCGTTTCTGTCAGAGCAGACCGCGCTGCCTGCAAAGGAGGCACGCGACTGGGATACCTGGCGCCCCGATCCGCAGAAGGCCCTCTGGCTGGCACTGGTGATTCCAGGCGGCGGACAGATCTATAACCGCAAATACTGGAAACTGCCCATCGTCTATGGCGGATTCCTGGGATGTGTCTACGCCATGCGCTGGAATAACATGATGTATAAGGACTATGCCCAGGCCTATCTCGACCTGATGGACGACGACCCGGGTACGGCCAGTTACAACCAGTTCCTGCATCTGGGACGCCAGATCACACCGGCCAACGAGGAGCGCTATAAGACCCTCTTCAAGAAGCGTAAGGACAAATACCGCCGATGGCGCGACCTGAGTTTCTTTGTGATGGTGGGCGTCTATGCCATATCGGTGGTTGATGCCTACGTGGATGCCGAACTCTCGGAGTTCGACATCTCCAAGGACCTCAGTATGAAGGTGCGCCCCACGGTGATGGGCAACGGCAGTTCGGCCAATCCCATCTATGCGGCTTCGCTGGGTGTGAATTGTAGTATTAACTTTTAAGTGAATTGAGCATTTTTATGATGAAAAAGATATTTTGCCTGCTTGCCTTCCTGCCTCTGGCCGCCTTTGGTCAGATAGAGGTGGTGGATGAGAACGACCAGGACGATGAGATTAATGTCGTCGACGCGCAGGGCAACCACGAGGAGATTGATTTCCCCGAGGCGATGTCGTATAACCTCGACAGCCTGATGGGCCAGTATATGTCGAAGACCTATATGACCTACGATGACAACTGCCAGATGCGTGACGAGAATCCCACCTTCCCCCGTGAGGTCTACATCGAACGCCTGCATCGTCTGCCCACGGTGATGGAGATGCCCTACAACGAGGTGGTGCAGACCTGCATCGACCGCTATACGGTGAGGCTGCGCCGGCAGGTCAGTTGGATGCTGGGCGCTTCCAATTTCTATATGCCCATCTTCGAGGAGGCGCTCGATGCCTATCAGTTGCCCCTCGAACTGAAGTATCTGCCCATCATCGAGTCGGCCCTCAATCCTGTGGCTGTCTCGCGGGCCGGTGCCACCGGTCTCTGGCAGTTCATGCTGCCCACGGGCAAGGCCTACGGGCTCGACGTCAACTCGCTGGTCGATGAGCGTCGCGACCCCGTAAAAGCATCCTATGCCGCTGCCCACTATCTGAGCGACCTGTATAAACTCTTCGGCGACTGGAACCTGGTGATTGCCGCCTACAACTGTGGGCCGGAGAATATCAACAAGGCCATTCGTCGTGCAGGCGGCGAGACCGACTATTGGAAGATTTATCCCTATCTGCCCCGTGAGACCCGCGGCTATGTGCCTGCCTTCATTGCTGCCAACTATGTGATGAACTATTACTGCGAGCACAACATCTGTCCGATGCGCTCGGAACTGCCGGCCAAGACCGACACCGTGATGGTCGACCGCAACGTCAGTTTCAGTCAGGTGACAGCCGTCTGCGGTCTTGACCTGCAGATGCTCCGTGCGCTGAACCCCTCTTACCGTCGCGATGTGGTGCCCGGCAATACGGCCCTTTCGCCCTTGCGACTGCCGGTGACCGATGTGGCCCGCTTCATCGACTTGCAGGATTCGGTCTATGCCGCCAACGGCAGCGTGCAGAAACGCACCGTTGTCGACATTCCGCAGGACGAGGTGGCTTCGGCCAAGGGAAAGAAGCGCGAACGCGACAAGGCCAAGTGGGTCACGGTGCGTCGTGGCGATACGCTCTCTGCCATCGCCCGTCGTAACGGTACCACCGTCAATAATATCCGTCGCCTGAACGGTCTGCGTGGCAACAGCATCCGTGCCGGCAAAAAACTCAGGGTGCGCTAATATATATAATAAGGTATAGGGAGGACACTATATGGAGGAAGAGTTGAGATTGCGTGAAGAGGCTGATGAGAGAATGATCAGTGCGGCCTATGACAAGTTGATTGCCGACTATCTGGCCTCGCGTCATCGTAAGAAGGTGGACCTGATTGCCAAGGCGTTCAATTTTGCAAGGCAGGCCCACAAAGGCGTGCGCCGTCTGTCGGGCGAGCCTTACATCATGCACCCCATCGCTGTGGCGCAGATTGTCTGCGAAGATATCGGCCTGGGGTCTACCAGCATCTGTTCGGCCCTGCTCCACGATGTGGTGGAGGACACCGACTACACTGTCGAGGATATCGAGAATATGTTCGGCCCCAAGATCGCGCAGATTGTCGACGGCCTGACCAAGATCAGCGGCGGCATCTTCGGCGAGCAGGCTTCGGCGCAGGCTGAGAACTTCAAGAAACTGCTGCTCACGATGAGCGAGGACATCCGTGTCATCCTCATCAAGATTGCCGACCGTCTGCACAATATGCGCACCCTCGACTCCCAGCCCGCCAACAAGCAGTACAAGATTGCCGGCGAGACGCTCTACCTCTATGCTCCGCTGGCTCACCGACTGGGTCTCTACAAGATCAAGTCGGAACTGGAGAACCTCAGTTTCAAGTTCGAGCATCCTGAGGAGTATGCCGCTATCGACAAGAAACTGGAGGCCACGAATGCCTCGCGTCAGCAGTCGTTCGCCCAGTTTACGAAACCCATTCGTGAGGCGCTCGACAAGATGGGCTTCAAATACGACATCAAGGCGAGGGTGAAGACACCTTACTCCATCTGGAGCAAGATGCAGAATAAGCACGTCACCTTCGACGAGATCTACGACATCCTGGCCGTCCGCATCATTTTTACGCCCAAGGTGCGGGAGGAGGAAGTCAACGAGTGCTTCAACATCTACGTGGCGCTGGCAAAGATATACAAGACCCATCCCGACCGTACCCGCGACTGGCTGAACCATCCCAAGGCCAACGGCTATCAGGCCCTGCACGTCACCCTGATGTCGAAACAGGGCCAATGGATTGAGGTGCAGATACGCTCCGACCGCATGAACGAGATTGCCGAGCAGGGTCTGGCTGCCCACTGGAGATACAAGGACGGTGACTATACCGAGGACGAGGGCGAACTGAACCAGTGGCTGCGCACCATCAAGGAGATTCTCGACGATCCGCAGCCCGACGCGATGGACTTCCTCGATGCCATCAAACTCAACCTCTTTGCCAGCGAGATATTTGTGTTTACGCCGAAGGGCGAGATCAAGACGATGCCGGCCGACTGTACGGTGCTCGACTTCGCCTTCTCCATCCACACCTTCCTGGGCTCCCACTGCATCGGCGCCAAGGTCAACCACAAGTTGGTGCCCCTCAGCCACCGTCTGCAGAGTGGCGACCAGGTGGAGATTCTCACCTCTAAGTCGCACCACGTGCAGCCCTCGTGGATCAACTTTGTATGCACGGCCAAGGCCAAGGCCAAGATTCAGGCCATCCTGCGCCGCCTCAGCCGCGACCAGCAGAAGGCTGGCGAGGAGTTGCTGGCGGCTTGGCTTCAGAAGAACGGCTTCGAGCAGACACCGGCCATTGTTGACCAACTGGCCAAATTCCATGATGTGAGCCGTCGTGAGGAGTTCTATCAGTCGTTAGGTGAGAAGCATATCATCTTGGGCGAGAAGGATGTCGACGAACTGAAGGGAAAGAACAAGAAAAAGAGCGAAAACAGTGGCGGCTGGCGCAAGTTCGTGCCCTTCGTCAAGGCCAAGAAAGAAGAGAAACCCGAGCAGGCCGACCTCTTCATCGTGCCGGAGAAGTTCAACCGCAAGAAGCCCATCTATATCAATGAGGACAACATCCACCAGTACCTATTCCCCTCATGCTGCCACCCCATCCCCGGTGACGACACACTGGGCTATATCGACAACTACAACCGCATAGAGATCCACAAGCGCACCTGTCCTGTGGCCAACAAACTGAAGGCCAGTTATGGCAATCGCATCCTCGACGTGAAGTGGGACATGCACAAGAAACTCTTCTTCGATGCAACCATCCGTCTGGGAGGCATCGACCGCCGCGGCATGGTGAACGATGTGACGCGAGTCATCTCCAACCAGATGAGCGTCGACATCCGCAAACTAACCTTCACCACTGAGGACGGCATCTTCGACGGCTCCATCGAACTGCGTGTTCACGACCGCGACGACGTGAAGGCCATCATCGACAGCCTGAAGGAGGTGGACGACCTGAAGGAAATCTCGCAAATCATGTAGTTCGTTTTAGGCAATTCCAGACGGGGGAAAATTGCGTTTATGTATGATTTTCCCCATTCAAATGTACGAATTTGCCCTCCTTGCAGACTTATTTGCCATACCTTTGCAGCGCAAAACTGTAAAGATATGAAGCAAAGAAACATGACAAGAATGAAGAAAGCGGTGTTGGCCATACTGACACTGCTCTTGTGTGCAATGACGGCCACTGCTGCTCAGACGGAGGTGGCCAAGTGGGTGTTCTCTACGGGTTACGACGTAGAAAAGAGTGGCACCACTGCCGTCTACACCCCCAACACATTAGGTTGGTCGCAGATAGCCAACACAAAGTGGTCTCAACTGCAACCGTATTTCCGGCCTAACGAGTGTGCATTGGTACCCGACGATTGCTATATTACCGTGCACACCAGCGACGGCAAGTGGCAAGTGACCTCGAGCGGCTCTGCA
>JAFUUL010000198.1 GCA_017483805.1 Prevotella sp.
AAATATTTTTGGACATAGCAAAGCCCTGGCTTGAGAAAGTCGGGGCTTTGTGATAAAAAAAGAGGATGTGCCTATTTTGACACACCCTCATTAAAGAGAAGTTCGGGATTTCCCGATACCCCCATCGTTGATACCAAGTTTCCTAAACACCAGCCAGGGGACGGTGCCGGGCCAATCGAGGTGGGGGTAGTCGGAGGGATCGCCGATGTCGTGACGACGGCCGTCGGCGGTGCGGTAGTAACTGTAACTGTTGCCACCAGTGATGTAGATGGCATCGACGAAGCCGTATTCGCGGAGGGCATCGGCGAAGTCCCAGAGGGTCTCGCGATGACGGGTGGCTACGTAATACAGGGTGTCGTCCTTGCGACCGATGGCGCGACGCTCCACCTTGCCGTGCAGATAGAAACGGGGCGGCAGGACACCATTGCTCACGAGGATGAACTGACGGAAGAAGGAACCGCCACGCTCCTGGACATAGTCCTTCACGGCATCACTGCGAGAGATGCCGATGACCATGCGGCCGTCGGCCATACCCATATAGCCCAGACGTGAACAGTCGCTCTGCCGCTCCTGACCTTCGGCCACGAGAGAGCCCAGATACTGGCCGTCGGCCGTGTGGTCGGCACAGCGGGTGTAGAGATAGACGGACTCGTCAGCGAGGTCGGGCTCTTCGAACTGTATGCTGGCCTTCAGGCCGTGGAGGGCATAGAAGTCGAGGGGGACGCCCAGCACGGTGTCGGTCGTGAGGATGACTTCGGACGTCTCGGCCCGCAGGGGCTGCTGCAGTTTGGCAATGTTCTGCTCAGGGGTGGTGGAGATGGGGACGCCGATGTTGTTGTAGCGGTAGAGTTTGAGGCCTGCAATGAGGCCTGCCAGAAGGAGCAAGAATACAACGACCAGCGTGCCTGCCAGCAGCCACCAGCGCCACTTTCCGCCGCCCGAGGGATGCTGAGGTATGCTAATGACTGCCCCTTTTTCCTTACTAAGGGGGGTGTGCATCGTCTGATGCACCGGTTGTTCGTCATGTTCGATGACGATGACGGGCACCTCGGGGTGCTGTTGCATCTTATCACTCATAGTCGCCTCCTCTCTCGTTTTCCAGTGACTCCTTCAACTGCTTCAGTGCATCGCGCGATATCGTGATGTCGCGCTGCCTGTGCGGACTGGGCTGCCCATAGAATTCCACCGGTTGCGGCATATTGCCTCCGTACAAAATCAGCAGTTGCTCGGTCAGGTTGATGACATAAATGTAACGCTTGTTCACTATCAGGCTACGACCGACACGGACAAACATATTATTCTGGAGTTGCTGAAAGATGTCATCGAAGAAATGAATCTGGAAGGTCATCTTGCGGCTCCTCCCACTGATGAGCACAAGGTCGGAGTAGTTGCCATCGGCACGGACATACAATATCTCGTCCGTGGCAACCCTCACCAGTTCGGTGCTCGTGGAAATTCTCAGCCACTCCATCAACTACATACTTTTACGATGCAAAAGTACACATTTTCAATGAGACAAACGAACAAACTGCTTCTTTTTTTCGAGTCAGAGGTATCGGTTGACGGCCCGCTTGATGACTCGGGCCACCTCGGTCACCGAAGCCTTGCGATAGAGTCGGCCCTCCACATGGTCGACCACTTCGAAGGTGGTGGACTTGATCTTATGAGCGTCGTTCATGTTGTAGTCGTTGGCATCGCAGGGAGAATAGACCTCGCACCGCTCGCCGTGTTTCTTGTAATAGATGGTCAGCGTGCGACCGTCGTTGAACAGTGTGGTCTGCTTCACCACGATGTTTTCGGGAACCATCTGACGGAGGTCGCTTCTGTCAGTTTTCGCACTGGCGGGCGTCGATGCCATCATGCTCATGAGCACGATCATCAAGGAAAGAAAAAACTGCTTCATTTGCACATCAACTTTTTGGTTTGACGATGCAAAGATAGCACTTCTCTCCCACCCTGCCAAGAGAAACCGGGCCCGCTGTACGAACTGGCGGGATTGTTGTACGAAATGCCGAGGAGTGGGTCTACAGCAGGAAGAAGAGGGATACGCCGATGACGGAGATGACGGCACCGATGACGCCCTTGAGAGTGATGGGCTGGTGGAAGAGCCAGCGGGAGGGGAGCAGGATGATGATGGGGGTGAGGGCCATCAGGGTGCTGGCTATGCCAGCGGCGGTATACTGCACGGCCATGAGCGAGAAACCCACGCCGATGAAAGGGCCGGAGAAGACGGCACAGAGCATGGCGAGCATACCCTTGTGGTCGTGGACGCTCTGGCGCATGCGACCTGCCTGACCGCTGACAACGAGCCAGGCGGAGAAACAGACGAGGCCCGCCACACAACGGATCATGTTGGAGGCGAAGGGGAGGGTGTATTGAAGTGAAGAGTGAAGAGTGAAGAGTG